>JAJYTY010000097.1 GCA_021792835.1 Pseudomonadota bacterium
GGCCAGGCCGACACCTACCAGCGCCGCATCGACATCTGCGCGCGCGCCTACCGGATCCTGGTCGACGAGGTGGGCTTCGCCCCCGAGGACATCATCTTCGACCCCAACATCTTCGCCATCGCGACCGGCATCGAGGAGCACAACCACTACGCGGTGGACTTCATCGACGCCACGCGCTGGATCAAGGCGCAGCTGCCGGGCGCGAAGGTGTCGGGTGGGGTGAGCAACGTCAGTTTCTCGTTCCGCGGCAACGACGCTGTGCGCGAGGCCATCCATACCGTGTTCCTGTACCACGCGATCCGCGCCGGCATGGACATGGGCATCGTCAACGCCGGGCAGATCGGGGTCTACGACGACCTCGACCCCAAGCTGCGCGAGGCGGTGGAGGACGTGGTGCTGGACCGCCGCCCCGACGCCGGCGAGCGCCTGGTGGCGATGGCCGAGCAGGTGCGCGGCACCGCGCGCGACGAGTCCACGCGCAACGCCTGGCGCGAGCTCCCGCTGGAGCAGCGCCTGAGCCACGCGCTGGTGCATGGCATCACCGACTTCATCGTCGCCGACACCGAGGAACTGCGCGCGCGCTTCGAGGCCGAGGGCCGGCCGCCGCTGGCCGTCATCGAAGGGCCGTTGATGGACGGCATGAACGTGGTCGGCGACCTGTTCGGCCAGGGCAAGATGTTCCTGCCCCAGGTGGTCAAGAGCGCGCGAGTCATGAAGCAGTCGGTGGCGCACCTGATCCCGTTCATCGAGGAGCACAAGCGTCGCGACCAGCAGGCCGGCGGCAGCCCGCGCTCGCGCGGCAGGATCGTCATCGCCACCGTCAAGGGCGACGTGCACGACATCGGCAAGAACATCGTCACCGTGGTCCTGCAGTGCAACAACTTCGAGGTCGAGAACATGGGCGTGATGGTGCCGTGCCAGGACATCCTGGCGCGCGCCAAGGAGCAGCAGGCCGACATCGTCGGGCTGTCCGGGCTGATCACGCCCAGCCTGGAGGAGATGCAGCATGTGGCGGCCGAGATGCAGCGCGACCCCTATTTCCGCGAGCGCGACATCCCGCTGCTGATCGGCGGCGCGACGACCAGCCGCGTGCACACCGCGGTGAAGATCGCGCCGCACTACGACGGTCCGGTGGTGTACGTGCCCGACGCGTCGCGCAGCGTGGGCGTGGCGCAGAACCTGCTGTCCGACGGAGCGTCGAACTTCCTGCGCGAGCTGCGCGCCGACTACGAGCGGATCCGCGCGCAGCACGCGGCGAAGCGCCAGGTGCCGCTGGTCCCGCTGGAGCAGGCGCGCGCCAACCGGCTGCGCCTGCAGTGGCCGCATGAGATGGCACCGGCTCCGCGTGCGCCGGGGCGCCGCGAATTCCGCAATGTCGACCTCGCCGAGGTCGCGCGCTACATCGACTGGGGCCCGTATTTCCAGACCTGGGACCTGGCCGGGCCATTCCCGGCGATCCTCGACGACGCGGTGGTCGGCGAGCAGGCGCGCCAGGTGTACGCCGACGCGCAGGCCATGCTCAAGCGCGCCATCGACGGGCGCTGGCTGCAGGCCAACGCGGTGCTAGGCCTGTACCCGGCCAACAGCGTCGGCGACGACATCGAGATCTACGCCGACGAATCGCGCAGTCGCACCCTGATGACCTGGTGGGGCCTGCGCCAGCAGACCGAGCGTCCGGTGGTCGACGGCGTGCGGCGTCCGAACCTGGCGCTGGCCGACTTCGTCGCGCCGAAGGGCGAGGGCGCCGACCACATCGGCCTGTTCGCGGTGACCGCCGGGCTGGGCGCCGAGCAGCGTGTGCAGCAATTCGTGGCCGAGCACGACGACTACGGCGCGATCGTGCTGAAGGCGCTCGCCGACCGCCTGGCCGAGGCGCTGGCCGAGTGGCTGCACCTGCGCGTGCGCACCGAGCTGTGGGGCTACGCGGCCGGCGAACAGCTGGCGCTGGAGCAGCTGATCCACGAGGACTACGTCGGAATCCGCCCGGCGCCGGGCTACCCGGCCTGCCCCGAGCACTCGGTCAAGCAGGACCTGTTCGAACTGCTGGGGGCGCAGCAACTGGGCATGTCCCTCAGCGAGAGCTGGGCGATGATGCCGGCGGCCAGCGTCAGCGGCTTTTATTTCGCCCATCCGCAGGCGCGCTACTTCCAGGTCGGTCCGGTGGGCGACGACCAGGCCGCCGACTGGGAGCGCCGCAGCGGCCGTCGCCTGCAGGCGGTGCAGCGCCAGGCCGACCGCCTGGTCTGAAGCCCGGCGCGCATGTGAAAAGGGGCGGCCATCGGCCGCCCCCGCGAATCGCGCACGCGCCGCGCTCAGGCGCCCCGCGGCTCCTCGTGGTGCATCGCGCGGTCCTCTTCCTCGGCTTCGCGCAGCGCCTGCGCGCGTGCCTCGTGGCTGTGGTCGGCGGCCAGCATCATGTACACCGCCGGCACCACGAACAGCGTGAACATGGTGCCGATGGCCAGGCCCGATGCGATCACCAGGCCCATGTTGAAGCGGCTCTCGGCGCCGGCGCCGGTGGCGGTGATCAGCGGCATCACCCCCAGCACCATCGCCGCGGTGGTCATCAGGATCGGGCGCAGGCGCATGCCGGCGGCATGCTCGATCGCCTCGCGCTTGCTGCGGCCCTCGCGCTGCAGGTTGTTCGCGAACTCGACGATCAGGATGCCGTGCTTGGAGATCAGTCCGATCAGGGTCACCAGACCCACTTCACTGTAGATGTTCAGGGTCGCGCCGCCGACCCCCAGGTTGATGAACAGCAGCGCCCCCGACACCGCCATCGGCACCGACACCAGGATGATGATGGGGTCGCGGAAGCTCTCGAACTGCGCGGCCAGCGCGAGGAAGATGATCACCAGCGCGAAGCCGAAGGTCAGCAGCAGCCCCCCCGACTCCTGCACGTACTGGCGTGACGGCCCGGCGTAGTTGAAGCTGTAGCCCTGCGGCAACGTGCGCTCGGCCAGCGCCTTCAGGTCGGCCAGCGCCTTGCCCTGCGACACGCCGGGAATCGGCACCGCGTTCATGGTCGCCGAGTTCGCCTGCTGGAAGTGGTTGATGGTCTCCGGCTCGACCGCGCTCTTCAGGCTCACCACGGTGGACAGCGGGACCATCTTGCCGCTGCTCGTGCGGATGTAGTAGTCGAGCAGCTGCTGCGTGGTCAGGCGGAAGCGCCGCTCCACCTGCGGGATCACCTTGTAGGAGCGCCCGTCGAGGTTGAAGAAGTTGACGTAGCCGCCGCCCATCATCGCCGAGATCGCCGAGCCGATCTGCTGCATGGTCAGGCCCAGCTGCGCCGCCATGTCGCGGTTCACGACCAGCGTGGTCTGCGGCAGGTCGACCCGCAGGTCCGACTGCATGAAGGCGAAGTCGCCGGTCTTCAAAGCGTCGTGCAGAAAGTTCTGCGACACCGGATACAGCCTGTCGACGGGGTCGGCGGTGGTGATCACGAACTGCACCGGAAGCCCGCGCGCCCCCGGCAGCGAAGGCGGCTGGAACACCGCGATCTGGCCGCCGGCGATGTGGCTGAGCTTTTGCTGCAGCACCGGCTGCAGCTGCGAGGCCGTCTTCGGGCGCTCGTTCCACGGCTTGAGCACCATGCCCCCGATGTTCTGCAGGGGAGCGTTGATCTGGAAGATGTGGTCGGTTTCCGGGAAGCTCTTGAACACGCCGTAGATCTGGTGCTCGACCTGCGCGCGCTGCTCCAGCGTGGCCGTCGGGTTCGTGAAGGCCATCGCCAGCAGCACGCCCTGGTCCTCCTGCGGAGCCAGCTCCGAGGTCGACGTGGTGTACAGGAAGAAGATGGACCCGAGCACGATGACGCCCAGCACCGTGGTCACCGGCAGGTAGTTCAGCGAGCCGTGCAGCAGCCTCTCGTAGCGGCCGTGCAGGCGCTCGAAGGCGCGGTCGAGCATCAGCACCAGGCGGTCCTGCCAGTTGCGGCTCTGCGGGTCCGGGGCCTTCAGCAGGCGCGAGCACAGCATCGGCGACAGCGTCAGCGCGACGATGGCCGAGATGATCACCGTGCCCACCAGCGTGAACGCGAACTCGGTGAACAGCGCGCCGGTCAGGCCGCTCATGAAGCCGATGGGCACGTACACCGCCACCAGCACCACGGCCATCGCCAGGATCGGGTTGGCGAGCTCGCGCGCGGCGCGTATCGCGGCGTCCTTGCGCGCCATGCCCTCCTCGAGGTGGCGGCTGATGTTCTCGACGATGATGATGGCGTCGTCGACCACCAGCCCGATGGCCAGCACGATGGCCAGCAGGGTCAGCAGGTTGATCGAGTAGCCCAGCGCCAGCATCACCGTGAAGGTGCCGACGATCGACAGCGGGATCGCGATCAGCGGAACCACCACGGAGCGCAGCGATCCGAGGAAGATGAACACCACCGCCGCGACGATCAGCACCGCCTCGACCAGGGTCTTGATCACGTCGTTGATCGATGCGTCGACGAACTTGGTCGAGTCGTAGACGATGCGTCCGCTCAGGCCCTGGGGCAACTGCGCCTGGATTGCGGGGAATGCCGCGCGCACGCGCTTGACCACGTTCAGCAGGTTGGCGCTGGGGGCGACCTGGATGCCGATGAACACCGAGGACTTGCCGTCGAAGGCCACCGAGGTCGTGTAGTCGTCCGAGCCCAGCGAGACCTGCGCGACGTCGTCCAGGCGCACCACCTTGCCGCCCACGCTTTTCACGATCAGGTTGCGGAACGCGTTCAGCGAGGTCAGGTTGGTGTTGGCCGCCAGGTTGATCTGCACCATCTGGCCCTTCGTGTGCCCGGCCGCGGTGATGTAGTTGTTGGCCGCCAGCGCCGAGTACACGTCGGCGGCGGTCAGCCCGTAGGCGGCGAGCTCGCGCGGGTTCAGCCAGGCGCGCAGCGCGAAGTTCTTCGCGCCGATGAACTCCGCCGTCTGCACCCCCGGGATGGCCTGCAGCTTGGGCTGCACCGAGCGGGTCAGGTAGTCGGTGATCTGGTTCGGCTTGAGCACATCGCTGTAGAAGCCGATGTACATCGCGTCGATGGTCTGCCCCACCGCCACCGTCAGCGTCGGGGTCTGCGACTGCGGCGGCAACTGGTTCAGTACCGCGTTGACCTTGGTGTTGATCTCGGTCAGCGCCTTGTCCGGGTCGTAGTTCAGGCGCAGGTTGATGGTGATCGTGCTGACCCCCTGCACGCTGGTGGAGGTCATGTAGTCGATCCCGTTGGCCTGCGCGATCGAGTTCTCCAGCGGCGTCGTGATGAACGAGGCCACGGTGGCCGCGGAGGCGCCCGGGTAGTCGGTGGTCACGGTGACCACCGCGTTCTGCGTGAACGGGTACTGCAGCACCGGCAGCAGCCCCGCCGAGCGCAGGCCGAGCACCAGGATCACCAGGCTGACCACGGTGGCCAGCACCGGGCGCTCGATGAAGATGTCGGTGAATTTCTTGTTCGTGCTCATGCTTGGGACCTGGGCGCGCGCATCAGTTGTCGGAGACCGTCGGGTCCGGGCTGTCGCTGGGCCGCACGCTGTTGTTGATCAGCAGCGGCGTACCGTTGCGCAGCTTGAGCTGGCCGGAGGTGACCACGGTGTCGCCCGGCTTGAGGCCCTTGAGCACCGCCACCTGGTCGCCGCGCTGCGGGCCGGTGGTGATGAAGCGCTGCTCGGCCACCAGGCGGGGCTTGCCGTCGGGACCCTTGCCCTCGTGCTTCACCAGGTACACGGTGTCGCCGTAGGGGTTGTAGACCACCGCGGCGTTGGGCAGGGTGATGTATTGCTTCGGCGCACCCTGCTGCAGCGTCACGCTGGCGAACACCCCGGGCAGCAGCTGTTCGCCGGGGTTGGGCACGCGCGCGCGCACCGTCAGGTTGCGCGTGGAGGTGTCGATCTGCGGCTCGATGGCCGTGACCTCGCCGACGAAGGTCTTGCCCGGCACCGCGCTGGTGCTCAGCTCGGCCTTCATGCCGACGTGGATCAGGTCGATCTGCTTTTGCGGGACGTCGAAGTCGATCAGCATCGGGTTGAGCTTCTGCAGCGTGACCGCGACGCCGCCGGGCGCCAGGTACTGGCCGAGGTCGACCTGGCGCAGGCCGAGGCGACCCGAGAACGGCGCGGCGATGACATGCTGGGCCAGCAGGGCCTTCTGCGCCGCGATTCCGGCCTCGTCGGACTGCACCGTGGCGTCGTCGGTGTCGACCACCGCCTGGCTCACCGCGTGCGCGGCCAGCTGCGCGCGGTCGCGTCGCAGGTTGAGCTGCGCGAGGTGCAGCTGGGCCTGCAACTGCACCAGCTGGGCGCGCAGCGGAGCCGGGTCGAGGCCCACCAGCGACTGCCCGGCACGCACGTGTGCACCCGACTTGAAGTGGATGGCCGTGACCAGCGCGCCCACGGGCGCGCCCAGGCTGGCCTGCTGGCTGGCGCGCAGCGTGCCCAGCGCCTGCACCGTCGGCTGCCAGGTCTCGTCCTTCGCCACCGCGGTGGACACCGTCTGCGGCGGGTTGGACATGCTCTTCATGTACTTGGCGATCATGTGACCCTTGAAGACGTGAAACCAGGTCACGGCTCCAATGAGCACGGCCGCGATGACGAGCATGATGATCATGCGTAGGGTGGTGCGTCCGGTCGTCGACATGTGCGTGTTCGTGTGGTGAATCCAGTCCTCGAATCCGCGCCGCCGCGGCGACGCAGGTCTAGTGCGGCGTGCGCTGCGCGCCCGCCTTCGTCGGGTGTTGCGCGCGAAGGCCTCAGGAAGCCTTCGCGGCTCCCTGCGGTGGCGTCTGCTGCGCCGGCAGCACGCCGCCGCCCATCGCCTGGTACAGCGCGGCGCTGTCGGCAAGGCGTGCCGCCTGCGCCGCGAGCAGCGCGATGCGCGCGTTCTGCGCCTGCTGTTGCGCGGTCAGCAGCTGCAGGTAGCTGGCCGCGCCCAGGCGGTATTGCTGATCCACCAGTTGCAGCGACTGCTGCGCGGAGGCGTCGGCGGCGGCCTGCGCGCGCAGGGTCTGCGCGTCGTTGTCGAGCTGGCGCAGCGCATCGGCGACGTTGCGCAGGGCCTGCAGCACGGTCTGTCGGTAGTTGGCTCCGGCGGCCTGCAGGTTGGCCTGCGCGGCGCTGGCCCCGGCGTGCAGCCCCTCGTTGAACAGGGGCTGCGCGAGCGCGCCGGCCAGGGTCCAGATCGCCGAGCCGGGGCCGAACAGCGCGCCGGTGGTCAGCGCCTGCGTTCCCAGGCTGGCGCTGAGGTTGATCTGCGGGTACAGGTTCGACACCGCGACCCCGTATTGCGCGGTGGCCACGTGCAGCAGCGCGGTCGAGGCCTGTACGTCGGGGCGCTGGCGCACCAGCTCGGACGGAACCACCACCGGCAGCTGTGCCGGCAGGCGGAAGTCCGCCAGCTCGAACTGCGGGATGCGCGCCTGGGAAGGCGCCTCGCCGAGCAGCACCGCCAGCAGGTGGTCCGCCTGCTGCAGCTTGTTGCGCAGCGGCGGCAGCCCGGCCAGGGTCTGCTCGTACTGCGTCTGCAGGCTCAGCACGTTGACCAGCGAAACCGCGCCGAGCTGCATCTGCTTGCGCGTGATCTCGAGTTCGTCGGCCTGCGCCTTCGCGATCGCCTCGGTGGCCTGGATCTGCGCGCGCAGCTGCGCTTGCGCAAAGGCCGTGGTGACCACGTTGCCGGCCAGGGTCAGGCGCGCTCCGGCGAGTTGATAGGCCTGGTAGTCGGCCTGCGCGGCCAGCGCCTCCAGCGCGCGCCGGTTGCCCCCGAACAGGTCCAGATTGTAATTGACCGCGATGCCGGCGTTGTACAGGTTGAAGATGTGCTGCGTGTCGCCGCCCACCCCCTGCGACGCGCCGTTGATTCCGTTGCGGCTGGCGCCGAGCTTGGCCGCGACCGTCGGGTACAGCGTCGATCCGGCCTGCGCGCGGTAGGTCTCCTGCGCCTGGCGCAGCGTGGCCTGGGCGGCCTGCAGCGTGGGGCTGTTGAGCAGCGCCTGCTGCACCAGGGCGTCCAGACGCTGCGAACCGAAGGCGGTCCACCATTGCGTGCGCACCGATCGCGCGGGCGCGAAGCGCTGCGCCGGGCCCAGCGTGCCAGGGGCCGATGCGGTGCCCGCCGGCAAGTTGCCCGCGGTGTAGCCTGTCGCGGTCGGCGGTGCCGGGGTCTTGAAGTCCGGCCCGACCGTGGTGCAGCCGGCAAGCAGCGCGGCGGCCAGCAATGACAAGCCGGCGCGTGGAGAGACGGTCGAACGGAGCATGCGCAAAATCCTGATCTTTTTTGTGTCAATGCGGATCTTAGGGTTTGGCCCAGTGGCGAAGTTGCTTGATCCGGCCAAGTAATATCGCAATTGCGCCACAATCACCTCCGGCTTGGACGACGGGCAAATTTCCATGGGCATCCCCCTCGAGCTTCATGATCTGATCCACGATCCGGCGGATCCCGAGCTGATCGCCGTGCGCGTGCGCAACGACCAGCCGCTGGACAACAGCTCGCACCAGGTGCCGCGCGGCGTCCTGTTCCTGCTCACCGAGGGCCTGGTGGCGGTGGAGACCACGCGCGGCAGGGTCATCGCGGGGCCCCGCAGCATCGGCTGGATGCCGCCGCACGTGACGCATTCGGTGCAGTCCTTCGGTCCCACCGCCGGGGTCGGCGTGTTCCTCAGCGAACGCCACAGCGCGGCGCTGCCCGCGCATCCGGCGCAGTTCGAGGCCAGCGCGCTGGCCGCGCTGCTGATGCAGCGCACGCTGGAGTGGCCGCCCGGGGCCGCGCTGGCGCCGCCGCAGCGCCGGCTGCTGCAGGTGCTGCTCGACGAACTCGCGCAGGCCGGCACGCAGTCCCTGCAACTGCCGTGGCCGAAGGACGAGCGCCTGCTGGCCATCGCGCGCGCGCTGCTGGCCAACCCGGCCAGCGGGAGGCGCCTGGAGCAATGGGCGCGATTCGGCGAACTCAGCGCGCGTACGCTGAGCCGCAAGTTCGTCGAGGAGACCGGAATGAGCTTCGGCCAGTGGCGCCAGTGGGCGCGGCTGACCCAGGCGCTGGAATGGCTGGCCACCGGACAGGCGGTCAAGCACGTTGCGCTCTCGCTGGGCTACGACAGCGTCAGCGCCTTCATCAAGGCCTTTCGGGTCGCGCTGGGTACGACCCCGGCGGCCTATTTCGGGGCTGCCCGGCGCAATACGGCGCAGTCGTCGGCGCCGGTTGCACAATCGGAACTCGAACCCACCCTCGCAGGAGACATCGATGCGTTTTGAGACCCAGGCCGTGCACGCCGGCTACAGCCCCGATCCCAGCACGCGCGCCGTGGCCGTGCCGGTGTACCAGACCGTGTCCTATGCCTTCGACGACACGCAGCACGGCGCCGACCTGTTCGACCTGAAGGTCGCGGGCAACATCTACACCCGCATCATGAACCCCACCACCGGGGTGCTGGAGGCGCGCGTGGCCGCGCTCGAGGGCGGCGTGGCGGCGTTGGCGCTGGCTTCCGGAATGGCGGCGATCACCGCGTCGATCCAGACCATCGCGGTGGCCGGGGACAACATCGTCTCCAGCAGCCGGCTGTACGGCGGGACCTACAACCTGTTCGCGCACACCTTCCCGCGCCAGGGCATCGAGGTGCGCTTCGCCGACCCCGCCGACCCGCAGGCCTTCGCGCGCCTGATCGATTCACGCACGAAGGCGCTGTACTGCGAAAGCATCGGCAACCCGCTGGGCAACGTCACCGACATCGGCGCGCTGGCCGCGGTGGCGCACGCCGCCGGGGTGCCGCTGATCGTCGACAACACGGTGCCGTCGCCCTACCTGTGCCGGCCCCTCGAGCATGGCGCGGACATCGTCGTGCATTCGCTGACCAAGTACATCGGCGGGCATGGCAACAGCGTCGGCGGCGCCATCGTCGACGGCGGACGCTTCGACTGGGCGGCGCGGCGCGACCGCTTCGCGCTGCTCGTCGACCCGGACATCAGCTACCACGGAGTCAGCTACACCGAGGCCTTCGGTCCCGCCGCCTTCATCGCCCGCGCGCGCGTCGTGCCGCTGCGCAACATGGGCGCCGCGCTGTCGCCGATGAACGCCTTCCTGCTGCTGCAGGGGCTGGAGACCCTGCCGCTGCGCATGGACCGCATCTGCGACAACTCGCTGCGCATCGCCGAGCACCTGCGCCGCCAGCCGAAGGTCGAATGGGTGCGCTACGCCGGGCTGCCGGACCATCCCGACCACGACATCGCGCAGCGCCTGATGCGCGGGCGCGCGTCGGGGATCCTGAGCTTCGGGCTGCGCGGCGGGCGCGAGGCCGGCGCGCGCTTCCAGGACGCGCTGAAGCTGTTCACCCGCCTGGTCAACATCGGCGACTGCAAGTCCCTGGCCTGCCACCCGGCCACCACCACCCACCGCCAGCTCAACGATGCCGAGCTCGCCGCGGCCGGAGTCAGCGCCGACATGGTGCGACTGTCGGTGGGCATCGAGCACGTGGACGACCTGATCGCCGACCTCGACCAGGCGCTGGCCGCGGCGTGAGAAGTGCGCCCCCAGGGCTGGGCTGCGCCCAGCCCGCCCCCCGCGGGGGCTGAGAAGACTTGGGGCGGCCCTGCGTCTTCTCAGGAGCGCCCCCAGGGCTGGGCTGCGCCCAGCCCGCCCCCCGCGGGGGCTGAGAAGACTTGGGGCGGCCCTGCGTCTTCTCAGGCGCACCCCCAGGGCTGGGCTGCGCCCAGCCCGCCCCCCGCGGGGGCAGTCCGGCGGAGCCTTCAGGCGCCGCCGAGGGCGCGGCGCAGTTGCAGCGCCTCGGCCAGGTGTTCGCGCGTCAGTGTCGGCGCGCCGCCGAGGTCGGCCAGGGTACGCGCCACCCGCAGCACGCGGTGCGCGCAGCGCGCGGAGGCGCCCAGGCGCTCCAGTGCGCCGGCCAGCCACGCGCGTTCGGCCCGCGCGAGTCCGCAATGGCCTTCCAGCTGCGCGCCTTCGAGCCGCGCGTTGCTCGTGCCCTGGCGTCGCTGCTGGAGTTCGGCGGCGGCGCGCACGCGCGCGGCCACCGCCGCGCTGGGCTCGCCCGGCGGCAGCTCGAGCAGCTGCGCCGGCGCCTGCGCCGGGACTTCCACGCGCAGGTCGATGCGGTCCAGCAGTGGGCCCGACAGGCGCGCGCGATAGCGCGCCACCTGCTGCGCGCTGCAGCGGCATTCGCGCGCCGGGTTGCCGAGCTGGCCGCAGGGGCAGGGATTCATCGCCGCCACCAGCTGGAAATCCGCCGGCAGCTCGGTGCGCTGCGCGGCCCGTGCCAGGTGCACGCGGCAGCTTTCCAGCGGTTCGCGCAGCCCTTCCAGCGCACGTCGCTCGAATTCCGGCAGCTCGTCGAGAAACAGCACGCCGTGATGCGCCAGCGAGATCTCGCCCGGGCGCAGCACGCCGCCGCCGAGGCCGCCGAGCAGCGCCGCGGCGGAACTGGCATGGTGGGGACTGCGCAGGCTGCGGCGTCCCCACGCCGCCGGGTCGAAATGCCCGGCCAGGCTGAGCATGGCCGCGCTTTGCAGCGCCTGTTCGCGTGAGAGCGCGGGCAGCAGCCCGTGCAGGCGCTGGGCGAGCATGGTCTTGCCGCTGCCCGGGGGGCCCACCAGCAACAGGTGGTGCGAGCCAGCGGCGGCGACCTCCAGCGCGCGCCGCGCCTCGGCCTGGCCGCGTACCTCACGGAGGTCGGGAGCGGGCGGGGCGACGGCGGGGCTCGGTGCCGCCACGCGCAGCTCGCCGGATTCGAGCCTGCCGCACAGGTAGGCGACGACGTCGCTCAGGTGCCGCGCACCCAGCACGGCGTCGGGATCGGCCAGCGCGGCTTCGCGCGCGCTGGCCAGTGGCAGCAGCACGCGGGTGCCGGGCTCGCGCGCGGCGCACAGCATCGGCAGCGCGCCGCGCACCGGCCGCAGTTCGCCGGACAGCGACAGTTCCCCGGCGAACTCGTGCGCCTGCAGCCGTGCCGGATCGAAGGCGCGTTGCGCGGCCAGCAGACCCAGCGCGATCGGCAGGTCGAAGCGGCCCGATTCCTTCGGCAGGTCGGCCGGGGCCAGGTTGACGACGATCCGGCGCGACGACGGAAAAGGCAGCGAGCTGTTCAGCAGCGCGCTGCGAACGCGCTCGCGGGCCTCGCGCACCTCGGCCTCCGGAAGGCCGACGATGCAAAAGGCGGGCAGCCCGCCCGACAGATGCACCTCGACCTGCACCGCGGGTGCGTGCAGGCCCTGCAGCGCACGGCTCGCGACCACGGCCAGCGGCATCGTGCGCGAAGGTGAGAGTTGCGCGCGTGCGCCGTGAGCGCGCGCGCGAGTGCAGTGGGGCGGTGGGGAGTGGGCTCAGGCCGTGTCGCCGCCCGGCGAGCCGCCGCCGGCCCGCGATGGCTCGCGCCCGGTCTGCGTGGCCGCGGCCTGCTGCCTGGCGGCCTGCTCGCTGGCAGCCAGGTGCGATTCCAGCGCCGCCACCTGGGCCTCGAGTTGCGCGATGCGCTGCACCGAGGCGTTGAGCATTGCCTGCAGCGCGTCGAATTCCTCGCGCATCACCAGGTCGAGGCGGCCGGCTGCGGAGTGCGCCAGCGCGCGCACGTTGCGCTGCACGTCCTTCAGCGGGGATTGTTCCAGCGCCTGCGCGGCGCGGCGCAGGAAGGCGCGCGGCGACTGCGGGGTCGGGGGCGACGGGGGTGTCGGGTCGGAGGGAGGAAGGGTGTCCATCGTGGTGGCCTCTGCGAAACCTGTTCGAGGCCTCCATTGTCGCCGCGCCCGCGCCGCGGCGGTCTGATTGCGCGCAGTGACTGCGCGCCCGGGAGGGGGACCATCGATCCACCCTGCACGCACAAGCGCAG
>JAJYTY010000098.1 GCA_021792835.1 Pseudomonadota bacterium
TGGGCTACTGGATCAAGCAGGCCTACCAGACCCTGCAGCGCAACCTCGACCTGCGCATGCAGGAACTCGATCTCACCGGCATGCAGTGGGGCCCGCTGTGGCTGATCAGCCGCTGCAAGGCCGACACCGTGGCCGCCTGCGCCCGCGAAGCCGGGATCGACGCCGGCGCGATGACCCGCATGCTCGATCGCCTGGAGGCCAAGGGCCTGCTGCGGCGCACCCGCAGCACGCAGGATCGGCGCGTCGTGCACGTGCACCTGACCGAGCGCGGCCAGGAGGTCGCCGCGCGAATTCCGCATTGCCTGGCCGACGTGATGAACGGCCAGCTGCGCGGCTTCACCGAAGGCGAATTCCGCGACCTGCTCGGTCTGCTTCAGCGATTCGTGAGCAACGGCACCGCCTGCTGCGATGCCCGCGCCTCTCTCGACCCCCCGCAATCATGAACCTCAAGCATTCGTTGCATCCTCCCGCATCACCGGCACGTCGCGCGGCGCCACCGGGCTGGCGCCTTGCCGTGTTGGCCGGGCTGGTCGCCTTGCTCGGCGGCTGTGCCTCGCCGGGTTCCAGCACGCCGCGCGCGCAGCTGCTCGGCGGGCAGCAGCTGGGACTGCAGGCCGGCGCCGCGGCCTTTCCCGCCGAGGACTGGTGGAAGCACTTCGGCGACCCCGGGCTGGACCGTCTGGAGCAGCAGGCGCTGGCCGGCAGTCCGGGACTGCAGCAGGCGCAGGCGCGCGAACGCGAGGCCCAGGCCGCAACCGGCATCGCGCGCAGCGCGCTGCTGCCGCACGTCGGCGCGGCCCTTTCGACGACGCGTGAGCGCTTCAGCGCCAACGACATCTACCCGCCGCCGCTGGGCGGCAGCACCTACACCGAGAACCAGCTCGCGCTGCAGGGCAGCTGGGACCTGGACTTCTTCGGGCGCAACCAGGCGCGCCTGCGCGCCGCCGTCGGGCAGGCGCGCGCCGCGCAGGCGCAGGCGCAGGCCGCGCGCGTGATGATCACCTCCGACGTCGCCGCGGAGTACTTCCGGTTGGCCGGGCTGGTCGCACAGGAGCGCGTACTGCACGACAGCCTCGCGCAGCGCAAGACCACCGCCCGCCTGGTCGGCGAGCGGGCCCGCGCCGGGCTCGACAACACCTTGCAGCAGCGCCAGGCGCAGGCGCAGATCCCGCAGTTGCGCGTCAGCCTGGAGGCGAACCTGCAGGCGCAGCAGCAAGCGCGTGACGCACTGGCCGCGCTGATCGGTGCAGGTCCGCAGGCCACCGCCGGGCTGCATCCGCAACTGCGCCAGGTTCCGCTGCCGCAGCTTCCGCGCAGCCTTCCGGCAAGCCTCATCGGGCGTCGTCCCGACGTCGTCGCGGCGCGCTGGCAGGTGCAAAGCGCGCTGGCCTCGGTCGACGAGGCGCGTGCCAGTTTCTACCCCGACATCAACCTGTCGGCCTTCGTCGGATTCAGCTCGCTGGGCTTCAGCCAGTTCCTCGCCGCAGGCAGCCGTGCCTGGGGCGTGGGGCCGGCGATCGACCTGCCGATCTTCGAAGGCGGCGCGCTGCGCGCCAATCTGCGGGCGCGCGACGCCGGCGCCGATGCGGCGATCGACGAATACAACGCGACCCTGGTCGGCGCGGTGCGCGAGGTGGCCGATGCCATCGCGCAGCGCCGCTCCGCGCAGGCGCAGATCCACGCGCAGCGGCGTGCGTTGCATCTGGCCAGCCAGGCGCATCGGCTGGCCCGCGACCGTTTCGACGCCGGCCTGGGCAACGAGCTGATGGTGCTGCAGACGCAGGAGCCGGTGCTGCAGCTGCGCCAGCTCGGCGCGCAGCTCAAGACCCAGGCACTGGTCGACGATGTCGCGCTGATCCGCGCCCTCGGCGGCGGCTATGGCGCCGGCCACGAGGCCGGCGCGCCGGCCGCGGCGGTCCCCGTGTCCGCGACCGCTCGCTGAATCCCGAACACCCCCGAACACCCCGAACAGCACCAGGAATCCCACGGAGCTTTGCATGAGCGCCAATCCGCAATCCCCGAATTCGACCCCCAACGGCGAAGTCGACGCCAAGGCCGCACGCCGGCGCAAGTTGATGCTGGCCGCCATCAGCACCTTCGTCGTGCTGGGCGCGGTCTATGGTGGTTATGAATACTGGCTGTCGACCCGCGAGGTCAACACCGACGACGCCTACGTCAACGGCGACCTGGTGCAGGTCACGCCGCAGGTCGGCGGCACCGTCACCGCGATCGACGCCGACGACACGCAGGTCGTGCGCGCCGGCCAGACCCTGGTGCAGCTCGACGGCGCCGACGCGCGCGTCGCGCTGCAGCAGGCCGAGGCGCAGCTCGGGCAGGCCGTGCGCGGCCTGCGCGTGACCTACGCGCAAACCGCCGCGCTGCGCTCGCAGGTGCGGGTGCGCCAGACCGAGGTCGCCACCGCGCGCGCCGAACTGGCCAAGGCCGAGGACGCGTTGCGTCGCCGGCGCAAGCTGGAGGGCACCGGCGCCGTCGGCGCCGAGGAACTGCGCCAGTCGCAGATCGCCGTGCAGGCCGCGCGAAGCGCGTTGCGCACCGCGCAAAGCGCCGTGCAGGCCGCGCGCGCGCAAGTCGCGGCGAACGAGGCGCAGACCGCCGGCACGGTGCTCGCGCACAACCCGACGGTGCGCCTGGCGGCGGCTCGCGTGCGCGAGGCCTACCTGGCGCTCGAGCGCACCGACATCGTGGCGCCGGTCAGCGGCGTGGTGGCGCGGCGCACCGTGCAGCTGGGCCAGCGCGTGGGTCCAGGCGCGCCGCTGATGACCGTGGTACCGCTGAACAAGGTCTGGGTGGACGCCAACTTCAAGGAAACCCAGCTGCGCGACCTGCGCATCGGCCAGCCGGCCAGCGTGGTCGCCGACATCTATGGCAGCCACGTCGTCTACCACGGCAAGGTGGTGGGAATCTCCGCCGGCAGCGGCTCGGCCTTCGCGCTGCTGCCGGCGCAGAACGCCACCGGCAACTGGATCAAGGTGGTGCAGCGCCTGCCGGTGCGCATCGCCCTCGACCCGCGCCAGCTCGGCGAGCATCCGCTGCGCGTCGGGCTGTCGACCGAGGTGACCGTGGATATCCGCGACCACTCCGGCGCACCGGTGATCGGTCTCGCACCCACCGGGACCGAGGCGCACACCGACATGTACGCCGCGAACTGGACGAAGGCCGACGCGGTGGTCGCGCACATCATCGCGGCGAACGTAAGCGGCATGCCGGCGCGCGAAGTGGGCCTGCCGGACGCGACGGTACCTGCCACGCCTGGCGGCCACGCCGCGCGCCGCTGATCGTCGTCGCCACGGAGTCCCATCATGACCGATACGGTCGTCATCGAGGAGGCCGCAGCCGGGGCTACGCCGCAGCCAGGCGAAGCGCAGCACCTGCGGCCCTTGCAGGGCAGCGCGCTGGTGCTGGGCACCATCGCGCTGAGCCTGGCCACGTTCATGAACGTGCTCGACACGTCGATCGCCAACGTGTCGCTGCCGGCGATCGCCGGCGACCTCGGCGTGAGTTCGTCGCAGGGCACCTGGGTCATCACCTCGTTCGGGGTCGCCAACGCGATCGCGGTTCCGCTGACCGGTTTCGTGACCCAGCGATTCGGGGCGGTGAGGGTGTTCGTCACCAGCATCCTGCTGTTCACGCTGTTCTCCTTCCTGTGCGGCCAGGCACCCAGCCTGTCGGTGCTGATCCTGTTCCGCGTGCTGCAGGGCGCGTCCGCGGGGCCGATGATCCCGCTGTCACAGACCCTGCTGCTGTCGAGTTACCCGCCGAAGCGATCCGGGATGGCGTTGGCGATGTGGTCGATGACCACGCTGATCGCGCCCATCACCGGGCCGCTGCTGGGAGGCTGGATCACCGACAACATCTCGTGGCCCTGGATCTTCTACATCAACGTCCCTGTGGGCCTGATCTGCGCCAGCGTGACCCTCACGCTGTACCGCAGCCGCGAGACCCCGACCCGCAAGCTGCCGATCGACTGGACCGGCCTGGCGTTGCTGACCGTGTGGGTCGGCGCGCTGCAGGTGATGCTGGACAAGGGCCAGGAACTCGACTGGTTCGGCTCCGGCACCATCCGGCTGCTCGCTGTGGCCGCCTTCGTCGGTTTCGTGCTGTTCCTGATCTGGGAGCTGCACGACGAACACCCGGTCGTCGACCTCAGCCTGTTCCGCATTCCCAGTTTCACGCTGGGCACGATCATGCTCGCGCTGGCCTACGCGATGTTCTTTGGCTCGCTGGTGCTGCTGCCGTTGTGGCTGCAGGAGTTCGTCGGCTACACCGCAACCCAGGCCGGCGAGGTGCTGGCGTGGGTGGGACTGTTCGCGCTGCTGCTTTCTCCCGTCATCGGGCGCTACGTGTCGGTGGTGGACACGCGCTGGCTGACCACCGGTTCCTTCGCCGTGTTCGCGCTGGTGTTCTGGATGCGCTCGCAATTCACCATCGGCGACAGCTACTGGGAATACTCCTTGCCGACCGTGGTGCAGGGAATCGCCACCGCGATGTTCTTCATCCCGCTGCTGTCGATCGTGCTGGGCGGGCTGCCGCCGCATCGCATCGCGGCCGCGTCCGGACTGTCGAACTTCGCGCGCATCACCGCGGGCTCGTTCGGCACGTCCATCTACACCACCTGGTGGACCAATCGCGCGATCCTGCATCACTCGCAGCTGGCCGAGCACATCTACCGCGGCAACGCGACCACCGACGCCACGCTGCGCCTGGCGCAGCACCTGGGCTTGCGGCCCGAGCAGGCACTGGGACTGATCGATCGACTGGTGCAGCAGCAGTCCTACACCATCGCGGTCGACGAGATGTTCCGGCTGAGCGCATGGTTGTTCCTGGCGCTGATCGTGCTGGTGTGGCTGGTCAAGCCGACGCACGGGGCCGCTTCGGTGGACGCCAGCGCTGCGCATTGAGCGCGGGCACGACCCGTGCCGGGTTGCGCGCGCCGGCCGCAGGAGGGCGGTCGGCGCCGCGATTCGCGTAGCATGCGCGAATGCTTCACGACCAGGCCACCTTGCTGCTGTGCATACGCCACGGCGAGACCGATTGGAACGCCACGCAGCGGGTGCAGGGCCACACCGACATCGCGCTGAACCGGCGCGGGCTGGCGCAGGCCGCCGCGCTGGCCGACGCGCTCGACAGCCAGGTGCTGCACGCCGTCTACAGCAGCGACCTGCAGCGCGCGCGCCAGACCGCCGATGAGCTTGCGCGCCGGCGCGGGCTGCGCCTGCTCACCGATGCGCGGCTGCGCGAGCGGGCTTTCGGAGACTTCGAAGGTCACAGTTTCGCCGCGCTCGAGCCGGTGCATGCGCAGGACTGCCTGCGCTGGCGCCGGCGCGACCCCGAGTGGGGCGCTCCCGGGGGCGGGGAGATCCTGCAGGAATTCCAGGAGCGGATCCACCACGCGGTGCTCGACCTGGGCCGACGCCACGCCGGGCAGACGCTGGCGCTGGTCACCCACGGCGGTGCGCTGGACTGCCTGTACCGCCTGGCTACCGGCCAGGAGCTGCAGGCGCCGCGCACCTGGGAGCTGCGCAACGCGGCGATCAACCGGCTGCTGGTCTGCGAGGAACGCATCAGCCTGGTCGGCTGGAACGACTGCGGGCACCTCGACCAGGTGCTCGACGAGACCGGCGCCTGAGCCCGCCCCTCTGGGGGGCTCACGCAGTGGGCGTGGGGGCTCTGCCGCCCCCCCATTCAGTCGCCGAACAGCTCGCCGCCGGCGCGCGGCGCCGTCAGGCCCAGGTGCGTGTAGGTGGAGGGGCTGGCGATGCGTCCGCGCGGCGTGCGCTGGATGTAGCCGTGCTGGATCAGGTAGGGTTCGATCACGTCCTCGATGGTGTCGCGCTCCTCGCCGATCGCCGCGGCCAGGTTGTCGAGTCCGACCGGGCCGCCGCCGAAGCGGTGCACGATGGCCTCCAGCAGCTTGCGGTCCATCAGGTCGAAGCCCAGCGGGTCGACGTCGAGCATGCGCAGCGCGCGGTCGGCGACGTCGCGCACGATGTGGCCGTCGGCGCGTACCTGCGCGTAGTCGCGCACGCGGCGCAGCAGGCGGTTGGCGATGCGCGGCGTGCCGCGCGAGCGCCGCGCGATCTCGCGCGCGCCTTCCTGGTCGATGCGCGCCTGCAGCAGGCTGGCCGAGCGCTCGACGATCGTGGTCAGCTCCTCGGTGGTGTAGAACTCCAGGCGCGAGACGATGCCGAAACGGTCGCGCAGCGGGTTGGTCAGCATGCCGGCGCGGGTGGTCGCGCCGACCAGCGTGAAGGGCTGCAGGTCGATCTTCACGCTGCGCGCCCCCGGACCCTCGCCGATCATGATGTCGATCTGGTAGTCCTCGAGCGCCGGGTAGAGGATTTCCTCGACCACCGGGGACAGCCGGTGGATTTCGTCGATGAACAGCACGTCGTTGCGCTCGAGGTTGGTCAGCAGCGCCGCCAGGTCGCCTGCACGCTCGAGCACCGGCCCCGAGGTGGAACGCAGGTTCACCCCCATCTCGCGCGCGATGATGTGCGCCAGCGTGGTCTTGCCCAGCCCCGGCGGGCCGAACAGCAGCACGTGGTCCAGCGCCTCGCCGCGGTTGCGCGCCGCGCCCATGAAAATGTCCAGCTGCTCGCGCACCTTGGTCTGCCCGATGTAGTCGGACAGCACCTGCGGTCGCAGTGCGCGCTCGGCCGCTTCCTCCTGCGGCGATGCGGGAGCCGGCGCCACCACGCGCGCCGGCTGCAGCTTGTCGGGTTGAATCGTCATTTCGCCAGGGTCTTGAGGGCCTGGCGTATGCCGTCGTCCACGCCCAGGTCCGGAGCCAGCTTGGCGACCGCGGCGCCGGCCTCGCGTTCCGAGTACCCGAGCGCCAGCAGCGCCTGCAGCACGTCGGCGTGCCCGGCCGCGGCGCCCGCCGGACGCCCGAGATCGGCGCCGAGCTTGCCGCGCAGTTCCAGCAGCAGGCGCTCGGCGGTCTTCTTGCCGATTCCCGGCACGCGGGTCAGGCGGGAGCTGTCCTGCGCCGTGATGGCCTGCGCAAGCTCGGTCACGCTCAGCCCCGACAGCACGGCCAGCGCGATGCGCGCGCCGACCCCGGAAATGCGGATCAGCGCGCGAAAGGCCTCGCGTTCGGGCGCGCTGGCGAAGCCGAACAGCTGGTGCGCGTCCTCGCGCACGATCAGGTGGGTCAGCAGCGCCACCTTCTCCCCCACCGACGGCAGCCCGTACAGCGTGCTCATCGGCACGTCGATCTCGTAGCCCACGCCGGAACAGTCCACCAGGATCTGCGGCGGGGTCTTGTCCAGCAGGGTGCCGTGGATGCGTCCGATCATGCGCGCACTTTAGCAGGCCGCCGCCGGGCCCGACCCGCACGCGGGAGGGTGGCGAGGTCATGCCGGCTAAACTGTCGGCTGCACTGCGCAAGCACCCCATGAAAGCCCAATCCTCCTACACCTACGACGAACTCGTGGCCTGCGGCCACGGCCGGCTGTTCGGCCCCGGCAACGCCCAGCTTCCGCTGGGGCAGATGCTGATGATGGACCGCATCACCCACATCGCCGACCACGGCGGCGCCTACGGCAAGGGGGAAATGCGCGCCGAACTCGACATCCGCCCGGATCTGTGGTTCTTCGGCTGCCATTTCGAGAACGACCCGGTGATGCCCGGTTGCCTGGGGCTGGACGCGATGTGGCAGCTGGTGGGCTTCTACCTGGGCTGGATGGGCGCCCCGGGTCGCGGGCGCGCGCTGGGGGTGGGCGAGGTCAAGTTCACCGGCCAGGTGCTTCCCACCGCGCGCGTGGTCAGCTACCAGATCGACCTGAAACGGGTCATCAACCACCGTCTCGTGATGGGAATCGGCGACGGCGTGATGAAAGTCGACGGACGCGAGATCTACACCGCCAAGGACCTGCGGGTCGGGCTGTTCACGTCGACCGAAGGGTTCTGAATCTCCCGGGAGGGCGCGAAGGCCGTGGGTGGGGGCGCGTGCGTCGACCGCAGGCCTGACGCCGGGCCGCCCCAAGGCAGGCCTGCGCCCCCTCGGGGGGCGGCGAACGCAGTGAGCGGGGGCCGTCGAGCGCAGGCCTGACGCCGGGCCGCCCCAAGGCAGGCCTGCGCCCCCTCGGGGGGCGGCGAACGCAGTGAGCGGGGGCCGTCGAGCGCAGGCCTGACGCCGGGCCGCCCCAAGGCAGGCCTGCGCCCCCTCGGGGGGCGGCGAACGCAGTGAGCGGGGGCCGTCCTTTACGCCGCCGCCTTCAGCTTGGCCTGGATGCCCTTGAGCAGTTGCGCGCGCTCGGCGTCGTCGAGCCGCGCCAGCAGGCGGTTGGCCGCCGACACGATGGCGCGCACCGATGCCGTCACGATGTTGGGGTCGATGCCCACGCCGAAGGTCGTCGCCGACGTGCCTTCCAGCGCCGCCTCGACCATCGCCACCGCGCGCGCGTTGGCGCCCAGGCCCAGCGCGCGCTCCTCGTAGCTCTGCACGGCCAGCGGCAGATGCAGCGCGTGCACCGCGGCGTCGATCGGACCGTTGCCTTCACCGCGCAGGCTCACCGCGCGACCGTCGATCTCCAGCTCCAGGCGGATTCCCTGCGCATCGCCATGCTCGTTGAGGTGGTGCGACAGGTAGCGCAGCGGCTCGGCCGCCTCGGTGTACTCGGCGTTGAACATGCTCCACAGCTGCTGCGCTGTGACCTCGCTGCCGGAGCTGTCGGTGTAGCGCTGCACGACCCCGCTGAACTCGACCTGCATGCGCCTGGGCATGACCAGCCCGTAGGCCGACTCCAGCAGGTAGGCGATGCCGCCCTTGCCGGACTGGCTGTTGACGCGGATCACCGAGTCGTAGGTGCGGCCGAGGTCGGCCGGGTCGACCGGCAGGTAGGGCACCTCCCAGATCGCGGTGGGCTTCTGCACCGCCAGGCCCTTCTTGATGGCGTCCTGGTGCGAGCCGGAGAACGCCGTGAACACGAGGTCGCCGACGTAGGGGTGGCGCGGGTGGATGGGCAGCTGGTTGCAGTCCTCGACGGCGCGCGCGATGGCGTTGATGTTGGAGAAGTCCAGCCCCGGGTCGACGCCCTGCGAATACAGGTTCAGCGCCAGGGTCACGAGGTCGACGTTGCCGGTGCGCTCGCCGTTGCCGAACAGGCAGCCCTCGATGCGGTCGGCGCCGGCCATCACCGCCAGTTCCGCCGCGGCCACCGCGCAGCCGCGGTCGTTGTGCGGGTGCACCGACAGCACGATGCTGTCGCGGCGCGCCAGGTTGCGGTGCATCCACTCGATCTGGTCGGCGTAGATGTTCGGCGTGCTCATTTCCACCGTCGCCGGCAGGTTGAAGATGATCTTGCGCTCCGGAGTCGGCTGCCAGACCTCGGTGACGGCGTTGCACACCTCCACCGCCACCGGCAGCTCGGTGCCGCTGAACACCTCGGGGCTGTACTGGAAGGTCCAGCGGGTCTGCGGGCGCTCGGCCGCGAGTTCGCGGATCAGGGTTGCCGCCTCGACCGCGATGCGCTTGCAGCCGGGAACGTCGACGTTGAACACGATCCGCCGGAAGTTCGGAGCCGTGGCGTTGTACACATGCACGATGGCCTGCCTGGCGCCTTCCAGGGACTCGAAGGTGCGGCGGATCAAGTCCTCGCGGGCCTGCGTCAGCACCTCGATGGTGACGTCGTCGGGGATGTGGCCGCCTTCGATGAGTTCGCGCACGAAGTCGAAGTCGGTCTGCGAGGCCGACGGGAAGGCCACCTCGATCTGCTTGATCCCGATCGCGCACACGGTCTTGAACATGCGCATCTTGCGCGCCGCGTCCATCGGCTCGAACAGCGCCTGGTTGCCGTCGCGCAGGTCGGTGCTCATCCAGATCGGTGCGCGGGTGATCACCTGGTCGGGCCAGGTCCGGTCCTTCAGCCCGACCGGCGGCATCGGGCGGTATTTGGTTTGCGGGTTCTTCAGCATGGCGGTTTCTCCGGCGATTCAGGTGTTCGTGGCGCCTGCGGCGTCGCGGCCGCCGATGGGGCGGCCGGGCTGCACCGGGCTCGTGGCCTGCGGTGCGTGCTGCTGGACGGGTCGATGCGTGGAATTCGGGCGCTTTCGCAAGCGCGTGCTGCCCGGCGGGGGGCAGCAGGGGGAGCGGTGGTCAGTTGCGCGCGGGGCGCAGTCGCCGCTCGACGTCGACGCGTAGCAGGCGCAGCATCAGGCCGCGCTGCCAGGCCGCAAGCGCCCCTGCCGAGGTGTGGCGGCAGTCGCAGGCGCAAGCAGTCGAATTCGGGACCATGGTCCGCACACGTTAGCAAAAACCCCGGTTGGCGTCAATGTGCGGCGCGAGTGGGTAGTGTCCCAGTTCGGACGTGGCACCAAGGATCGATCACATCAAAGACAAACGCCACCCGGAGGTGGCGTTTGCTGACTGTGACAACCCGCGACCTCGGTGGCTTGTCATCGCTCTTCCAAGGCCGGCTGCCGTGAGGCAGACTCGAAGCCCAGCTAGCTGGGGACAGCAGGACTCTAGTCTAAGAAGGTGTCTTCCACAAGTGGGAGAGGCCCAAAGCCGCAAGGACTCCATGGGTTATCCGCGCGAATTCGCTCTTGGTCACGTACAGCGCAACATAGTTGCGCTTCCCGTCTGCGCGCCTTCCCTGCCAGTGCGCCGTGAGCCGAGAGAACGAAACCGTCATAAGCATGTCGCACTTCGCCCACACATCATCGCCGCACGGAAATGGGGCTGGATCTCGGTCAAGCTTGACGTGGTAGGGCTGGATGCTCTGGGGCGCGGACGTGCTAAGAGGAACGACGGTGCAAAGATCAGGCCTATTGATGAATTTCGGCGACACCACGACAACCCATCGGACCTTGCACATCTCCGGCGCAATGAGACCGCTGTAGTCGCAGCGCAGGACTTCACGTTGCTTCGGGTGATATGGGAGCGGCTTGGGCGGCATAGTCGGTCGGCGAGCCTGGCGATCTATTCCAACGTCCACACGTGATCACTGATTTGCTGGAGCGTGCGGGCATGGTGTCCGGCAAGACGAGCATGCGCGGGCCAGGGTCAAGCGCCGCTACGGTCAACTGGGACACTACCCTTGAACCCGAGTCCGCGCATTCAGCTGGATTTACCCGACGAGCCGGCCCCGCCGCACGCGCATGCCGCGCAGGGCCTGCGCGTCCAGGCCGGCGGCGTCGCCGCGGCGGTGCACCCCGGTCTGCACGCCGGGCAAGGCGCCGGCGCGCTGCAGCGCGCCGACGGTTGCGCGGTTCTGCGCATGGCAGATCGCCAGTCCGAGCGCGTCGGCGGCGTCGGGGCCGGGTTCGCCGGGCAGCGCCAGCAGCCGCGTCACCATCTGCTGCATCTGCTGCTTGCTGGCGCGGCCGTGGCCGACCACCGCCTTCTTCAACTGCAGCGCGGTGTACTCCACCACCGGCAGCCCGGCGGCCACCAGCGCGGCGATGGCCGCGCCGCGGGCCTGCCCGAGCAGCAGCGTGGACTGCGGGTTGACGTTGACGAACACGATCTCCACCACCGCGACGTCGGCGCGCGCCTGGCGCGCGACCTCGCTGACGCCGTCGAACAGCACCTTCAGGCGCTGCGGCAGCGGGGCGCGCTCGATGCGGATGGCGCCGCTGGCCTGGTAGTGCAGGCGCTGCCCCTGCACCTCCAGCAGGCCGTAGCCGGTGGTGTTGAGCCCGGGGTCGATGCCGAGGATGCGCATGGCCGGCTGCCTGTGGCGTGCGGGCGCGCTGCGGGTCGCCGGGTCCGCGACGCTCAGTGGCGGAAGTGGCGCATGCCGGTGAACACCATCGCCAGTCCGTGCTCGTCGGCGGCGGCGATCACCTCGGCGTCGCGCATCGAGCCGCCGGGCTGGATCACCGCGCGCGCGCCGGCCTGCGCCAGCACGTCGACGCCGTCGCGGAACGGGAAGAAGGCGTCGGAGGCGACCACGCTGCCGGCCACCTGCAGCCCGGCGTTGCCGGCCTTGATGGTGGCGATGCGCGTCGAGTCGACGCGGCTCATCTGCCCGGCGCCGACCCCCACGGTGCGTGCGCCGCTGGCGAACACGATGGCATTGGACTTGGTGAACTTGGCCACCTTCCACGCGAAGTGCAGGTCGGCCATCTCGGCGTCGGTGGGCGCGCGCCGGGTCACCACCCTCAGCGCGGCCTCGTCGAGCAGCTCGTCGTCGGCGCTTTGCAGCAGCAGGCCCGAGTTCACGCGCTTGGCGTCCAGTCGCGCGGCGGCCGGCGCGGACGCCGGCGGCAGCTCGATGGCCAGCACGCGCACGTTCGGCTTGGCCGCCAGCAGCGCCAGCGCCTGCGCGCTGTAGGCGGGCGCGATCAGCACCTCGACGAACTGCCCGGTCACGGCGCGCGCCGCGGCCTCGTCGACCTCGCGGTTGAAGGCGATGATGCCCCCGAAGGCCGACGTGGGGTCGGTGGCGAAGGCGGCGCGGTAGGCCCCTTCGGGGTCGACTCCCAGCGCCGCGCCGCAGGGGTTGGCGTGCTTGACGATCACGCAGGCGCAGGTGTCGAAGGCGCGCACGCATTCCCACGCCGCATCGGCATCGGCGATGTTGTTGTAGGACAGCTCCTTGCCCTGCAGCTGGCGCGCCAGCGGCAGCGAGCCGGGGGCGGGATGCGGGTCGCGGTAGAAG
>JAJYTY010000099.1 GCA_021792835.1 Pseudomonadota bacterium
TCGTCTCCTATTGGTTCTTTGCGCCGAACAGCAGGCCCAGCAGAGGGATGTCGCCCAGCCCGGGGACCTTGTTGTCATTGTGGTCGACCTCGTCGCGCATCAAACCGCCCAGCACCAGGGTCTGGCCGCTGTCGACCAGCACCGAGGTCTGGATGGAGCGCTTGTTGGTGATGTACTCGCCGTTCGTCGCGGTCGGGTTGGCGACGCTCGAATCCTCGGTGAACACATCGAGGCGCACGACGTTGCCGGCGGTGATCTGCGGGCGGATCTTCAGCGTCAGCCCGACGTCGTGGCGGTCGTAGGTGGCGAAGGGGCTGGTCGGGTTGCTCGAGTTGCCGGTCTGCGTATAGGAGCCGGTGAGGAAAGGCAGGTTCTGGCCGACGACGATCTTCGCCGTCTCGTTGTCCAGGGTCATCAGGTTCGGCTGCGACAGCACGTTGGCGCCGGCATGGGTCTGCAGGAAGTTCGCCAGCAGGCCCAGCGAGGTCACGCCGGCGATGGTGTGCAGCACGCCGATGTTGAGCCCGCCCGGGGGGACCACGGTGCCGTTGAGCAGCGCCTGTCCGGCGGCGCCGCTGGAGATGCCGGCCTGCAGGTTGATGATGTTGGAGCCGCCGCTGCCGAAGTTGGTCCCGCCGATGATGGCGTTGTTGCCGCCCGCGCTTCCCGCGCCTGACTGCCATTGCACGCCCAGCTGCGCCGCCTTGGAGGCCGTGATCTCCACGATCAGCGCCTCCACGTAGACCTGCGCGCGACGCACGTCGAGGCGCGCGATCACGCTCTTGAGTTGCCGGTACACCGGGGGCGGGGCGTTGATGATCAGCGCGTTCATCGCCGTGTCCGCATACACGGTGCCGCCCTGCGGCAGCGGCACCGTCTCGTCGCCCTGCTCGGGTCGGAACGCCGGGGTCGTGCCCATGCCCCCGCCGCCGCTGGCGCTGCCGTAGGACTCGCCGGCTGCCGACTGGAAGGCCGAGCTGCTGCCCGAAGTCTCGCCACGCGCACCGCCTCCGGCGGCCGCCGACAGGCCCTGTCGCGCGGCCTCCAGCAGCGAGCCGGTGCCGCCGCCGGCCGCGCTCTCGTTGGCCAGCACCCCGCGCAGCACCTTGGCCAGCGAGGGCGCCGACGCGTTGTGCAGGTAGACGACATGGATGTCGTCATTGCTGTCGAGCGAGGGGCGGTCGAGCTTGTGGATCATCTGCTCGATCTGCATCAGCTGCGCGCCGTTGCTGGCGCGCACGATCAGCGAATTGCTGCTGGTGTCGGCGACGACCACGGCGCGCATGCCGTTGGCGCCGAGGATCGCCGACGGCACCGGCACGCGCGGCGCCGCGCCGCCAGGGTTCGACCCCGACTGCATCGAGATCAGCTTCTCCACCGTCGGCGCGAGTTCCGAGGCCACCGCGTAGCGCAGCGGCACCACGTCCACCTCGGTGCCGGTGGGCACGTCGAGTCCGGCGATGATGCGCGCCAGCCGGCGCAGGTTGTCGGCGTAGTCGGTGATCACCAGCGCGTTGCTGCCGGGGTCGACGTTGATGGTGTTGTTGGGCGAGATCAGCGGACGCAGCACCGGCAGCAGGTTGCTCGCCGCCTGGTAGCGCAGGTCGAACACCTGGGTCACGACCTGGTCGCCGCGGCCGGGAATGCGCGCCGGCGCGTTGCCCACGCCGACCGGCGTGGTCTGCAGGCGCGCGTCGGCCTCGGGAACGACCTTGAACACTCCGTCATGCTCGACCACCGCGTAGCCCGCCAGGCGCAGCTGGGTCAGCAGCGCGAGATACACCTGCTGCGGCGGCACCGGGGTCTTGAACTGCAGCGTGATCTGGCCCTTGACCCGCGGATCGACGATGAAGTTGCGCCCGGTGGCCGCCGCCACGGCCTGCACCGCGCTGGAGATCTCGGCGTTGACCAGGTCGATGGTCATCGGTGCGTGGCCAGGCCCGCTGGCGGCGCGAGCGGGCTCGCGCGTGGCCGCGCCGGCCGAGGCCAGCGGCGCCAGGCCCAGCGCTGCGCTGAGCAGCCAGACCAGGGCGTTGCGTGTGCCGCGCGACGCGCATGGCGGCGGGCGACGGGTGCGAGTAGGGCTCATGAGGGGGTGTCCCAGGAAGTCACAGGGCGATGCGCACGTGGTCGCCTTCGCGCCGGCCGAGCAGGCCGAGCAGGGTGGCCAGCGCCTGCTGCTGTCCGGGCGCCGCGCGCGCGGTACCGGAGAACTGCAGGCGCTGCCCGTTCCAGACGCCGTCGCCGGCCAGCACCAGTGCGCCGGAGATGGTGCGCAGGCTCAATCCGGCGCTGGCGCCGTTGCCGACGAGGTCGACACGATAGCTGCCCAGCGGCGAAAGGGTGCTCAGGCGGGAATTCATGTGCAGGGCCTCGATGTGCAGGCCGCCGCGGGTGTCCAGGCGGCCTGCGCTGGAGCTCAGCTCGACGTGGCGCAGCTCGACGCGCACCAGGCCGCGCAGCGCCAGCGTGTTCCATGGCGTGCCCAGGCCCTCGAGCAGCGAGGCCGGAAAGGCAGCCTGCCAGCTGGAGGGGCCGGTCTGCGTCAGCTGCCAGCCGCGCAGGCGGGCCTGTGCGCGCCAGTCCAGCGCGCCTTGCGCCAGCGCAGGCCAGCGCAGGCGCAGCTGCAGCGCGCCGCGCCAGAATTCGCCCAGCCCCATGCTCCAGTGCAGCGTGCCCGGCAGCAGGGTCGAGTCGCGCCCCTGGGGGCCGGAAGCGATGACCACGCGGGCCTCGCCGTCACGCCAGTCACCGCGTGCGTCGCACAGCACCAGGCGCTGGCCGGAAGCCGCCGTGACGGCCGACGCGACCCAGCTTGCCGGCGCGTGCGCCAGTACGGCCCACGCCGCGCCCAGCACGATTGCCGTCACGGTGGGCGAGCGCCGGGCCGGCGGGCGCGACGCGTTCATGGCAGCCCCTGCGTATCGGCGCCGCCTGCCGGAGCCTGCGAAAGCTGCAGCCCGATGCTGCCGGAAAGCTTCGAGTCGCGCAGCGTCAGTTTCGCCGTGCGGACCTGCGCGCCCCAGTCGCTGCGCGCGCTGCGCGCGAAATCGGCGAGTGCGGTCGCCGACAGCCCCTGCAGCCGCAGCTCGGGTCCGTTTGGAAGCATGGTGACTTGCGCCTGTGCGCCGTGTTGCTGCATCCACTGCTTCAGCACGGAGTCCAGCCGGGCCGGCGCCGCCGGTGCCGCGGGCTGGCGCGCCAGGCTCGCGAGTTCGTCGGCCTGCGCCTGCGCCCGCGCCAGTTCGGTGCGCAGTTCGCGAATCCGCGCCGGCGCCTGCGCCTCGGTGTGCAGCGCCGGGCGCAGCAGCACCAGCCAGGCCAGCGCCAGCGCCACCACCGTCAGCGCCACGCTGACGAGGCCGCGCTCGCGCGCCGACATCGCGCTCCAGCGCGCGTGCGCGGAAGCGCCCAGCTCGCGCATGGCCGAGGAGTCGCGCAGTCGGGAGGCGAGGGCCATGGCGCGTGGTTCTCAGGCGGAGGGTTGCAGTTGCAGCGTGTTGCCGTGCACGCTGCACGGCAGGTCCTGCACGATGCAGCGCCGCGCGGCGGCCGAGGCCTGTCCGGCCGGCAGGCGCAGTTCGAGGCGTCCGCCGGCGAAGTCCAGCGCCAGGGGCCGGGCGCCGTCGAGCACGCTGGCGGCCTGTCCCATCAAGGCCTCGATACCGTCGCTGGTGGGGGCTCCGACGCGCCGTCGCGCCTGGTCCAGCGCGCGGCGCATCTGCAGCCCCGGATCGAGCACCGCGGGCGCCCCCGGGATGGCCTGTGCGACGACGCTGCGCAACTGCCGCTGCAGCGCCGCCTGCTCGCCGCGCAGTTGCAGCGCGTGAAGGTTCAGCCCGAGCAGCTGCAGCGCGATGAGCGCGCCGGCCAGCCAGCCGACACGACGCCATGCGGGGGTGGCGGCCTGCTCGCGCAGGCTCGCCCACAGGCGCTGCGCGGCGGCGCGCGGAGCGAGTTCGAATTGACGCAGATCCCATGCCGACGATGCGGCGCGTTGCAGCCACTGCGCGCGGGTGCAGGTTTCGAGCTGCGCCTCGGCGCCGAACCAGCGGGCCGCCACGGCCTCCAGCCCGGGTTCCACCAGCAGGCCCGCCGGCATCGACGGGCCCGCGTCGGGTCGGTCCGATTCGTCCAGGTGCAGCCAGCCGGCCTCGCCCGCGGCGTCGCGCCAGAGCAGGCGCACGCGCGATTCGTCGAGACGCTGCAGGCAGGCCCAGCCCGGTTGCAGCAGCGCCGGCTCCGGCACCACGCGCGGCGCGGCCAGTCCGGCGTCGTGCAGCCGTTGCAGCGATTGGGCCAGCGGTGCGCGCGCGCAGCAGGCAGCCCAGCGCAGGCTGCCGTCGGGCTCGCGCGGGCCGGCCGCCAGGTGCTGCGACGCAAGGTCCGCCAGCAGGCGGTCCTCCAGCGCGCCGGCCAATGCCGCCTGCAGGCGCGCCGCCGGCATCGCCGGCAGCTGCAGCCCGAGCAGGGTGAGCTGCTCGGCCGGCCACAGGCCGATGAGCTGGGCGGCGCGGGGCAGCAGGGCCAATTGCGCCTCGCCGTGCTCGAGCACGTGCGCGTCGTCGTCGAGGCGCGCATAGGGCACGGCCCCCGGCCGGCCGCCGACGGGGAGTACAAGCAGGAGGCGGGTCATGCGCGGGGATTGTATGTAGCGGTTTGCCGCAATGACCCCCTCCATCGGTGGGACGATTGGGGATGACGCAACATGCGTGCTCGCAGTCATGAGGGATTCACGAAATCCGGGCTGGTTGCACGCTGGCCAGCCATGGCGCGACGCGCTGCATGCGCAGGACCTGCGTGAGTCCGCCGATGCGCTGGATCAGGGCCTGTTCGGCATACTCGAAATTCCCGATGCGAACCCGGGCCACGGCCTCGAAATAGCTGCTGGACACGCTGACCAGCGCCGGGTCCACGTTGAGGGACGCGCCGGCGCCGAGGGCCCTGGAGATCGATTGCAGGTCGTCGAAGTGGCTTTGTGCCCGCCGCGCCAGCAGTTGCGCGGCCTGCGCGTTGTCGACACCCAGCACCGCGGCCAGTACCTGCGCGCCGGCCGTGTTGGCGTTGACCGGAGTCGCGGCGGGCAGCACCGTCACATAGGGCGCCAGGCGCGGCAACTCGCTCGCGATCGCCGGTGATGCGCGCGCCAGGTCCTGCAGTTCGCGGATCGGCAGCACCGGCGCGTTCGGCAGCTGCGCGGCCGCGATCGCCTGGGCGAACTGCTGCGCCAGCGCCGGGTTCGCGCCGACCGCGCCGCACAGGCGCTGCAGCGCCTGCACGGCATCGGGGTTCGGCTTGCCCAGCGTGGCCAGGTCCGTCAGGTTGAATCGCGCCTGCGCATCGACGATGTGCCCTTCGAGCCATACCCGGCCCAGGCTGTCCTGCTGGCCCGCGGCGAGGAACTGATCCAGGTTCGCCTCGGCCAGCGGAACCGCCCACGGCTGGTCGAGCGCGACGACCTGGGTGTTGCTGGCCGCCTCGCGCAGGATCAGGCGCGCCCAGTCGACGGCGCCGCGCAGCAGCCAGCGCGCCTGCTGGCTCTGGCGCGCCGCCTGCTCGCGCTGGATGGCTCCCCACTGGCGCCACAGCATGCCCGATACCATCACCGCGGCCAGCGCCGCCAGCAGCAGCGCGGTGATCAAGGCCGCGCCACATTGGCGGCCGCAGCCGTGGCGCGGCGGCCTCATTGCCGCGTCTCCAGCAGGAACTCGCGCTGCACGCTGCCGCGCAGTTGCGGCTGCGTCAGCAGCAGGGTCCAGCGCAGCCCGGCGGGGGTCCGCAGTTGCGCGAGCAGCGGGTTGTTGCCGGACTGCGCGACGTTGGCCGCGGTGTAGGGGCTGACCCAGGCACCGGACTGCTGCTGCAGTCCGGTGCCGGCGTAGCGATATACCAGCACCTGCATCGAAGCCACGCCGTCGAGCATCTCGATGCCGGCGCCCTCCGGTCGGCCCATGGCCTGCAGCAGCGGTGCGGGCAGCGGCGCCGGCGGGCTGGCCCAGCGCAGCAGCCGGCCGCCGCGAATCCCCCAGCGCACGACTTCCAGCATGCCCGCGTAGGGAGGCAGGGCTTGCGCCCAGGCGCGCATGTCGGACCCCAGCGGATCGGCGGGCCGGCGCACGATCAGCAGGTCGCCGTTGCCGGCCAGGCTGACCGCGGGCAGGTTCTGCCCGCCATCGCTGGCCGCCGACAGGTCGGCACGCATCTGCTGCATGCTCAGCTGCAGTTGCGTGCCGGCCTGCATGCGCTGCTGCGAGTCGTCGCGCGCGCGCGCCACGCTGTCCAGACCGCGCCAGCCCAGCGCGGCGACGATGGCCATGATGAAGGCCGCCACCAGCAGCTCGAGCAGCGTGAAGCCCCGCTGGCGCGGCTGAGTCCTCACTCGTTCCATGCGATGGCCACGATGCGCCAGGCCGCCCACCCCGAGGGCTCGAGCACGCTGAGGTCGATGCGGCGGAATTGCGGGTTCGGAGTCGGCAGCACGTTGGCGCGCACCGTGAAGCTGCGGTCCGCCTCGGTGCACAACGCGTCGTGGACTCCGGTGCCCAGCGGGCCGCGTCGCAGGCGTTGCTCGACCAGGTAGTTCTGCGCGCATTGCTCGGCCAGCACGGACGCACGATAGCGCTCGGCATCGTCCTGCAGACCGCCGCCGGCACGCAGCGCGGCCAGCAAGGCCAGCGACACCACGGCCAGCGCGACCAGCACTTCCAGCAGCGTGAAGCCGGCGGGGCGCGACGCGCGCCGGGCGCGAGCCTTGGGGCACGGGCAGGCACGCATCAGCGCTGCTCGCTGACCTGGAAGGGCTGCGCGCCGTTGCTCCACACGATCAGGCGCAGCGCATCCGCATCGAGTTCCACGCGCATCGGCTGCGATACAGGCTCGGAGCCGAACACCAGCCAGCCCGGCGCGGCCCCCAGCGCGCCGCCGCCGACCACGCGCACGCGCACCGCGCCGGCGTACCACTGCGCGGCCGCGGTGCGCGGCCGATAGTCCGGCGCAAGTGCGCGGTCTACCCAAGGCCACGCGTGCGCGACCAGCGGCGATTGCAGCAGCGGCACCCAGCCGCGTGGCGACGGACGCAGGAAGTTGTAGCCCTCGGCCCCCGCTGCCCATGCCACCGGCAGCGATTGCGCGACCGCCTGTTCGCGCGCGGTGTCCAGCAAGGCCGCGAGGCGCCGGGCCTCGGTGTGCGCGAGCTGGTCGTTGCCGGTGGGCAGCGCCAGCGCAACCAGCCCCGTCAGCATGGCGGCGATGACCAGCGTGACCAGGATCTCCAGCAGCGTGAAGCCATCCGCGCGCGCACGCCGCGGGCAGGCGCGCGCAGGGCTACTGCCAGCTTCCGATGACCGAGTCCGCACCCGCGCCTCCGGCATTGCCGTCCTTGCCGTAGCTGAATACGTCGACCGGGCCTTTGACCCCGGGGTTGAGGTACTGATAGGCGCGACCCCACGGGTCCGTCGGCAGCTTTTCCAGGTAAGGCTTCCAGTTGCCCGGCACCGGAGGGGTCGAGGGCTTGTCCACCAGCGCCTGCAGCCCCTGAGCCTGTGACGGATAGAAACCATTGTCCAGCTTGTAGAGCTTTAACGCCTGCATGATGGTGGCGATGTCGGTTTTCGCCGCGGTGACCCGCGCCTCGTCCGTGCGGCCGATGATGTTGGGCACGATGAGCGCTGCCAGCACCCCCATGATGACCAGCACGACCATCAGTTCGATGAGCGTGAAGCCGCGGCTGCGGCGAGGCAATTTGCCAATGGAATCGAGGGCTTGCATACGGGTGGTGGAATCGGGGCGGCCGGGCGATGCATCGTGACGGGGCGCGCCACGCATGGGCTTTCGGCCCATAATACGAGGCCCATGCGACTGTTCCATACACCCGGATATCCTGCCGCGCCCGCGGCAGGGCGCGGTTTCGATGCCGCCCTTGCCGGGCCGTGGCCGCGGCGCCTGGCGGCGTTGGCGACGTGGCTGCTGGTGTTCGGCTGCGCGCAGGTGGGCACGCGTCTCGTGCTGCACCTGTTCGCCAGCGTGCGCGAGGTACCGGCCGGAGCACGGCCGGTCGCGCTGCGCGGGGTCGGCGAACTGGCGCAGCAGGCCTCGCGCTTGTTCGCGACGGGGGCCGCGCCGCGGGCCGAGGCGCCGCGGCGATTTCGCCTGCTCGGGGTGATCGGCGGAGGGCGCGCCGCCGGTGCCGCGCTGATCGGGGTCGACGGCAGGCCCCCGCGGGCCTACCCGGTGGGCGCCGAGATCGCGCCGGGGGTGCGCCTGGTGTCGACAGGCTTCGGCAGCGTCGAGATCGAGCACGACGGCAGCGTGCGCGTGCTGGATTCGGAGCGGGCCGGCGATGCCGCTGGCGCGACTGCGCCGGCGCGCAACTAGCGCGCGGCCCGCTGCCTCGGCGCGGCCCTCAGAGAAACAGCCTGGCCACCGGGTTGTCGGTTTCCTCGACGTGGGAATATCCCAGCGAATCGAGGAACTGCGCGAAGCGCTTGCGGTCGGCCGGAGGAACCTGGATCCCCACCAGCACGCGGCCGCTGTCGCCGCCCTGGTTGCGGTAGTGGAACAGGCTGATGTTCCAGTCGGGCCTGAGGTTCTCGAGGAAACGCATCAGCGCGCCGGGGCGCTCCGGGAAATCGAAGCGCAGGATGCGTTCGTGCAGCGGCGCCGAATCCTGCGCGTGGGGCGCGCGTCCGCCGGCCAGGTGGCGCACGTGCTGCTTCGCGAGTTCGTCGTCGCTGAGGTCCAGCGTGGCGTAGCCGGCACGCTGAAGCAGCGCCGCGATGCGCCGCGCGTCGTCGCGGCTGCTGATGGAGATGCCGACGAACACCTCGGCGTGTTGCGGATCGCCGAGGCGGTAGTTGAACTCGGTCACCGCGCGTTGCCCGAGCAGCGAGCACAGCTTGCGAAAACTGCCCGGTTGCTCGGGGATGGTCACCGCGAACAGCGCCTCGCGTGCTTCGCCCACCTCGGCGCGCTCGGCGACGAAGCGCAGGCGGTCGAAGTTCATGTTGGCCCCGCAGGTGATGGCCACCAGGGTTTCGGACTTGAGCTTGTGATGGGTCGCGTACTGCTTCAACGCGGCCACCGACATCGCGCCGGACGGCTCCAGCACGCTGCGCGTGTCCTCGAACACGTCCTTGATGGCCGCGCACACCGCGTCGGTATCGACGACGACGAAGTCGTCGACCAGCTCGCGCGCGATGCGGAAGGTCTCCTCGCCGACGCGCTTGACCGCCGTGCCGTCGGCGAACAACCCGACCTCGGCGAGTTCGACACGCCGTCCGGCGCGCACGCTGCGCAGCATGGCGTCGGAGTCGACGGTCTGCACGCCGATCACGCGAATCTCGGGGCGCACGGCCTTGATGTAGGAGGCCACGCCCGAGACCAGTCCGCCGCCGCCGACCGCGCAGAACACGGCGTGGATCGGCCCCGGATGCTGGCGCAGGATCTCCATGCCGATGGTGCCCTGGCCGGCGATCACGTCGGGGTCGTCGAAGGGATGCACGAAGCTCAGCCCGCGCTCATTCTGCAGTTTCTGCGCGTGCGCCGCGGCGTCGCTGTAGCTCTCGCCCTCGAGCACGATGTCGACGGCGCCGGCGCCGAATGCGCGAACCGCGTCGACCTTGACCTTCGGCGTCGTCGAGGGCATCACGATGACGGCGCGGCAGCCAAGCTTGCGCGCCGACAGCGCGACGCCCTGGGCGTGGTTGCCGGCGGACGCGCAGATCACGCCGCGTCGGCGTTCCTCCTCGCCCAGGCGCGACATCTTGTTGTAGGCGCCGCGCAGCTTGAAGCTGAACACCGGCTGCTGGTCCTCGCGCTTGAGCAGTACCGAGTTGTGCAGGCGGCGGCTGAGGTTGTGCGCCAGGTCGAGCGGCGTCTCGTGCGCGACGTCGTACACGCTGGCGGTGAGAATGCGCTGCAGGTAGTCGATGGGTTTGCGGGTCACGAGCGGGGCCGGGCGGGCAAAGCCGTCATTTTATCGATAGCGATGCGGGCCCGGCCGCGGCGCGCAGCGGGCGAAAAAAAACCCAGGCACACGGCCTGGGTTGGAATCCACCTATGGAGGAGGGTGGAGGAGACAAGAGGCGCCGATCACCACTGCGATCAGCATGGCATGATGTTAGGACAAACCCGGGTTGATCGCAAAGCCCTTACGAGTTCTCAGGTTATTTCTGTATATGCGCATCTACGCATTTTGCTTGTGCAGTGGCCCGTGCGGGCTCGCCCCCCTTCGTAGAGGGGCGGAGTCTTGCGGCCGGGGCCATGCGGATGGCGCAGCACCTGTTGCCGGCGGGCAACGCAAGGCCGCGTGCTTGTCGCACAATGCCCCTGCTCGTGCTGCCTGGCCTGCCGGCCGGCGGCGAGCAATTCCCTGCGCAGACGATATCGGACGAGGTGAACTGGATGGAATGCACGGTGCAATGGATGCAGCCCGCGGCGGGCGAGGGCATGGCCTTCGTCGCCACCACCGGCAGCGGGCATGTGATCGTGATGGACGGTGCGCCGGCCACGCGCCCCGGCGAGCCGGGGGGGCACAACCTGGCTCCCCGCCCGATGGAAACGGTGCTTGCGGGCACCGGCGGCTGCACCGCCTACGACGTGGTCTACATCCTGAAGAAGGCACGTCAGGACGTGCGCGATTGCAGCGTGCGCCTGAGCGCGGAGCGCGCCTCCACCGACCCCAAGGTGTTCACCAGCATCCACATGCATTTCGTGGTCAGCGGCAAGGGGCTGGATCCGAGCAGGGTGGAGCGTGCGGTCGCGCTGTCGCACGAGAAGTACTGCTCGGCCAGCGCGATGCTGGCTCGCACCGCGACCATCACGACCAGCGTCGAGATCGTCGAAACCTGAGGGGCACCTTCGCTCAGATCCAGTGCGCGGTCGTCGTCATCACCCGGGCGGCGGCGCGCATCGCCCAGCGCACCGGCGCAGGCAGCGGCGCCGCGCCGAGTTTCTCGGCGGCCAGCGCATGCTGCATTTCGTCGGTCTTCATCTGTTCGACCACCGCGCGCGACTGCGTGTCCGCCTGCGGCAGGCGTTGCAGGTGCGAGGCCAGATGCTGCTCCACCTGGTTCTCCGTCTCGACGACGAAGCCCAGGCTGAGTTTCTCGCCAAAGCTGCCGGCCAGCGCGCCCAGCCCCAGCGCTCCCGCGTACCACAGCGGGTCGAGCAGGCTGGGGCGGGAGTCGAGCTCGCGCAGGCGCGTGCGGCACCACGCCAGGTGGTCGCATTCGTCGCGTGCGGCTCGCGTGAAATGCGCGTGCAGCGCGGGGTCGCGGGCGACCAGCGCCTGGCCCTGGTACAGCGCCTGCGCGCAGATCTCGCCCACGTGGTCGACCCGCATCAGGCGCCCGGCCAGCTCGCGCTGCTCGGGTTGCAGCCCGGCAGCGCCGGCCTCGCGCAGCGCCGGCGCGGGTTGCGGCATCGGACGTGCCGGATGCAGCCCGCCGACGAGGGTCTTCAGGGCATTGTCGGCGACCGTGAGCAGTCGGTCCTGCAGCGAACGCGGGTCCGGCGGGCCGGCTCTGCGATGGGTGGTGCACGCGGTCATGGTGGAAAACAGCCAGGGATTGCAGGATGCAGCGTCGACAAGGCAGTCCCGATTGTCGCGCAAATCCCGCTCGGCGCTGCGCCGCGAAGGAGGTGGCGAGGCGAAAAAAAGCCGCCCGGAGGCGGCCTTGAACTCCGACCGCCCGAGGGCGGCCGGGTTTGCTGCGGTTCGACTTGCGTCGATCAGAACATGTGGCGCATGCCGATGGCCATGCCGCTCGAGCTCTGGCCGTTGACGCCGCTGAAGCTGTCGGTCGACGAGCCCACGGCAAAGGCGGTGTTGGCGCCGTTGCTGATGTGCGCGTACGAGGCGTACAGGTCGGTCTGCTTCGACAGCGAGTAGGTGTAGCCGATCGCGTACTGCTTCGCGGTGTCGCCGCCGGTGGCCGTGCTGCCGTTCAGGGCCAGCGAGTTCTTGTTCTCGTCGTACGAGGCCAGGATGGCGCCCGGGCCCACAGGCACGGTCAGGCCGATCATCCAGTTCTTCTCGTTGCCGCTGTAGAAGTCCTGCTTGGCCTGCTCGTAGATGCCCGAAACCTTGGCGACGCCGAAGTTGTAGGCGCCATACAGCTGCCACGACTTGACCGCGCCGGTGGCCACACCGGTGAGCGTGGCCGCGGTGGCGTTGGAGACGTCGGTGTAGTTCAGGCCGGCGGTGATCGGGCCGTTGCCGTACTGGCCGTTCAGGGTCCAGGCGCGCGAGACGTTCGGCTGCGTGGCGGTCGGCACGGTGCCCTTGCCGGCGGCGAACACGTAGGCGGCGACGCCCGTGAAGCCCGACAGGTTCGGCGTGACGTACGACAGCACCTGGTCGGCACGGTACGAGCCGTAGTGCTTGACCATCGAAATGTTGCCGATGTTGCCGTTCAGGCCGAAGCCGAACGGGTCCATCGCGGCTTCGTTGTCGAACTGCGCGGTGTACTGGCGGCCCGCCATCACGGTACCGAAGTTGCCCGCCAGGCCGACCCAGCTCTG
>JAJYTY010000100.1 GCA_021792835.1 Pseudomonadota bacterium
GTGCAGTACACGCTGGCCATCGACCGCGCCGACGAGAGCGTCGCCGAACTCTACGACCCGCTGCACCCGGCGGTGCTGCAGCTGCTGGCGCAGGCCATCGCGCAGGCGCACGCGGCGCACTCGTGGAAGGATCGGCCGGTGCACGTCAGCGTGTGCGGCGAAATGGCCGGCGACCCGCAGCTCACGCGATTGCTCCTCGGGCTCGGGTTGCGCAGCTTCTCGATGCACCCGGCGCAGCTGCTGGCGGTGAAGAAGGAGGTGCTGCGCGCCGACTGCTCGCGCCTGGCGCCGCTGGCGCAGGCGGTGCTGGGCGAGTTCGAACCCGAGCAGCAGGCGCGTGCCCTCGCCGCGCTCGCCACCTGAAGCGTATCGGCCATCATGCCCCGGCCCCGCCGCCCCGCGACCGCCGCCCCCGCGGCAGCGGTTGTCGACGCCCTCCCCGGACAACACGCGATCGCGGTGCATCGTGCGCGCCGTCGTGCGCTGCTGTGCTGCATCGGCTGTGCCGGGCTGGCGCTGCAGCCGCTGGCGCGCGCGGCCATGCCGGGGGAATCGATCGCCTCGCTGCCGGCGCTGGGCGATGCCGGCCAGGGCGTGCTCAGCCCGGTGCTGGAGCAGCGACTGGGCCAGCGCATCATGGCGGAGATCCGCCAGGATCCGCATTACCTTCGGGATTCGCTGCTGCGCGATTACCTGCAGAGCATCGTCGAGCGCCTGCGCAAGGCCGAGCTGGCCGCCGCGGAGCCGGAGGCGCCGCGGCATTTCCCGGTGTTCCTGCTGCGCGAGGCGGTGTTCAACGCCTTCGCGCTGCCGGGCGGCCACATCGGCGTCTACACCGGAATGGTCGTCGACGCGGTGGCCGAGGCGCAGGTCGCGGCGGTGTTCGCGCACGAGATGTCGCACATCACGCAGCGCCACATCGAGCAGCGCATGGCGCGCGCGGGCTCCAACGGCGCGCTGTCGATCGGCTCGATGGTGCTGGCCGTGCTGGCCGGCGTGGCCGGCAGCGGACAGGCCGCCGAGGGCCTGATGCTGGGTGGCCAGGCGGCGGTGGCGGACCGCGAATTGCGCTTCTCGCGCAGCAACGAGCGCGACGCCGACCGCGTGGGCATCGGCGTGCTGCGCGCCAGCGGCTACCCGCCGCAGGCGATGGCCAGCATGCTCGAGCGCCTGCAATACCTGTCGCGCCTGGACGACGCCGTGGTGTTCGCATTCCTGCAGGACCACCCGCTAACCAGCGAGCGCATCGCCTACGCCCAGGAACTCGGCGGCGACCAGCCGCTGCCGCCGGACACCACGCTGCGCTTCTGGCTGATGAACGCCCGGGCGCGCGCGCTGCAGCCCACGCGCATGGAGGACATGCGCCGACTCGCGCTGAGCATGCGCCAGCCGCAGCCGGGTCGCCCCGACAGGTACCCGGCGCAGCGTTGCGCGTGGGCGTATTGCGAAGCCGTGTGCTGGCTGCGCGCAGGCGAACTCGACAAGTGCGACGCCGCGCTGCTGCGGGCCGACCAGATGGCCGAAGGCCTGGACCCGGGCCAGCACCTTCCGCTGCGCCTGCTGCGCGCCGACTGGCTGCTGGCGAGCGCGAAGCCGGCGCAGGCGCTGGAGCTTGCGCGCACGCTGCGCGCCCAGGCGCCTGACTCGACGACGCTGCTGCACCTGCAGGCGCGCGCCCTGCTGGCAAGCCCTTCAACGAAAACCGAGGCGCGCGACTTCCTGCGCGAGCAGACCGTGCTGCACCCGCATGACGAGCAGCTGTGGACCTGGCTGGCGCAGGCCTACGCCGCCTGCGGCGAATTCGCGGCGCAGCATCGCGCCACCGCCGAGGCCTACGCGCTGGACGGCAACCTGGAAGGCGCGGTGATGCAGTTGCACATCGCGCACAAGACGCCGGGCGCCGATTACTTCGAGGCCTCGATCATCGACGCGCGCCTGCGCGCGATGCAACAGCGGCTCCAGCAGGACCGTGCCCTGGACAAGATGATTCCGCAATGACTGCCTACCCAGGCCGCAGCCCGTCCGACGACATCCCCGTCTGGGTCGCCACCTTGCTGGTGCTGGCGCTGGGCCTGGGCCTGGTGTGGCCGTGGGACCCGGGACCGAGTGCCAAGATGGGCTCGATGTTCGTCAGCGCGTGGAGCTGGGGGCTGTTGCTCGCGGGCACCGCATGGCTGGGGCTGCGGCCGCGCGTGTCGCTGGCCGGGCTGGGCTTTTGCGCGCTCGCCGCGGTGATCGCCGTGCAGAGCCTGTCGGGGCAGATCGCCTACCCCGGCCAGGGCTGGCTGGCGGTGGCCCTGCTGCTGGGCGCCGCGCTGGTCGCCGGACTCGGGCGCGGCCTGGCGCAGCGTTCGCGCTGGATCGAAGTGGCCGCCTGGGCCCTGCTGCTGCAGGGCTTGCTGCAGGTGGTGATCGGACTTGCCCAGTTCGCGATGTGGCAACTGCCGGCGCAAAGCCGCTGGCTCGGCACCCACGCGGCCTGGGTGTACCAGCTGATCAGCTACCCGGGAAGCGGGCGCGTGTACGGCAACCTGCGCCAACCCAACCATTTCGCCACCGCGGTGGCGATGGGCTACGTCGGCCTGGCGCTGCTGGCGCCGCGCTGGCGCGCCGGCTGGGTCTGGCTGGTCAGCGTGCTGCTGTGCTGGGCGCTCGAGGCCAGCGGCTCGCGCACCGGTACCGTGCATGTGCTGGCGCTGTCCGTGCTGGTGCTGCTGGCCTGGCCGCGGCCGTGGCGCGACCGGCGCATGGCCGCGCTGCTGGCGGCGCCGCTGCTGTACCTGGGGTGGTGGGAGATCATGCACCTGGCCCAGCGCCTGGGCTGGATCAGCTATTTGTCGGCGCTGTCGCGCCAGCTGGACCAGCCGGTGGACGCGCGCGCGATCATCTGGCGCAACGCCTGGGAAGTGTTCCGCATGCACCCGCTGCACGGCTGGGGCTGGGGACAGATCGGCTGGGGCCTGGAGCAGGCCTCGGTGGCCGGACACCTGCACCCGCTGCCGCTGGAGAACATCGACAACGCGCATGATCTGCTGCTGGAACTGCTGGCCGAGACCGGACTGGCGGGCACCTTGCCGGTGCTTGCGCTGGGCGCGGGCTGGCTGTGGCGCGTGTCCGGGTCCTGGCGCCGCGGCGCGCGAGGCGCCGACGCGCGTCGCGCCGTGCTGGCGCCGCTGCTGGGCTGCGCCTTCCTCGGCGCGCACAGCCTGGTCGAATACCCGCTGTGGTACGTGTACTTCCTGCTCGACTTCGCGTTCCTGCTCGGCTGGGCGGAGGGGGCCGCGCACGATGGCCCGCCGCGGGGCCGGGCATTGCCGTCGCTGCCCACGCAGCCGGGCGCGGCGCCGCGCCTGCTCGCCATGCTGCCCGCAGTGCTGGCGCTGGCGCTGTGCGCGAAGGCGCAGCTGGACTATGTGCGCACCTCGATGATCTATGCCGCCGACAGCGCCGGCGGCAGCGCGCTGCGCCGCCAGGCGATGCGCGACGACTGGTTCTTCCTGCCGCTGGCGCAGTTCCCCGATGCCGCCTCGGTGCTGCCGGCGCCCGGGGATGACCGCGCGCAGCTGGAGCGCGAACTGGCTCTGCTCAAGCGCTCGTCGCACGCCTGGGGCGACCCCGGGTTGCTGTCGCGGCGCATCATCGTGCTGCTGCGCCTGGGGCGCGACGCCGAGGCGCTGGAGCTGGCGCGCTACACCGCCAGCGCCTTCTGGCCCTACGCGCCGCAGACGGCGCGCAATTTCGCGCCGCTGGCAGCCGCCGCCGGACTCGGCGGCAACCCGCAGGTGGCGCGTGTGCTGGACATCCTGCACGCCGCGCCGGTGCTGCGGCGGGTCGTGGTGCCGCGTCACTGAAGGGCAGCCGGGCAGGCCGCGGGCTGCGCGCCGTCAAGGCCGCACCCGTGAAGGCGCCACGGGTGATCCGGGGCCACGGAAAGCTTCTACACTGGCTGCGCCCGTCGCGCGCCGCGCGGCGCCTGCCACCCGTTCCTGCGCCATGTCACGAGCCACCAAGATCGTCGCCACCATCGGCCCCGCGAGTTCATCCCCCGAAATCCTCGAACGCATGATCCGCGCCGGAGTCGACGTGGTGCGCCTGAACTTCTCCCACGGCAAGGCGCAGGACCACATCGACCGTGCCGCGCTGGTGCGCGAGACCGCCGCGCGCTGCGGCCGCGAGGTGGCGATCATGGCCGACCTGCAGGGCCCGAAGATCCGCGTCGGCCGCTTCGAGCAGGGCAAGGTGCTGCTGCAGCCCGGTCAGCGCTTCACGCTCGACGCGTCGATCGAGCTGGGCAACGACGAATGCGTCGGGCTCGACTACAAGGACCTCCCGCGCGACGTGCGCCCGGGCGATCGGCTGCTGCTCAATGACGGACTGATCGTGCTGGCGGTCGACGCCGTGCAGGGCGCGCGCATCTCCACCACCGTGGTGATCGGCGGCGAACTGTCGAACAACAAGGGCATCAACAAGCAGGGCGGCGGCCTGTCGGCGCCGGCGCTGACCGCCAAGGACATGGACGACATCCGCACCGCGATGTCCTTCCAGGCGGACTACCTGGCGGTGTCGTTCCCGAAGACCGCCACCGACATGGAGCTGGCGCGGCAACTGGCCAATGTCGCCGGCCAGGCCTGGGACCACAAGCCCGGGCTGATCGCCAAGATCGAGCGCGCCGAGGCGATTCCGCACCTGGAGGAGATCCTGCTGGCCTCCGACGGCATCATGGTGGCGCGCGGCGACCTCGCGGTGGAAGTCGGCAACGCCGCGGTGCCGGCGCTGCAAAAACGCATGATCCGGCGCGCCCGTGACCTCGACCGCCTGGTCATCACGGCGACCCAGATGATGGAGTCGATGATCTCCAACGCGGTGCCGACCCGCGCCGAGGTGTCGGACGTGGCCAATGCCGTGCTCGACGGCACCGATGCGGTGATGCTGTCGGCGGAGACCGCGGCCGGGCGCTACCCGGTGGAGACCGTCGAGGCGATGGCCAGCATCTGCGTCGAGGCCGAGCGCTTCGAGGAACTCAAGCTCGAGGCCGATTTCATCGACAAGACCTTCACCCGCATCGACCAGACGGTTGCGATGGCCGCGCTGTTCACCGCCCACCACCTGGGCTGCAAGGCCATCGCCGCGCTGACCGAATCGGGGTCCACCGCGCTGTGGATGAGCCGGCACCGCGTGCGCATGCCGATTTTCGCGTTGTCGCCGCGCCAGGCCTCTGTGCGGCGCATGGCGCTGTACCGCAACGTGCGCGCGCTGCACATGGTGTTCTCCAGCGAGCGCGACGAGGCATTGCGCCAGGCCGAGCGCCACCTGCGCGAGATCGGCGCGCTGGCGCCGGGCGACCACTATGCCATCACCTGTGGCGAGCCGATCGGCGCGCCCGGCGGCACCAACATGCTCAAGCTGATGCGCGTGGAGCCCGCGCCGGTCTGAAGCGGATGGCCCGGCGCGGCTCGCCGCGCCCGCGCCGCGGACTCAGGCCGCGCTGAGCAGTTGCAGCCGCGTGCCTCCGGCCAGTTCGATCACGTCGCCGGCGGCCAGCACGACCGGCACGACTCCCAGCGGAGTGCCGTTGATGCGCACCCGCTCCTCGCCCTCGACCTGCGAGAGCTCGTAGCCGCGAGGATTGCGCTGGATCGAAACCACCATGACGCCGCGCTGGCCGAAGGTCGTTCGGGACTTGTCCAGCGAGAGCTCGGTCCCCGCCGAGGCACCGTTGACCACCCGGAGCTTCAGCGCGGGCAGCCCGAGGTCCTCCTGCCCGACGGCACGGGACCCCGTGCTCGGAATCTGCGTGCCGGCGGTGGTCGAGGCCGCGGCACGCGAGCCGGTCGACGCGAAGGCGGAGCCGCCGTAGCTCGACGGGGCGAAGCGCGAACCGGCGAAAGCCGATGCGCGAGCATCCGACAACAGGCGCAGCGTGTACTTGCCGATGTCCAGACTGTCGCCCTCGCGGAAAGGCGCGCGCTTGACCGGCTTGCCGTTGATATAGGAACCGTTGGTGCTGCCAAGGTCCTGCACGACGTAGCCGTCGCCCTCGCGCAGCAGGACCGCGTGCTCGCCGCTGACAGCCAGGTTGTCGATCACCACGTCGTTGTGCGGACGCCGCCCCAGGGTCACGCGGTCCTTGGTGAGAGCCACTTCCTTGAGCACCTTGTCATCGAGAAAAATGACCAGCTTGGCCATGGCGGACTACCTTTTGATGGTTGACAGCCTGTGAAGGCCGGACAGGCGGGAATCAGCTTGCGCCGAAATCGGCGTCAGCCAGGCGCAGCCCGATGAGGATGACCGAGATGTTATCGCGTCCCCCGGCGGCATTGGCCTGTTCGACGAGTTCGCGCGCCGCCTGCTGTGGATCCTCGGCGTGCTGCAGCAACACCTGCTCGATGCGCGCGTCGCTGATCATGTCGCTCAAGCCGTCCGAGCAAAGCAGCACGCGGTCGCCGTCGCGCATCCCGTGCACGCCGATTTCCGGCTCCAGCAGAGGGTCGACGCCGAGCGCGCGGGTGATCAGGTTGCGCACCGCGTCGCCGGCGGGGTCGTCGGCGCGGATCAACCCCAGGTCGATGCGTTCCTGCAACAGCGAATGGTCCTTGGTCATGCGTCGCAGGCGCCCGTCGCGCAACAGATAGGCGCGGGAATCTCCGGCATGCGCGATCACCGCGACCTGCCCCGTGAACGCCGCGGCGACCAGCGTCGTGCCCATCCCGGTATAGCGTGGATCCTTGCGCGCGGCGCGGTAGATCTGGGTGTTGACCCGACGGATCGCGTCATGCATCGCCTGCATCATGTCGGCCGGACTCAGCACCGGGTACTCGGCCTTCAGGCGAGCCAGTTCGGCGGCGACCTGCGCCGCCGCGGCACCGCTGGCCACCTCGCCCGCGGCGTAGCCTCCCATGCCGTCGGCCAGCACGGCCACGCCGGCCACGGCATCGCAGGCCAGCGCATCCTCGTTGTGCTCGCGCATGCGCCCGCGGTCGGTGCAGCTGGCCATGTCGAGCTGCAGCACAGGGCCGTTGCCGGGGACGGACATCGTGGATCCTCGCGTCATCCGTGGGTGGCGCGGCCGCGCATCCAGCGCCCGCCGAGCCACACCAGCAGCAGTCCGAGCAGGCCGCCCAGCGCATGCGCGTGCTCGCCCAGCGGCTGGCGATGCAGCCACGGCTGCAGCACCGGGTCGCCTGCGGCCAGCCCGCCGGCGATCCAGCCCAGCAGCATCGCCCCCAGCAGCACGATCACCGGAAAGCGCGTGATCAGGCGGATCACAATCGCGCTTCCCCAGACGATGATCGGCACACTGAGCACGAGGCCGAAGGACACCAGCGCCCAATCGTGCCGGGTCTGCGCGTTGCGCGCGGCGCCGGCAATGGCCACCACGTTGTCCAGGCTCATGATCAGGTCGGCCGTGATCACCGTGCGCACGGCGGCCCACAGGCGGTCCGCCGGCTTCACGTCGGCGTGGGTGTCGTCGGGCAGCATCAGGCGCATGCCGATCCACAGCAGCAGCACCGCGCCCACCAGCTTCAGTCCCGGCAGTTCGAGCAGTCTGACCGCGAACAGGGTCAACACGATGCGCAGCCCGACCGCACCGACCGTGCCCCAGATGATCGCGCGCCGGCGCTGCTCGAGCGGCAGCCCGCGGCTGGCCAGCGCGATGATCACCGCGTTGTCGCCGCCCAGCAGCAGGTCGATCAGCACGATCTGCGCCGCGGCGCTCCAGAAGGCTGCCGTGGCGAGGGATTCCAGGGGCAAGTTCGAACTCCGATTCCGCGCCCGCCGACTTGCGCCGGCCCGGCCACGCGAACCCGAAGCATAACGTCAGGCGCGGCGCCTGCCGCACAAAATGCGAAGCGCCGGACCCAGGTCCGGCGCCTTCATGCAACGACTGCGCGGCGCGTCGGCCGGCGCTGCGCCGGCGACGCCGCCGCACGGCGGCCGATCAGCCGAGGGCCTTCTTCATCAGGCGCCCCATCTCGGACGGGTTGCGCGTGACCGTGAAACCGCAGGCTTCCATCACCTGCAGCTTGGCCTCGGCGGTGTCGGCGCCGCCGGAGATCAGCGCGCCGGCATGGCCCATGCGCTTGCCGGCGGGCGCCGTGACCCCGGCGATGAAGCCGACGATCGGCTTGCGCATGTTGTCCTTGGCCCAGCGCGCGGCCTCGGCCTCGTCGGGTCCGCCGATCTCGCCGATCATGATCACGCCGTCGGTGTCGGGGTCATCGTTGAACATCTTCAGCACGTCGATGTGCTTGAGGCCGTTGATCGGGTCGCCGCCAATTCCCACGGCGCTGCTCTGGCCCATGCCGAGCTCGGTGACCTGGCCCACCGCCTCGTAGGTCAGCGTGCCCGAACGCGACACCACGCCGATGCGCCCCTTGCGGTGGATATGTCCGGGCATGATGCCGATCTTCACTTCGTCGGGGGTGATGAGCCCCGGGCAGTTCGGGCCCAGCAGCAGGGTCTTCTTGCCGCCGGCCGCCTCCTTGGCGCGCATGCGCGCGCGCACTTCCATCATGTCGCGCACCGGGATGCCCTCGGTGATGCAGATCGCCAGGTCGAGGTCGGCCTCCACGGCCTCCCAGATCGCCGCGGCGGCGCCCGCCGGCGGAACGTAGATCACCGACACGGTGGCTCCGGTGGCGGCCTTGGCCTGCGACACCGTGGCGTGGATCGGAATGCCCTCGAAGTCCTCGCCGGCCTTCTTCGGGTTGACCCCGGCGACGAAACATGCCTTGCCGTTCGCGTAGTCGCGGCACATGCGGGTGTGGAACTGGCCGGTCTTGCCGGTGATGCCTTGGGTGATGACCTTGGTGTTCTTGTCGATCAGGATGGACATGGGAGATTCCTTGGCTGGCCTGCGCGGCTGCGGCTGTCGTGCGGCGGGGACGAAGCCGTGGCGCGGGCGCGACGAATGGGGAGCGGTGGGTTCAGGCGGCCGCCGCGACGACCTTCTGCGCGGCCTCGGCCAGCGTCTCGGCGCTGAGGATCGGCAGTCCGGAATCCGCCAGCATGCGCTTGCCCAGGTCCTCGTTGGTGCCTTTCATGCGCACCACCAGCGGCACCTTCAGCGCGACCGCGCGGCTGGCCTCGATCAAGCCTTCGGCGATCACGTCGCAGCGCATGATGCCGCCGAAGATGTTGACCAGGATCGCCTTGACCTGCGGGTTGTGCAGCATGATCTTGAAGGCCGCGGTCACCTTGTCGGCGGTGGCTCCGCCGCCGACGTCCAGGAAGTTGGCCGGCTCGCCACCGAAGAGCTTGATCGTGTCCATCGTCGCCATCGCCAGCCCGGCGCCGTTGACCAGGCACGCGATGTTGCCGTCGAGCTGTATGTACGACAGGCCGTGCTTGGAAGCCTCGATCTCCGCCGGGTCCTCTTCGTCGAGGTCGCGCATCGCCACGATGTCCTCGTGGCGGAACAGCGCGTTGTCATCGAAATTGAACTTGGCGTCGAGCGCCACCACCGAGCCGTCGCCTTGCAGGATCAGCGGGTTGATCTCGGCCAGCGACGCGTCCTTGTCCCAGAACGCGCGGTACAGCGCCTGCAGCGTCTGCGCGCCCTGCTTGCGGCTGCCCTCGGGCAGGCCGATCTGCTCGCACAGCGCCAGCGCGTCGGACTCCTGCAGGCCCTGCGTCGGCTCGACCCACACCTTGTGGATCTTCTCCGGGGTCTTCGCGGCGACTTCCTCGACGTCCATCCCGCCTTCGCTGGAAGCCATCACGGCCACCTTCTGCGCCGCGCGGTCGATCACCAGGCCGGCGTAGTACTCCTTGCGGATGTCGGCGCCATCCTCGACCAGCAGCCGGCGCACCGTCTGCCCCTGCGGGCCGGTCTGGTGCGTGACCAGTTGCATGCCCAGCATCTGCCCGGCCAGCTGGCGCACCTCGTCGACCGAACGCGCCAGCTTGACGCCACCACCCTTGCCACGTCCCCCGGCATGGATCTGCGCCTTCACGACCCACACCGGGCCGCCCAGCTGTTCGGCGGCACGCACCGCCTCGTCGACCGTGAACGCGGGAATGCCGCGCGGCACGGGCACGCCGAATTCGCGCAGGATCTGCTTGCCCTGGTACTCGTGGATCTTCATGTGCTGTTCTCCGAAGGATTTCGCGGTGATCGGGCGCCGGCACCGCCCACCCGGGCAGCGCTCGCGGACGGGCCCTCGCGCAGCCCGGCGCGCCATGCAAGGCAGGCCCCGACCGCGCAATGCCACACCGGTGGCAGTCGAAATTGATGCAGCGCAATAGGCAAGTCTAGCAGCGCGCACAGGCTGCGCGGCGCAACACTGGACCGCTCAGTCGTCGCTTTGCTCGTGTTCCGACGTTTCCGGGACGCCCGCATGCGCGCGCATGGCCTCGCGCACGGCTTGCGCGCTGAATCCGCGGCGTTGCAGGAATCGCATCTGACGCGCGCGCCCCGCGGCGTCGGCGGGCGGCTGCGGGTCGTGACGCCGCAGCAGGCGCAGCGCCCGGTCGGCCTCGGGCTCGAGCTCGGCCTCGGCCTCGCGCAGCGCGCGCCGCGCCAGTTCGTCGTCCAGCCCCTGGCGCTTGAGTTCGCCGAGCACGCGCAGGCTGCCGTGGCGCTGCGCCAGGCGCCGCGCCACGGCCTGCGCGTAGCGCGCCTCGTCGAGCAGTCCCTGCGCCTGCAGCTCGTCGAGCACGCGGCGCAGCACATCGGGCGCCGGCGCTTCCTGCGCGCCGCGCGCATGCGAGAGCTTGCGTTCGAGCTCGGCGCGGCCGTGTTCGCGCAGCGCCAGCATGCGCAAGGCGCGCGCACGCAGCGCCGCGCGCTCGTCGCGCCGCGGGGGAGGCGCGCCGCCGGGCATGGGCCGGATCAGTCCCCGGCCGCCTCGGCGGTGGCCGCGGCGGCGCCGCCGGGCATCGTGCGCACGCCCAGTTCGCTGCGCACGGCGTTCTCGATTTCCAGGGCCAACCCGGGGTTCTCGCGCAGGAACTCGCGCGCGTTGTCCTTGCCCTGGCCGATCTTCTCGCCCTTGTAGGCATACCAGGCACCGGACTTGTCGACGATCTTCGCCGCCACGCCGAGGTCGATGATCTCGCCCTCGCGTGAGATCCCCTCGCCGTACAGGATGTCGAACTCGGCCTGCTTGAACGGCGGCGCGACCTTGTTCTTCACCACCTTGACCTTGGTCTCGGAGCCGATGACCTCCTCGCCCTTCTTGATCGAGCCGATGCGCCGGATGTCCAGGCGCACCGAGGCGTAGAACTTCAGCGCGTTGCCGCCGGTGGTGGTTTCCGGGTTGCCGAACATCACGCCGATCTTCATGCGGATCTGGTTGATGAAGATGACCAGGCAATTGGTGCGCTTGATGGTCCCGGTCAGCTTGCGTAGCGCCTGGCTCATCAGCCGCGCCTGCAGCCCCGGCAGCGAATCGCCCATCTCGCCCTCGATCTCGGCCTTCGGCGTCAGCGCCGCGACGGAGTCGATGACGATCAGGTCCACCGAGCCGGAGCGCACCAGCGCATCGGCGATCTCCAGCGCCTGTTCGCCGGTGTCGGGCTGCGAGATCAGCAGGTCCTGCAGGTCGACGCCGAGTTTTTGCGCGTATTGCGAATCCAGCGCGTGCTCCGCGTCGATGAAGGCACAGACGCCGCCGAGCTTTTGCATCTGCGCGATGACCTGTAGCGTGAGCGTGGTCTTGCCGGAGGATTCCGGGCCGTAGATCTCCACCACGCGGCCGCGCGGCAGGCCGCCGACACCGAGCGCGATGTCCAGGCCCAGCGAACCGGTGGACACCACCTGCAGGTCCTCCGCGACCTCGCCCTCGCCCAGGCGCATGATCGAGCCCTTGCCGAACTGCTTCTCGATCTGTGCCAGCGCCGCCGCCAGCGCCTTCGCCTTTTCCGCGTTCACCATCGTCTTGCCTTGTTCGATTGCCATCGTCGTCCCCGCCTGCGGCGTGCCCGTGCGGCACCCGCGTGCCGTGGCGGCACTGTATCACAGGACTGTATGAAAATACAGGTCTCGCGCGCAGCCCCCGCCCCGCACGGCGCGGGGCGCACCGCCGGCACTGTATCCGAAGCGCGAGCCCGGACTCAGGGCAGGGATGCGGCGCGGCGCAGGCGGTCGCGCGCGGCGTCCCAATCGGGTTGCCGCGGCAGTTGCTCGACCCAGATCTGGCGCAACCCCAGCGCGTCCAGCGCGCGCAGCGCGGCGTACAGGGCCTGCGCGTAGCCCTGCGGGTCCGCCGGCAGCGCCAGCCAGTGCGCGTGCGCGCCGGCCGCGGCGGCGCGGCGCGCCAGCACCGCGGTGTGCGCGGCGCTGCGCGGCCACTCGCCATCGATGTCGGCGGCGTCCCGCAGGCGCAGCGGGGTGCGCGGCGCGTAGTGCGAGGCCAGCGCGCCCGGGACCCGCGGCGCCGGTGCCGCGGCGTCGGCGCGCAGGCTGTCCGGCTCCACCCCGAGCACCTCGGCGAGG
>JAJYTY010000101.1 GCA_021792835.1 Pseudomonadota bacterium
CCGCTGGCCTTGGCGCCGTACAGCGCGGTGTCGGCTCGCGCCAGCAGATCGTCGATGCCGTCGTCGCGATGCGCCTGTGCGATGCCGATCGACACCGTCAGGCACAGTCCCTCGGCCAGCGCCGACCAGTCATGACCCTGCACCAGCCCGCGCAGGCGATCGGCGACCTCCACGGCGTCCGGCTCGCCGGTGGCGGGCATCAGCAAGATGAACTCCTCGCCGCCGAAGCGCGCCAGCCGGTCGCCGGCGCGCAGGTGGCGCTGCAGGAGCTCGACGAGCGTGCGCAGCGTGCGGTCGCCGGTGAGGTGGCCGCGGTCGTCGTTGACGCTCTTGAACCAGTCGATGTCGATCATCGCCACGCAACATTCGATGTGGCCGCGCCGCACCTGTTCGAGCTCGTGCTGCAGCAGCGGCAGCAGCCCGTCGCGGTTGAGCGCGCCGGTCAACCCGTCGCGGATGGCGCGCTCGCGCGCGGCCGCGGCCTCTGCGGCCATGTGCGCGGCCTGCTGCATCGAGCGCGAGCGCAGCGCCATGACACGAAAATTCAGCACGATGCAACGCAGCAGCAGGGTGGAGATGCCGACGCCGACGGCGGCGCGCACCCACGGCGACTCGCGCAGCTGCGGCTGCATCGCCCCGAGCAGCGGCAGCTTCCACAGCAGCAGCCCGAACAGCAGGCTGACCAGCATCCACAGGCCCAGCGCACTGCGCAGCGGCAGGCGCAGCGCGCCGAACGAGAAGATGACGAACATCACGCCCACGAAATACCCGGTGAGTGCCGGCGCCCACAGCATCGCGCCGAGCTGCAGCGCGATGGCCCAGGCCATCTGCAGCCCGGTGAAATTCGGGTTCGGACCGTTCTCGCCCACGCCCGCCAGCTGCAGGGATCCGAACAGCAGCAAGTGCAGCCCCGCGGCGCCCGCATAGATCTGCAGCAGACTTCCTGGCGCGGCGCCGCCACGCCAGAACAGGCCCAGCACCGTGAGGTCGATGGCATAGCTGAGTCCGGCCGTCATGGTGGCCAGCGCGTGCTGCTGCCTGCCGCGCAGCGCCTGCGGCGCGCCGCCGCCGGCAGCGGCGACCCCGCCCATCCGCCATTCGTCGAGCAACGACCCCAGCATGGATTCCCCCTGCGCCGCCGTGCCTGGGTTGCACGTGCGATTCGTGCCTGCAGGCTATGCGGCCGGCGCTGGCGTGTCCTTGCGCTGGCGCAACAACCCGCGGACGTGGCGGGACGGGGGCGTGATGCCGGTCGGCTAGACGGCGTTCGCGGGCTGCGCGGCGGCCTGCGCTTCGCGCAGCGCCTGCACGGCGAGGTCGAGGCTGCGCAGCCGCAACTCGGGGTCGTGGACGTCGCTGACCAGGATGAACTCGTCGGCCTGCGTGGCCTGTGCCAGGGTCTCGAGCCCCGCGCGCACGGTCTGCGGGCCCCCGATCACCGCGGCGCCGAGAAAGTCGGCGATCGCCGCGCGCTCCTGCGGGTGCAGGCCCTGCAGGAAGCCGTGCACCGGCGGCGGCAACTTGCCGCGGCGCCCGGTGATGATGCCGAGCACGCGCTGGTAGGTGCTGCTGGCCAGGAAGTCGGCCTGCTCGTCGTTCTCGGCGGCGATCAGCGGCACGCCGATGGCCACGTAGGGCTGCCGCAGCACCTCCGAGGGCTGGAAGCGGTTGCGGTAGAGCTCGAGGGCCTGCAGCAGCAGGCGCGGCGCGAAGTGCGATGCGAAGGCGTAGGGCAGCCCCATCTGCGCCGCCAGCGAGGCCGAGAAAAGGCTGGAGCCGAGCAGCCAGATGGGCACGCGCGTGCCGGCGCCGGGCGTGGCGACGAGACGCTGGCCGGGCTGCGGCGGCGCCAGCAGCTGCCGCAGTTCGGCGACGTCGCGCGGGAAGTCGTCCTCGGTCTCGACGCGGTCGCGGCGCAGCGCGCGCATGGTCAGCGGGTCGGTGCCGGGCGCGCGCCCGAGACCGAGGTCGATGCGCCCGGGGTACAGCTCGGCCAGCGTGCCGAAGGCCTCGGCAACCACCAGCGGCGCATGGTTCGGCAGCATCACCCCGCCGGAGCCCACGCGGATGCTGTGCGTGCCGCCGGCGATGTGGCCGACCAGCACCGCGGTGGCCGAGCTGGCGATGCCCGGCATGTTGTGGTGCTCGGCGAGCCAGTAGCGCTCGAAGCCCAGTTGCTCGACGTGCCGCGCGGTGCGCAGCGCGATGTCCAGGGCGTCGGCCACGCTGCCTCCCTCGCGCACCGCGACGAGGTCGAGCATGGAGAGTCGGATTCGCGAAATGGCGTTCATGATGGGAAGCATTGTGCCGCGCCGCGGCGCGGCGTGCAGCGCAGCCTCCGGCGCGCCGCGCTGCAGGTACGCGCAGGCACACGCAGGCACAATGGCGCCCCTGCCGAACTTGCGCGGCCTCGCATCCTTGTCATGACCCTGTTGCGTTCCCTTTGCGCGGCCGCGCCGCGCGCATCGTGCCCGCCGCCGCGGCGCTGGCTGGCCGGCGCCTTGCTGGTCGCCGTCTGGCTGGGCGCGGCCGCCGCGGCGCAGGCGCACGGCCGTTCCGGGGATTACCACGCGAGCCGCGGCTTCGTGTTCCCGCTGTCGGCGGCGCTGCCCGATCCGCGCCTCACCCCGGGCGCGCTGAACCCGCGGGTCGCGCCCGACGATCTGCGCGGCACCATCTGCCGTCGCCGCGGCTATACGCGGGGCATCCGTCCTCCGCAGGCCTACACCGAGCGCCTGAAGCGGCGGCAGATCCGGCAGTACGGCTATGCCGACCGCCGCATGGGCGACTACGAGGAGGATCACCTGATCCCGCTGGAGCTCGGCGGCGCGCCGGCCGATCCGCGCAACCTGTGGCCGCAGCCGCACCGCGTAGCGGGCGGCTGGGGCAGCTACGCCAAGGACCGCCTGGAGGACCGGCTGCACGCGCTGGTCTGCGACGGCCGCGTTCCGCTGGCGCAGGCGCAGCGCGAGATCGCCACCGACTGGATCGCCGCGTACCGGCGCTACGTCGGCCCGCAGCCGCAGCCCCGCCACGAGTGGCGCCGACACGAGTGGCGCCGGCACGCTCGCCGGATTCACTAAAATGAACTCGTGCCCGTGGATGAAGCCGCGGGCCGGCGCGGGCCGCGCGACGCGGCCCGCCGCGCAACCCACGCCGTTCCCCCATCGATGAAACTGCTGCGTACCCTGCTATTCGCCGTGGCCCTGGCCGCCGGCTCGACGCTGGCCGCCGGCGCGGCGCCCGCCGTGCCGTCGATCCACGACGTGTACACCGCGGCCACCACCGGCCATCTGAACCAGGCGCGCGGCGAGATCGACCAGGTGCTGGCCGCCTATCCGAACTCGGCGAAGGCGCATTTCGTGTCGGCGCGCATCGCGGCGCTGCAGGGGCGCTGGCAGCTGGCCGCGGCCGAGCTGGCGAAGGCGCGCAGCCTCGACCCCGGCCTGTCCTTCGAGCATCGCGACACGCTGCAGGCCTTCACGCGCCAGGTCGATGCGCATATCGGCCGCGCGGCGGCTCCCGCTCCGGTGCGCCGCGGACTGCCGCTGGGCACCATCGGCATCGCGCTGGCGGTGCTGGCGGTGCTGGTGCTGTGGGCCGTGTACCGCGCCTCGCGCCGGCCGCAGCCGATGCCGCAGGCCTGGCCGGCGCCGGGCGCGCCGTACCCCGCGGGTTACCCGCAGCCGGGCGCGGCGCCCATGCCCGGCGGCTACGCGCCGGGCGCCGGCACGGGCAGCGGGATGCTCGGCGCGGTCGGTACCGGACTGGCGATGGGGGCGGGGGTGGCGGCCGGCGAGATGCTGGTCGACAAGCTGTTCGACCCGTCGCGCGGGGCGGCGCCCATGTGGGACGCCGGCAACGCGGGACAGGCGCCGCTGGATGCCGGGCCGCTGCCCGACGACCAGGATTTCGGGGTCTCCGACGCGGGCTCGTGGGGCGACGATTCCTCGGACTCCGGCAGCTGGAACTGATGCTTCGCACCCGCATCTCCCCGGGGCCGCGGGGGCGCCCGCAGCCATCGATCGCAGGCTTGACAGCGGTCACTGCGCCCTGGTGTTTACCCTGAGATGGCGCTTGACATTCAAGGCTACAAAGTCGCAGGGCTGAAAATGCGCGAAAACGCGCGCACCGCATGCCAGCCGGTGTATGCTCCGGCCGTTGAAGCGGCCGCGGGCGGGGCGCGGGATCGCACCACAGAATTCGCAGTTTTTGCACGATTCACGAGATTCACAAGACAACGGTTTCTTCAAGAAAGGAGCATCTGATGAGCGTCGTGCTCGACCCAGTCCATGCACCGGCACACGGTGCCGATCATGCCCACGACCACCCGCATGGCTGGCGGCGCTGGCTGTTCTCCACGAACCACAAGGACATCGGGACGATGTACCTGGTGTTCGCGCTGACCATGCTGTTCGTCGGGGGCATCCTGGCGCTGGGGATCCGCGCCGAGTTGTTCGAGCCGGGGATCCAGTTCCTGAATCCCCAGATGTTCCTGTCGTTCTCGACGATGCACGGCCTGATCATGATCTTCATGGCCGTGATGCCGGCGCTCACGGGCTTGGCCAACTGGATGATCCCGCTGCAGATCGGGGCTCCGGACATGGCTTTCCCGCGCATGAACAACCTGAGCTTCTGGCTGCTGATCCCGGCGGCGATCCTCGGCGTGTCGACCTTCCTGGTGCCGGGCGGAGCGCCCGACGTCGGCTGGACCCTGTACGCGCCGCTGAGCATCCAGCAGGGCATGAGCATGGATCTGACGATCTTCGCCGTGCACCTGCTGGGCGCCTCGTCGATCATGGGTTCGATCAACATCATCGTCACCATCCTGAACATGCGCGCGCCGGGCATGACCCTGATGAAGATGCCGATGTTCACGTGGACCTGGCTGATCACCGCGTACCTGCTGATCGCGATCATGCCGGTGCTGGCCGGCGCGGTCACGATGACCCTGACCGACCGCCACTTCGGTACCAACTTCTTCAACGCCGCCGGCGGCGGTGACCCGGTGCTGTACCAGCATCTGTTCTGGTTCATGGGCCACCCCGAGGTGTACGTGCTGATCCTGCCGTCGTTCGGGGTCATGAGCACGGTGGTGCCGACCTTCTCGCGCAAGCCGCTGTTCGGCTACAGCTCGATGGTGTACGCCACCGCGTCGATCGCCATCCTGTCGTTCATCGTGTGGGCGCACCACATGTTCACCGCCGGCATGCCGACCTTCGGCCAGCTGTTCTTCATGTACTCGACCATGCTGATCGCGGTGCCGACCGGCGTGAAGGTGTTCAACTGGGTGGCCACGATGTGGCGCGGCTCGTTGAGCTTCGAGACCCCGATGCTGTTCGCCATCGGCTTCATCGTGGTGTTCCTGATCGGCGGCTTCACCGGACTGGTGCTGGCCCTGGTGCCGATCGACACCGAGGTGCACAACACCTACTACGTCGTCGCCCACTTCCACTACACGATGGTCGCGGGTTCGCTGTTCGCGATCTTCATGGCGGTGTACTACTGGGGTCCGAAGTGGTCCGGCGTGATGTACAACGAGCGCGCCGGCCAGATCCACTTCTGGCTGTCGATGATCGGCTTCAACCTGACCTTCTTCCCGCAGTTCTTCCTGGGTCTGGGGGGCATGGTGCGTCGCTACGCCGACTACCCGCTGCAGTTCACCGACTTCAACCAGCTGTCGTCGGTCGGAGCCTTCATCTTCGGCCTGGCGCAGGTGTACTTCCTGTTCGCCATCGTGCTGCCGATGTTCCGCGGCCAGGGTGAGAAGGCCCCGCAGCGTCCGTGGGACGGCGCCGAGGGCCTGGAATGGGAAGTGCCTTCGCCGCCGCCCTTCCACACCTTCGAGACCCCGCCGCGACTCAACGAGGCCGCCACGCGCGTGCTGCAGGACTGATGCACCCGCGCAGGCGCGACTGAAGCGCGCAAGCTCCTAAAAACCCCGCAACTGTAATGGTTGCGGGGTTTTTTTCGCCCGGAGCCTCGTGACGCGAGGATTTCGTAACACCCCGCCGGGCAATGCACTGCTAACCTTGTGCGCTGCAACAAACTCGACGGCGAGGCGACCATGTCCACCAATCGATCGAACTCCAGGCCCGCGAAGGAGGAGTGTGCGGATGCGCAATGCATCCTGGTGCTGCAGGGCGGGGGAGCGCTCGGTGCCTACCAGGGCGGCGTGTACGAGATCATGGCTTCGATCCACCGCGAGCCCGACTGGCTCGCCGGGGTGTCGATCGGCGCCATCAACGCGGCGCTGATCGCCGGCAACCCACCGCAGCGCCGTCTGCAGCGCCTGCGCGAATTCTGGGAACTCGTCAGTTCGCCGATGCCGGTCGGACTCGACGCGGTGCTCACCGGGGAACTGCGCAGCAGTTTCAACGAGGTCAGCGCGCTGCGCGGCGTGCTGTTCGGGGTCCCGGGCTTTTTCGTGCCTCGCATCCCGCCGTTCCACCTGCATCCCCGCGGCAGCTTGGGCGCGGTCAGCCACTACGACACCACGCCGCTGCGTCGCACCCTGGAGCGCATGGTGGATTTCGACCGCATCAACGACGGGCCGACCCGGTTGTCGGTGGGCGCGGTGAACGTGCGCAACGGCAACTTCGAGTACTTCGATTCGGCCACGCGGCGCATCGACGCACGCCACATCATGGCCAGCGGCGCGCTGCCGCCGGGTTTCCCGCCGGTGGACATCGACGGCGAGTCCTACTGGGACGGCGGGCTGGTGTCCAACACCCCGTTGCAGTACGTGCTCGACCAGCCCAGCGCGCAGCGCCGCACCATCTTCCAGGTGGATCTTTTCAGCGCGCTGGGGCGCGCTCCCGCCACGATGGGCGAGGTGGCGACGCGCGAGAAGGACATCCGCTTTTCCAGCCGGACCCGGCTGAACACCGCGCACGCGGTGGAGCGCCAGCGCATCGCGCATGCGGCGGGGCGCCTGCTGGCCAAGCTGCCGCCGGGCTTGCGCAACGACCCCGATGCGCAAGCGCTGGCAAGCCTGCAGCAGCAGCCCGGAGGCATGGACATCGTGCACCTGATCTACCGCAGCAAGCGCTACGAGGGGCAGACCAAGGACTATGAATTCTCGCGGCGCTCCATGGCCGAGCACTGGCAGGCCGGAGCCGCCGACATGAGCCGCACGCTCAACGACCCGCGCTGGCGCGGGCGCGATCCCGAGGCCGAGGGCGTGCATGTGTTCGACGTGCCTGCTCCCGCGAATCCCTGAGCTCCCGCCCAGGCACGAGGTCTCACTCACGGAGGAACCCGACCATGAACATCGATGATGTCCGGCGCAAGGCGTTCGCGATGCCCCTGACAAGCCCGGCCTATCCACCCGGCCCCTATCGTTTCATCGACCGCGAGTTCATGGTCATCACCTACCGCACCGATCCGGACGCGCTGCGCGAGGTGCTGCCGCAGCCGCTGGAGTTCGACGAGCCGCTGGTCAAGTACGAGTTCATCCGCATGCCCGACTCCACCGGCTTCGGCGACTACACCGAGTCGGGCCAGGTGATTCCCGTGCGCCTGAACGGAGTGCGCGGCAGCTACGTGCACTCGATGTTCCTCAACGACGAGGCGCCGATCGCCGGCGGGCGCGAGTTGTGGGGATTCCCGAAGAAGTTCGCCTCGCCGTCGCTGAGCGTGCAGACGGACACGCTGCTGGGCACGCTGGACTACGGGCCCGTGCGCGTGGCCACCGCGACCATGGGCTACAAGCATCGCGCGCTGGACCCGCAAGGCGTGATGCCGGGCCTGCTGCAGCCCAGCTACCTGCTGAAGATCATCCCCCACGTCGACGGCACGCCGCGCATCTGCGAGCTGGTCGAGTACAAGCTCGAGGACGTGGTGCTCAAGGGCGCCTGGACCGCCCCGGCGGCGCTGCAGCTGGTCGAGCACGCGCTGGCGCCGGTGGCCGCGTTGCCGGTGCTCGAGGTGGTGTCCGGCGTGCACCTGCTGACCGACCTGACCCTTGGCCTGGGACGGGTTGTGCACGATTATCTGGCCTGAGGACTCCGGGACACGAATCCCGGGGCCGCACATTCCCGTTCAGATCCATGGAGGTCGCATGAAACTCAAGAACAAGGTTTGCATCGTCACCGGCGCGGCCAGCGGCATCGGCAAGGAGATCGCGCTGACCTACGCGCGCGAGGGCGGCAAGGTGGTGATCGCCGACATCAACCTGCAGTCGGCGCAGGCCGTGGCGGACTCGATCGTCGCCGCCGGCGGCGTGGCGATGGCCGTGACCATGGACGTGACCAGCGAGGAGGAGGTCAACGCCGCGGTGGCCAAGGTGGTCGAGGCCTATGGCGGGATCGACGTGCTGGTCAGCAACGCCGGGGTGCAGATCGTGCACCCGGTGGAGGAGTTCCCCTTCGCCGAATGGAAGAAGATGCTGGCCATCCACCTGGACGGCGCCTTCCTGACCACCAAGGCCTGCGTCGCGCACATGAAGGCGGCGGGTCGCGGCGGCAGCATCATCTACATGGGCTCGGTGCACTCCAAGGAAGCGTCGCTGCTCAAGTCGGCCTACATCACGGCCAAGCACGGCCTGATCGGCCTGTGCAAGGCGGTGGCCAAGGAAGGCGGCCCGCACGGCATCCGCGCCAACGTGATCTGCCCGGGCTTCGTGCGCACGCCGCTCGTCGACAAGCAGATCCCCGAGCAGGCGAAGGAACTGGGAATCAGCGAGGCCGACGTGATCTCCAAGGTCATGCTGAAGGAGACGGTGGACGGCGAGTTCACCACCGTGCAGGACGTGGCCGAGGTGGCGCTGCTGTTCGCCGGTTTCGAGAGCAATGCGCTGACCGGTCAGTCGCTGGTGGTCAGCCACGGCTGGTTCATGCAATAAGCGCAACGGGGCCTGGCCGAAGCCGGCCCGGCCCGCGCCCCCGGCGGGTGGGCGCGCTCAGGCCTGCCTTTGCAGGCGCGCGGCCGCGGGCAGGCTGATCCCCGTCAGCAGGCCCAGCGCGACGAAGCCGATTCCCGACAGCAGCGGCAGCGGCAGCCCGAAGAGGTAGGGGATGTCGCTGCACAGCCCGTCGGCACGCAACAGCCACGGCGCGAGCTGCGTGACGCCCCAGCGGTTGATGCGCAGCGCCAGCGGGTCCAGGCCGCAGGTCTGCTCCGGATGGAATACCAGCCAGACATGCTTGGCGGCGAAGATCAGCCCGATCAGCCCCGCCAGCAGTGCCAGCCACAGCCCCAGACGCGCCAGGCCGCGCAGCCGCAGCCGAAAGCCCAGCGCCGCGAGCAGCGAGAACGCCAGCACCCCGAGGTAGGCCATGCGCTGCAGCACGCACAGCGCGCAGGGCAGCGCGCCCTGGGTCTGCTGCAGCCACAGCGCGCCACCCAGAATGCCCACGCAGGCGAGCGCGATCAGCAGGTTGAGTGCGGCGAACCAGGGTGACAAGGAAGTGGTGCGTGACATGGATAGGGGCAGGAAGACGATGGGAAGCAGGCACGGCGGCCACGACGGTCGCAGCTTTCGCCGGCTCACAGCATAGTGGCGCGACCGTTTGCGAGTCGCAAGGGACCGCGGCAGCGCCTTGCCAAGGCCCTCCTCTAGAATACCTGGTTCGGGGCGTAGCGCAGCCTGGTAGCGCATCTGCTTTGGGAGCAGAGGGTCGGAGGTTCGAATCCTCTCGCCCCGACCAACAATTCAAGGACTTGCGAGAGCCGGCCAGGGGCCGGCTTTTTCGTGGGCGGGGTTTGTTGCCAATCTGTTGCCAATTGGCGCAGGCAGCAGCGGCTCGCGTTGCGCATGGCCGACAGTGGCAGGGACTGAGCGGCCCGCACAGGGCCGCGGGGCTGATGCGGCACCCAGGGTGCTGCGGCTCACGCCCAGCCGTTGCCAGGCGCCTGTACGGGCGCATGGGCGGCATCGTCAGTGCCAGGGGCAAGGTCCGATCCAGATTCGGCCATCTGGCGGCGCCTCTCCTCCAGCAATTCCGCCGCCTCGCGCGCGAGCTGGTCGGTGAGCATGGGCAAGGCGCTGGGCATCTTGTCGGTGACGAAGCGCCGGATCGCAGCGATCACCTGTTCCAGGCCCCAGGGCTGAACGTCGGGCTTGCTCGGCGGTACGACGCGGTCGTGATCGAACTCCAGCACCATGCCGAAGTCCACCTCCACATCGCGCGGCCTTGGTCCTTCGATCAGTGCATTCGTGCGCGACTCGACGGCATAGACGTAGCGCTGGTCGATGTGGATCACCCGGCCTTGCTCGGGCCCCTGCTCGCCGGCTGCTCGTGCCTGCCGGCGCCAACCCAGCTGGGGGTAGGGCGCGATGATCGAGCGCAGGCGCTGTGCCTGGGCCTGCGCGACTGCGCGTTCCTGCTCGGCCTTGCGCGCGCGATCCTTCTCACGCAGCAGCGCATGGTTCAAGCGATCGGCGAAGTGCGCCACCTCCTCGGCGGAGTAGAACGATTGCACGGCAGTCGTTGGCCTGCTGCCGAGCAAGCCCTTCTCGGGGCCGGTGACCACCGTGACCTCGACCGGCTTGGGCATAGCGGCGTCGACTGCCGCTCGTTGCGTGGCCAGGCGCACCGTGTAGTCCTTGATGCGCTCCTGCAGTTTGGCAACGTCGGAGGCATCGACGCTGGCTTGCGCCTGCACCTTGGCGAGATCGGCGCGGGCCTTGTTCAGCCGCGCCTCGGTGGTGCTGGCCTTGGCCTGCCGTTCCGCAAGGTCGACGGCCACGGCCGCGACTTGTCGCTGCTTGGCCGCAAGCTCCTTCGGCAGATCGGCATGCAACTGTCGGACGCTGCGATGGACGACCTTGCTGCGGTCGTCGCCGCGCTGCATGCGCTGAATCACCGGGATACCGCGTTGAATGCCCATCGGCGCGAAGGCCAGACCCGCAAGGTCCTGCAGGTGCGTCCCTTGGCGCCGCTGGAACCGCTGCAGGACCGCGCGGCCATCGGCACCGACGCCTTCGAGCACGAAGTGGTAGTGCGGTGCGGACTCGTCACCGTGATAGACCAGCGACACCAGCTTGGCGCCGTGCCCGTGAGTTCGCACGATCTCCTCGACCAAGGCGAGGGCGCGCGCGTGCGCTTGCTCCAGGTCTTGCTGCACGATGGGCTGCGCGGCGCGCGAGAACGTGACGATGCCTTCCACCAGCAAGGCTTGCTTGCGCTGTACCTTCTGCCCGACCCGGTTCCGGTAACGCTCGGCGCTGGCGAGCGCTGCCGCCTTGAAGTCGCCGGCCTCCGGGCCGAACAGGACCGCGTTCAGATGCGCGCGTGCCGGATCGACGTACCCCGGCGGCGGGCCTTGACGCAGGTTGTGGCGAGCGACGAACGCCAGCCGGGTCGCAGGCACGCCGGCCAGGCGCACCGAGACCCGAGGTAGCAGTTCCTCGGCATGTTCATGGTCCAGCATGGTTCCACCTCCATCGAGCCGCACACGGTCTCGTTGTAGAGGCGATCGCATTAAGCGGGAATGGCCGAGGCGCGATGATCGAGGCCGTCAGCGCACCAGGCGACATCAGGCAAGCCAGCGGGGTTGGGAAGGTTTCGAAAGGAAGGGGCACCCTTCCTTCGCCTACAGCACCCGAAGGGTGCTAGTAGGTTAAAGGCTGTCTCGCTGTCAGGCAGCCTTTCGATGCTGAAGCGGCGGCCTCGATGCCACGGCAGCGACAACGCAGCGCACGCACATGGGCGACAACGTCGCGGGGTAGGCCATGTGGTGGTGCAAGAGCAGAGCCAACCCCCACCAGCCACGGCAGCCGTGCCACGACAGCATGTGCCCCCACAACGGCACGCGCAGCAGCAACTTCCAGCGCCATGCACCCTTCGCAGGCCGCTGTCGCGGCGTGCGAAGGAAAACATTTGCCAGGAGTCAACGGTTTCCCCCCACCTCGCGCCGAGAACCACGGTCCTTTGCGCACGCGGCGCCGGACGAACTCTCGTCCTGGGGCGCAACCATGCAGTGGTGGACAGATACGAGGGATCTTCGGGGGGGGGCGTTCAAGGCACCAAACGCGCCATCGGGGGGGCCCGGGGATCCGAATTGGCCATGAACAATGGCCCATTCCAATCAATGGGCCAAAGAAATGGGCCATTGATCGAAAAATGGCCTTGAACAATGGCCTATTTCTCGACGGGAACGGGCTAGCCTGGCCCGTGTGGCGCAAACCGTTAGGAGGCTTCGGCAGGCGCGCAGGCAGCAGGAGCCTCAACCAGGCAGAGCAATGGCCTGTTGTATTCCGCGCATGCCCATTGCATCCAGACGCAACGGTTGTCGCTATTGACTACCGTCCTGCGGTTGTCGGTGCAGTCCCTCGCCAACGTCAGCCTCGGACAAGATTCCCGTGGTGGGCCTAAGGGCCGGAGGTCGGCCAAGGACTAAACCGCTCTCGCGGTAGGCGCTCCGGGAGGGGCTGCGCGGGTTCGGAGGAGTGGTGATTCCTATGTTGGAGACAGAGGCAATCGGCCTCGGT
>JAJYTY010000102.1 GCA_021792835.1 Pseudomonadota bacterium
GCGGCAGTGGCTGCAGGCGTGGGAGCCGCAGGCAGCCGCCGCGCTGCAGCCGCTGGCCGAGCTGGCGCTGGGGGCCTCGGGCGCCGGTGCGCTCGACGACGCCCGCCTGCAATTGCGTGCCCGCCTGGCCAAGGCCGGGCTGGAACTGTGACCCCATCCGACGAGCCCGACGCCATGTCCAACGTATTCATCGCGCTGCAGACCAACGAAGAGACCCGCCCCGTGATCGAGGCCATCCTGGCCGACAACCCGCACGCCGTGGCGGTGGAGTCGCCAGCCATGGTCAAGATCGACGCCCCCGACGTGCTGCGCATCCACCGCGCCAGCATCGAGCAGCGCACGGGCAGCCGCTACGACCTGCAGCAACTGCAGGTCAACCTGATCTCGTTGTCCGGCCACATCGACGAGGACGACGACCAGTTCACGCTGAGCTGGAAGCACTGAACCCCAACCGACCCGATCCGCAGGAGACAAGCACCATGGATACCCGCGCCGCCAAACCCAGGCTGGGACTGAAGGAACGCTACGCCGCGATGACCCGCGGCCTGGGCTGGGAGACCACCTACCAGCCGATGGACAAGGTGTTCCCCTACGACAGGTACGAGGGCATCAAGATCCACGACTGGGACCAATGGCAGGACCCATTCCGCCTGACCATGGACGCCTACTGGAAGTACCAGGGCGAGAAGGAACGCAAGCTGTACGCGGTGATCGACGCCTTCCAGCAGAACAACGGATTCCTCGGCGTCACCGATGCGCGCTACGTCAACGCGCTCAAGCTGTTCATCCAGGGCGTGTCGCCGCTGGAGTACTACGCGCACCGCGGCTTCGCGCACGTGGGGCGGCACTTCAGCGGGGTCGGCGCGCGCGTGGCCTGCCAGATGCAGTCGGTCGACGAGCTGCGCCACTACCAGACCGAGACCCACGCGATCTCCACCTACAACAAGTTCTTCAACGGCATGCACCACGCGAACCACTGGTTCGACCGCGTGTGGTACCTGTCGGTCCCGAAGTCCTTCTTCGAGGACGCCAACACCGCCGGCCCCTTCGAGTTCCTCACCGCGGTCAGCTTCTCCTTCGAGTACGTGCTGACCAACCTGCTGTTCGTGCCCTTCATGTCGGGAGCCGCCTACAACGGCGACATGTCGACGGTGACCTTCGGCTTCTCGGCACAGTCCGACGAGTCGCGCCACATGACCCTGGGCATCGAGTGCATCAAGTTCATGCTCGAGCAGGACCCCGGCAACGTGCCCATCGTGCAGCGCTGGATCGACAAGTGGTTCTGGCGCGGCTTCCGGCTGCTGACCCTGGTGGGCATGATGATGGACTACATGCTGCCCAAGCGCGTGATGAGCTGGCGCCAGGCCTGGGAGATCTATGCCGAGCAGAACGGCGGCGCGCTGTTCCGCGACCTGGCGCGCTACGGCATCCGCGAGCCCAAGGGCTGGAAGGACGCCTGCGAGGCCAAGGACCACATCAGCCACCAGGCCTGGGGCACCTTCTACAACTACGCTGCCGCCGCGCCGTTCCACACCTGGGTCCCGCGCGACGACGAGATGGAGTGGCTGTCGCAGCAGTACCCCGAAAGCTTCGACCGCCTGTACCGGCCGCGCCTGGAGTACTGGCGCGAACAGGCGCAGCACAGCAACCGCTTCTACAACAAGACGCTGCCGATGCTGTGCACGACCTGCCAGATCCCGATGCTGTTCACCGAGCCCGGCGACCCCACCAAGATCTGCTACCGCGAAAGCGACTGGCGCGGCGACAAGTACCACTTCTGCAGCGACCACTGCAAGGAGATCTTCGACCACGAACCCGAGAAATACGTGCAGTCGTGGCTGCCGGTGCACCAGATCTACCAGGGCCACTGCTTCAAGCCCGGCACCGACCCGACCCGCGAGGGCTTCGACCCGCTGGCCGCGGTGCTCGACTACTACGAGCTGAACTTCGGGCGCGACAACCTGGACTTCGAGGGTTCGGAGGACCAGAAGAACTTCGCGCACTGGCGCGGCCAGAGCCAGGGCGTGTGAACGCCGCTCGCCCATCCCACTTCCAGGAGACCCCCATGAGCGTCGCCTCCGTCGCCCCCTACGACCTGCCCGCCCGCGACACGGTGGACAAGTTCCCGGCGCCCCTGCTGTACATCGGCTGGGAAGACCACCTGCTGTTCTGCGCCCCGTTCTGCCTGCCTCTGCCTCCCGACATGCCCTTCGGCGCGCTGGCCTCGCAGGTGCTGCCCGGCGTGTTCGGCTACCACCCGGACTTCGCCCGCATCGACTGGGACCAGGTGCAGTGGCTCAAGTCCGGCAAGCCCTTCACGCCCGACCCCGCGCGCTCGCTGGCGGACAACGGACTGCGCCACAAGGACGTGATCCGCTTTCGCACGCCGGGCCTGAACGGCATCGGCGGCTCCTGCAGCTGAAGGCGCACGCAGGCCAGGCAACCCGCGCCGCCGCCGGGCGGCGGTGCGCAAGCGAGACGAGCATGAGCTACCAACTCACCATCGAACCCCTGGGCGCGACCATCGAGGTCGACGACGGACAGACCGTGCTGGACGCCGCGCTGCGCAACGGCATCTACCTCCCGCACGCCTGCGGCCACGGCCTGTGCGGCAGCTGCAAGGTGCAGGTGCAAAGCGGCGAGGTCGACGTCGGAGAGGCCAATCCCTTCGCGCTGATGGACTTCGAGCGCGACGAGGGCAAGGCGCTGGCCTGCTGCGCCACGCTGCAGGCCGACACCACCATCGAGGCCGACATCGACGAGGAGCCCGACGCGCAGCTGATCCCGGTACGCGACTTCGCCGCCGAGGTGCAGCGCATCGAGGACCTGACCCCGACGGTACGCGCGATCCGGCTGCGCCTGGACAAGCCGATGCCCTTCCAGGCCGGCCAGTACGTGCAGCTGCAGATCCCCGGGATCGGCCAGAGCCGCGCCTTTTCCATCGCCAATTCGCCGCGCCAGGTCGAGCAGGACGGCTGCATCGAGATCAACGTGCGCCGCGTCCCCGGCGGCCAGGGCACCGGCTACCTGCACGAGCAGCTGCAGCCCGGTCAGCGCCTGCTGCTGTCGGGTCCCTACGGACGCTTTTTCGTGCGCCGTTCGGCGCAGCGGCCGATGCTGTTCATGGCCGGGGGCTCCGGGCTGTCGAGCCCGCGCTCGATGATCCTGGACCTGCTCGAACAGGGCTGCGAGCTGCCGATCACGCTGGTGTACGGACAGCGCAACGCGGCCGAGCTGTATTACGACGCGCAGTTGCGCGAACTGGCTCGCGCGCATGCCAACTTCCACTACGTGCCGGCGCTGTCCGAGCCCGGCGAGGCGGCGAAGTGCGGCCCCGAGGTCGCCGGCGGCTTCGTGCACGAGGTCGCGAAGGCCCGCTTCGGCGGCGACTTCTCCGGGCTGAGCGCCTACCTGTGCGGCCCGCCGCTGATGATCGACGCGTGCATCACGACCTTGATGCAGGGCCGGCTGTACGAGCACGACATCCACCACGAGAAGTTCATCTCGGCGGCCGACGCGCAGCAGGTGCGCAGCCCGCTGTTCAAGAGGATCTGAGATGCCGGCCCTCGACGCATCCGCGACGCGCCTGCAGGTCACGATCCGCCAGACCGGCGAGAGCTTCGGCTGCGGCACCGCGCAGTCGGTGCTGGCGGCGATGGCCGCAACAGGGCGCCGCGGCATCCCGGTGGGCTGCCTGGGCGGCGGCTGCGGGGTCTGCAAGATCCGGCTTGTGCAAGGCCGGGTGCTACGCCTGGGTCCGGTCAGCCGCGCCCACGTCAGCACGCAGGAGGAAAGCGAGGGCTACACGCTGGCCTGCCGCGTGGCGCCGTGCAGCGAACTCGAGATCGAGGTCGCGGGCAGGTTCTGCAAACCGTTTTTCAAGGGATTCGGCGCAGGCGCGAATCCGCAATCGGGCAAGTGAACACTACGAGGAGATCGACCATGGGTGTGATGCGAATCGGGCATGCCAGCCTGAAGGTGATGGACATGGCGGCGGCCGTCAGGCACTACGAGCGCGTGCTGGGCCTGAAGACCGTGATGGAGGACAAGCACGGCAACGTGTACCTCAAGTGCTGGGACGAGTGGGACAAGTACTCGCTGGTGCTGACCCCGGCCGAGGAAGCCGGGCTGAACCACGTGGCCTACAAGGTGGAGCAGGACTCCGACCTCGACGAGCTGCAGCGCCGCATCGAGGCCTACGGCACCCGCACGACCCTGCTGCCCGAGGGCACGATGCCGTCGACAGGGCGCATGCTGCAGTTCCAGCTGCCCAGCGGGCACGAGATGCGCCTGTACGCGATGAAGGAGCGCGTGGGCACCGACGTGGGTTCGCTGAATCCCGACCCCTGGCCCGACGACATCCGCGGCGCCGGCGCGCACTGGCTGGACCACTGCCTGCTGATGTGCGAGCTCAACCCCGAGACCGGAGTCAACAAGGTGGCCGAGAACACCGAGTTCATGGCGCGCTGCCTGGACTTCCACCTGTCGGAGCAGGTCATGGTCGGCCCCGGCAACGCGATCCAGGCGGCCACCTGGATGTTCCGCACCTCGACCCCGCACGACATCGCCTTCGTCGGCGGGCCGCGCATGGGGCTGCACCACATCGCCTACTACCTCGACTCGTGGGACGACGTGCTCAAGGCCGCCGACGTGATGGCCAAGAACAAGACCCGCATCGACGTCGCGCCGACCCGCCACGGCATCACCCGCGGCACCACGATCTACTTCTTCGACCCCAGCGGAAACCGCAACGAGACCTTCGCCGGGCTTGGCTACATGGCGCAGCCCGACCGTCCGGTGACCACGTGGACCGAGGAGCACCTGGGCAGCGGCATCTTCTATCACACCGGCGAGCTGGTGCCTTCGTTCACCGAGGTCTACACCTGATCGCCGGCCGCACCGCATCGGCCGCGGCCGATGCGGTGCGGGCGCGCGGCGCCGCCTGCATTCCCGTAGTCAACCCTTCACGCCCATCATGCTGATCATCGAACCCCAGGCCCCGGCCCGCGCCAGCGCCAGCGCGGACGCGCCGCCGGTCGACCACTTCATCGACGGCGCCTTCGTCGGCTCCGCCAAGCGCTTCGACAAACACTCGCCGGTGGACGGGCGCCTGATCGCGCGCGTGGCCGAGGCCTCGCGCGAGCAGGTCGACGCCGCGGTGCGCGCGGCGCGCGCCGCGCTGCACGGCCCCTGGGGCGGCCTGAGCGTGGCGCAGCGCGTGGAGTTGCTGTACGCGGTGGCCGACGGCATCAACCGGCGCTTCGACGATTTCCTCGCCGCCGAGGTCGCCGACACCGGCAAGCCGGCGAGCCTGGCGCGCCATGTCGACATCCCGCGCGGCGCGGCCAACTTCAAGGTGTTCGCCGACGTCGTGAAGAACGTGCCCACCGAGTTCTTCGAGATGGCCACCCCCGACGGCGCCGGCGCGCTGAACTACGCGCTGCGCCGCCCGGTCGGCGTGATCGGCGTGGTCTGCCCGTGGAACCTGCCGCTGTTGCTGATGACGTGGAAGGTCGGCCCGGCGCTGGCCTGCGGCAACACCGTGGTCGTGAAACCCTCGGAGGAGACCCCGCAGACGGCCGCGCTGCTGGGCGAGGTGATGAACTCCGCCGGCGTTCCGCGCGGGGTCTACAACGTGGTGCACGGCTTCGGCCCCGGCTCGGCCGGCGAGTTCCTCACCACCCATCCGGGCGTGAACGCGATCACCTTCACCGGCGAGACGCGAACCGGCGCGGCGATCATGAAGGCCGCCGCCGACGGCGCGCGCCCGGTGAGCCTGGAGATGGGCGGCAAGAACGCCGCCGTGGTGTTCGCCGACTGCGACTTCGACGCGGCGGTCGAGGGCACGCTGCGCTCGTGCTTCGCCAACTGCGGCCAGGTCTGCCTGGGCACCGAGCGCGTGTACGTGCAGCGCCCGCTGTTCGATCGCTTCGTGCAGGCGCTCAAGCGCGGCGCCGAGGCGATGCGCCTGGGGCGTCCGCAGGACCCCGCCACCGGCATGGGCCCGCTGATCAGCCACGAGCACCGCGACAAGGTGCTGTCGTACTACCGCAAGGCGGTGGAGCTCGGAGCCACCGTGGTCACCGGCGGCGGCGTGCCCGACATGCCGCCCGAGCTGGCCGCGGGCAGCTGGGTGCAGCCCACGCTGTGGACCGGGCTGGGCGACGACTCGCCGATCGCGCGCGAGGAGATCTTCGGGCCCTGCGCGCTGGTGATGCCTTTCGACACCGAGGAAGAGGTGCTGCGCCGCGTCAACGACAACGACTACGGGCTGGCCACCGCGATCTGGACGGCAGACCTCAAGCGCGCGCACCACGTCGCCGGGGCCATCGAGGTCGGAATCGCCTGGGTCAACTCCTGGTTCCTGCGCGACCTGCGCACGCCCTTCGGCGGCGCCAAGCAGTCGGGGATCGGCCGCGAGGGCGGCGTGCACTCGCTGGAGTTCTACACCGAACTGAAGAACGTGTGCATCAAGCTGTGAGGACCGCGCGATGAACGCCTCCCCCGCGGCCGCCACGGCCAACCCGGAGATCGCCCGCGACATCGTCGCCGCGGGGATCCGCACCAACTACCACGACATCGGCGAGGGCCCGCCGGTGCTGCTGATCCACGGCTCCGGCCCCGGCGTGTCGGCGTGGGCCAACTGGCGCCTGCTGCTGCCCGAACTGTCGCGCCAGGCCCGCGTCATCGCCCCCGACATGGTCGGCTTCGGCTTCACCGAGCGCCCCGCCGGGCAGCGCTACGACATGCCCGCCTGGATCGCGCAGTCCGTCGGGCTGCTCGACGCACTGGGCATCGAGCGTTGCGACCTGGTGGGCAATTCCTTCGGCGGCGCACTGGCGCTTGCGCTGGCGATCGCGCATCCGCAGCGGGTGCGCCGGCTGGTGCTGATGGGCAGCGTCGGCGTGCCCTTCCCCATCACCGCCGGACTGGACGCGGTGTGGGGCTACGAGCCCTCGCTGCAGCGCATGCGCGAGCTGCTGGACATCTTCGCCTGGGACCGCTCGCTGGTGAACGACGAACTCGCGCGGCTGCGCCATGCGGCGAGCATCCGCCCGGGCTTCCAGGAGTCCTTCGCCGCCATGTTCCCGGCGCCGCGCCAGCGCTGGGTCGACGCGATGGCCAGCCGCGAGAGCGACATCCGCGCGCTGCCGCACCAGACCCTGGTGGTGCACGGCCGCGAGGACCGCGTGATCCCGCTGTCGAACTCGCTGACCCTCGCGTCGTGGATCCCGCGCGCGCAACTGCACGTGTACGGCCAGTGCGGGCACTGGACCCAGATCGAGCACGCATCGCGCTTCGCGCGACTGGTCGGCGATTTCCTCGCGGAGGCGGAGACCTGCGAACCCCTGCCCCTGCCCACCCCCTGAGACCATGCAACAGACCCTGATCGATACGCTGGGCGACGAGCTGTTCGACGCGCTGCGCTCCTGCAGCGTCGTGGAGCCGCTGAGCTCGCGCCAACCCGACATGAGCATCGAGCACGCCTACGCGGTGCAGCAGCGCCTGATCGCGCGTCGCCTGGCCGACGGCGAGACGGTGGTCGGCAAGAAGATCGGCGTGACCTCGAAGGCCGTGATGGACATGCTGGGCGTGTACCAGCCCGACTTCGGTTGGCTGCTGTCGGGCATGGCGTACGACGACGGCAGCACCATCGAGCGCGCCAGCCTGATCCAGCCCAAGGCCGAGGGCGAGATCGCCTTCGTGCTCAAGCGCGCGCTGCGCGGCCCCGGCGTCACCGCGGCGCAGGTGCTGGCGGCCACCGAATGCGTGATGCCCTGCTTCGAGATCGTCGACTCGCGCATCCGCGACTGGAAGATCCGCATCCAGGACACGGTAGCCGACAACGCCTCCTGCGGGGTGTTCGTGCTCGGCGACCGTGCCGTGAGCCCGCGCGACATCGACCTGTACGCCTGCGGCATGGTGCTGGAGAAGAACGGCGAGGTCTACGCCACCGGCGCCGGTGCCGCCGCGCTGGGCTCGCCGCTGAACTCCGTGGCCTGGCTGGCCAACACGCTGGGCCGTCTGGGCATCGCCCTCGAGCCCGGCGAGGTGATCCTGTCGGGCGCGCTGGCCGCGATGGCGCCAGCCGCCGCCGGCGACCTGTTCCGCGTCAGCATCGGCGGCCTCGGCTCGTGCTCGGTGCGATTCGCCTGAGCCGGCCGCCGTGCATCCCTTCATTCCTCCGAGGACCAATCCATGAACAAGAAGATCCGCTGCGCCCTGATCGGGCCCGGCAACATCGGAACCGACCTGCTGGCCAAGCTGATGCGCAGCCCGCTGCTCGAGCCGGTCTGGATGGTGGGGGTCGACCCCGCCTCCGACGGCCTGAGGAAGGCGCGTGAGCTGGGCCTGAAGACCACCTCCGACGGCGTCGACGCCCTGCTGCCGCATGTCGCCGAAGACGGCATCCGGATCGCCTTCGACGCCACCAGCGCCTATGTGCACAAGGCCCATTCGGACAAGCTCAACGCGCTGGGCGTGATGATGATCGACCTCACGCCGGCGGCCATCGGCCCGTACTGCGTGCCTCCGGTGAACCTGAAGCAGCACACCGACAAGCGCGAGATGAACGTCAACATGGTCACCTGCGGCGGCCAGGCGACCATCCCGATGGTCCACGCCGTCTCGCGCGTGCAGTCGGTGCGCTATGCCGAGATCGTGGCCACCGTGTCCTCGCGCTCGGCCGGACCCGGCACGCGCAAGAACATCGACGAATTCACCCGTACCACCTCCGCCGCGGTGGCCGCCGTCGGCGGCGCGCGCGAGGGCAAGGCCATCATCATCATCAACCCCGCCGAGCCGCCGCTGATCATGCGCGACACCGTGCACTGCCTGACCGACGATGAACCCGACCAGGCGCGCATCCGCGAATCCATCGAGCGCATGGTGGCCGAGGTGCGCAAGTACGTGCCCGGCTACCGCGTGGTCAACGGCCCGGTGTTCGACGGCAACCGCGTGTCGATCTACCTGGAGGTCGAGGGCCTGGGCGACTACCTGCCGAAATACGCCGGCAACCTCGACATCATGACCGCGGCCGCTGCGCGCACCGGCGAGATGTTCGCCGAGGAGCTGCTGGCCGGTCGCATCACGCTGGAGCCGGTGGCGCTGGCCGCCTGAAGCCGTCCACCGCACCGCAATCGCAAGGAACCCATCATGGAACTCAAGGGCAGGAACATCACGCTGCACGACATGACGCTGCGCGACGGCATGCACCCCAAGCGTCACCGGATCACGCTCGAGCAGATGCGCGCGGTGGCCCGCGCGCTGGACGATGCCGGCATGCCGCTGGTGGAGGTCACGCATGGCGACGGCCTCGGCGGCGCCTCGGTGAACTACGGCTTTCCCGCGCACAGCGACCGCGAATACCTCGAGACCGTGGTGCCGCTGATGAAGCACACCAAGGTCTCGGCGCTGCTGCTGCCGGGAATCGGCACCGTCGACCACCTGAACATGGCCCACGAACTCGGCGTGCACACCATCCGCGTGGCCACCCACTGCACCGAGGCCGACGTCGCCGAGCAGCACATCACGCAGGCGCGCCGGCTCGGCATGGACACCGTCGGCTTCCTGATGATGGCCCACATGAACAGTCCCGAAGGACTGGTGAGGCAGGCCCGGCTGATGGAGGGCTATGGCGCCAACTGCATCTACGTCACCGACTCGGCCGGCTACATGCTGCCCGACGACGTGAAGGCACGCATCGACGCGGTGCGTCAGGCGCTGAAGCCGGACACCGAGCTGGGCTTCCACGGCCACCACAACCTGGCGATGGGCGTGGCCAACTCGCTGGCGGCCATCGATGCCGGCGCCAACCGCATCGACGCGGCCTGCGCGGGCCTGGGCGCCGGCGCAGGCAACACACCGATGGAAGTGCTGGTGGCGGTGCTCGACCGCATGGGCGCGCACACCGGCGTGGACGTGTGGAAGATCCAGGACGTGGCCGAGGACCTGGTGGTGCCGATGATGGACTTCCCCATCCGCATCGACCGCGACGCGCTGACCCTGGGCTACGCCGGGGTGTACGGATCCTTCCTGCTGTTCGCCAAGCGCGCGCAGGACAAGTACGGCGTGCCGGCGCGCGACATCCTGGTCGAGCTCGGGCGCCGCGGCATGGTCGGCGGCCAGGAGGACATGATCGAGGACACCGCGCTGACCCTGCAGCGCCAGCGCGCCGCGACGGCGGCCAGGGAGGCGGCATGACGCTGGCTGCAGCAACCGTCGCCGAGCTCGCGCAGCGCCTGGACGACTGCGCGCTGCAAGCGCGCGACACCACCAAGATCACCGACGAGCACCCGGACATGGACTGGGCCGACGCCTACGCGGTGCAGGACGCGCTGCGCGCGCGCCAGCAGGCGCGCGGCGCGCGCCTGCTCGGCTACAAGGCCGGCCTGACCTCCTTCGCGAAGATGCGTCAGATGGGAGTCGACACCCCCGTGTTCGGCTACCTGCTCGACGTCCACGCCGTGCCGGACGGCGGCGAATGCCGCGTTGCCGAGCTGATCCATCCGAAGGTGGAGCCGGAGATCGCCTTCGTGCTCGGGCGCGAGCTCAAGGGGCCGGGCTGCCACATCGGCGCGGTGCTCGCGGCCACCGACTTCGTGCTCGCCGGAATCGAGGTCATCGACCGCCGCTACCGCGACTTCAAGTTCGACCTCAAGAGCGTGATCGCCGACAACACCTCGGCCGCGCGCTTCGTCGTCGGCGGGCAGCCGATGCCGGTCTACGGGCGCGACCTGCGCACCACCGGGATCGTGCTGGAGAAGAACGGCGTGCCGGTGGCCTTCGGGGCCGGCGCCGCGGTGCTGGGGCACCCGGCCACCGCGGTGGCGATGCTGGCCAACCACCTGGGTGCACGCGGCGAATCCCTGCCCGCCGGCAGCGTGGTGCTGTCGGGCGGAATCACCGAGGCCGTCGCGGTCGCCGCCGGCGACCATGTCCACCTGCGCGTGCAGGGCGCGGGCTCCACCTCGATCCGCTTCGTCTGAGTTCCCGGAGTCACCATGCCCATCGCCCATCTGTACATCCTCGAAGGCCGCGACGACGAGCGCAAGGAACGCCTGATCGCCGAGGTCACCGAGGCGATCCACCGCGCCATCGACGCGCCGGTCGAGTCGATCCGCGTGCTGCTGCTGGAAATGCCCAAGCAGCACTTCGGCATCGCCGGCCAGAGCGCGAAAAAACGCGGGCGCTGAGCCGGCGCCGAGCGGGCACGGCGCCGCGCTCGCTCAGTTGCCGGCCGGCGTGCAGGCTGGTGCGACCACCGGCTCGCGCAGCACGAGTTCCGCGAGCACCGCGTCGCCGTCCTGCACGATGTCCAGGTGCGCCCCGCGGCTGGGCAGCAGGGTCGAGACCAGTTGCAGCCCGGTGCCGATTCCGGCGCGCCGCGCGAAATCGAAGTCCTCGGGCAGCCTCGCCGGGGCGTTGCGCACGCGTATGCGCACCGCGCGTGCGCGGGCCCGCACGGACACCTGCACCTGCTGGCCGCCATCCGGATCCCGCGACGGCGCCAGATGCTTCAAGGCATTGGCGACCAGCTCGTTGACGACCAGCGCCACCGGCACCGCATCGGCTTCGCCCAGCAGGATCGGCTCGCCGCCCGGCGGCTCGTACTGCACGCGCACGCTGCCCGCGGCGCCCCGCACCAGCAGCGCGACGATGCTGCCGAAATCGACCTGCGAGCCCGCCTGCGGTCCGCGAAGTCCGTAGACCCCGGAGATCGCCCGCACCTGCGCCATCACAGCCTCCAGCGGCTCGGCCAGCTCCGGCCTGCGACCCACCTGCAGGCGCAGCAACCCGAGCACGCCCTGCAGGTGGTTCTTGATGCGGTGGTGGACTTCGCGCACCAGGGTGTCGCGCTGGCGGTCCAGCCCCTCCAGTCGCGCCGTCTCCTCGCGCTTGCGCTGGGTGATGTCGCGGCCGATGCCGACCAGGCCCACGACCTCGCCGTCGGCGCCGCGGATCGGCGTGCGCAAGGTGAGCCGGTGGCGAACGCGGCCGCCTGATCGAATGACCTCCTCCACGTGCGACGCGCGACCGCTCGCCATCACGCGTTCGCTCAGGCTGCGCGAATTGCGCGCAGCGTCGTCGTCGCCGAGCAGTTCCGACACGGTGCGCCCGATCACGGCCTCCGCAGCCAGAGTCCTCCCGCCGAAAAACCGCTGCAGCGACTCCATCCCGGCCGGATTCAGGTACTCCAGGCGATGCGAGCGGTCGAGGATGAAAATGTCGTCGGCGCTGTTCTCGGTGATCGTGCGCAGCAGTTGCTCGCGCGCGCTCAGGGCCTGCTCCGCCTCCTTGCGCTGCGTCACGTCGCTGGCCATGCCGACCCATGCCAGCACCTCGCCGGCGTGGTCCAGCATCGGAACCGCCCGCGTGTGCACCCAGCCGGTGCGCATGCCCTTGCGCAGCACGCG
>JAJYTY010000103.1 GCA_021792835.1 Pseudomonadota bacterium
CTGGTGCGTCGCGGCATCATCCGCACCTTCCAGATCACCGAGATCTTCCTGTCGCTGAGCGTCCGCGAGAACCTGCGCATCGCCGCCGAGGTGGCCATGGGCCTGAGCGCGCGCCCCTGGGTGTCGCGCGCGCAGCGCGCGGCCATCGAGAACCGGGTCGACGAGCTGATGCAGCTGGTCGGGCTCACCGGCAAGGACGACCGCATCGCCGGCGAACTCTCGCACGGCGACCAGCGCGTGGTCGAGGTGGGAATCGCGCTGTCGCGCCAGCCCAAGCTGCTGCTGCTCGACGAGCCGACCGCCGGCATGGGCGACGAGGAGACCCAGCTGATGACGGCACTGATCAAGCGCCTGAACAAGGACCAGGGGATCACCACGCTATTCGTCGAACACGACATGGAGATCGTGTTCGGCATCGCCGACCGCATCACCGTGCTCGACAACGGGCGCTTCCTGGCCGAGGGCAACGCGAAGGAGATCGCCGCCAATCCGGCGGTGCAGGCGGCCTATCTCGGGCAGCAGAACTGAATGAGGGAACCCACGCGATGAGCATGGTCCTGGAAGTCGATTCCATCCACACGTATTACGGCAAGAGCCACATCCTCGATGGGGTCTCGTTGAAGGTGGGCGAGGGCGAGCTGGTGGCGTTGCTCGGACGCAACGGTGCCGGCAAGACCACGACCCTGCGCTCGATCATGGGCCTGACGCCGCCGCGCCAAGGCTCGATCAAGCTGTTCGGAAAGGATTCCACCGGCGCGCCGGCCCACCGCGTGGCCGCCGCCGGCGTCGGCTACGTCCCCGAGGGGCGGCGGATCTTCGGCCACCTGTCGGTGCACGAGAACCTGCTGGTGTCGCACCAGACCGAGGGAACCTGGAACATCGACTCCGTCTACCAGCTGTTCCCGCGGCTGCATGAGCGGCGCACCAGCAAGGGCGGCCGGCTGTCCGGCGGCGAGCAGGAAATGCTGGCCATCGCCCGCGCGCTGCTGCTCAACCCGAAGCTGCTGATCCTCGACGAGCCCTCGCAGGGCCTGGCGCCGATCATCGTGCAGGAAGTCATGCGCACCGTCTCCCGCATGAAGAGCGAGGGCATCTCGGTGCTGCTGGTGGAGCAGAACGTGTTCGGCGCGCTGGAACTGGCCGACCGCGCCTATGTGCTCGGCGAGGGCCGCGTGCTGTACGACGGCACCGCCGACGAACTGCGCGCCGACACCGCGCGCATGGAGCAACTGGCCGGCGTGGCGCATACCCCGGCCTGAGGCCGCGGGCGGGGTCGGAGTCAAGGGCAAACCCTTCGGTATCAGGGTTTGCCCTTGCACTTTCGGAGCAAGGGGCGGAAACTCCGGGTGTATCACACTCCCGTCATGTGACCGCAGCCCAGCCACATGTCGGGGCAGCCAGGCTCGCGACATGTCCCATGCAGTTCCCGTGGTGGCCGTAGCCACCGACCTGAAGCAACTCCGCGGCCAGCAGGTGCACGCGGTGGCCCGCAAGTACGTGGATCCCTTGCTGGAGATCTCCGGCTGCCTGCCGCTGTTGCTGCCGGCCTTCGGCACCCGCACGCCGGTGGACGACGTGCTGGCCTCGGTGCACGGCCTGCTGTTCTCGGGCTCGCCATCGAACATCGAGCCGCACCACTACGGCGAGGCCCTCGACAACCCCGATTCCCCGGCCGATCCGGACCGCGACGCCACCACGCTGCCGCTGATCCGCGCCGCGATCGCGCGCGGCATCCCGGTGTTCGGGATCTGCCGCGGTTTCCAGGAAATCAACGTCGCGCTCGGCGGCAGCCTGCTGCAGCAGGTGCACCGCACCGACGGCTACGCCGACCACCGCGAGGACGAGAGCCTGCCGCTGGAGCAGCAGTACGCGCCGGCGCATGAAGTGCGCGCGGTACCCGGCAGCTGGCTCGAGCGTCTGCTCGGCCGTTCGTCGTGGCAGGTCAACAGCCTGCACGGGCAGGGCATCAAGCGCCTGGCCCCGGGCCTGCAGCCGCAGGCGTACGCGCCCGACGGCCTGGTCGAGGCCTATGTCCACTCGGCTTCGCCTGGATTGCTGCTTGCGGTTCAATGGCATCCGGAATGGCAAGCGGCGGGCAATCCGGTCTCGCGCGCGTTGTTCCAGGCCTTCGGCGACGCCTGCCGGCGTCACGCTGCGCAGCCCCACGTCGCGCCGGCACAGGTGCTCAGGCCGGTACACGCCGAGGCCGCCTGAGTCGCGGCTGGCACGCTCCGGGCAGGCCCCGGGGCCTTGGAGCGCGGTGACGCGGGGGCGCGGCACTTCGAGAACCAGCCGGACCTGACCATGCCTTCAAGCCACCGCCCCCCGTCCGCCTCCGCCGAGCCTCGGCTCCAGCACGGCGCCGCCGCTGCGCCAACCCCGTCCGCCGCTGGGTCCGGCGCGTCCCCGCGCCAGTTCCAGGAACTCGAGGACTGGCTGAACCGTCGCCAGGTCACCGAGGTCGAGTGCCTGGTGCCCGATCTCACCGGAGTCGCTCGCGGCAAGATCCTGCCGCGCAGCAAGTTCACCCAGGACCGCGGAATGCGCCTGCCGGAGGCCATTCTGGGCGTCACCGTGACCGGCAACTGGCCCGACGAGCCGGAACTGGGCCAGCTGATCAGCGAGATCGACCGCGACATGCACCTGGTGCCCGACCCGTCCACCGTGCGCCCGGTGCCGTGGGCCGTCGACCCCACGGCGCAGGTGCTGCACGATTGCTATTTCCGCGACGGCAGCGAGGTCGACTACGCGCCGCGCAGCGTGCTCAAGCAGGTGCTGCGCCTGTACGAGCAGCGGGGCTGGCAACCGGTGGTCGCGCCCGAGATGGAGTTCTACCTGGTGGCCAAGAACACCGACCCCGACCTGCCGCTGCGCCCGCCGCTGGGGCGCTCGGGACGCGCCGAGACCGCGCGCCAGCATTACAGCATCGACGCCGTCAACGAGTTCGACCCGCTGTTCGAGGACATCTACGACTACTGCGAGGCCATGGAGCTGGACATCGACGCGCTGATCCACGAAATCGGCGCCGGCCAGATGGAGATCAACTTCCTGCACGGCAACGCGCTCGACCTCGCCGACAAGGTGTTCTTCTTCAAGCGCACGATGCGCGAGGCGGCATTGCGCCACGACATGTACGCCACCTTCATGGCCAAGCCGATGGCCGGCGAGCCCGGCAGCTCGATGCACCTGCATCAAAGCGTGCTCGAGCGCGCCACCGGGCGCAACCTGTTCAGCCAGGCCGACGGCTCGCCGTCGCCCGCCTTCTTCCACTACATCGGAGGCCTGCAGAAGTACCTGCCGCACGTGGTGGCGCTGTTCGCGCCCTATGTGAACTCCTATCGCCGGCTCGCCGGCGGCGGCGGAGCCCCCACCAACGTCGAGTGGGGCACCGACAACCGCACCGCCGGAATCCGCGTACCCGATTCGGATGCGCAGAACCGGCGGATCGAGAACCGCCTGGCCGGCTCCGACGCGAACCCCTACGTGGCGCTCGCGGCATCCCTGGCCTGCGGCTACCTCGGCCTGCTCGGGCACATCGAGGCGCTGCCCGAGATCCACCGCAACGCCAATACGCAGCCCTCCTCCATCGCGCTGCCGCAGGGCCTGTCGGAGGCGGTGCGCCTGCTCGGCGAGGCCCCCGAGCTCGAACAGTTGCTGGGACGCCGGTTCTGCGCGATCTACCGCGCCGTGAAGAACAGCGAATACGCCGAATTCATGAAGGTCATCAGCCCATGGGAACGCGAACACCTGCTGCAGCACGTGTGAACCCGGCCGCGGCGCCGCCGCAAGGCGCGCAGCCCGCGCAGGCACTGCAGGCCGCGGACGCTGCCCACCACCTGCACCCCTTCAGCGATCCGCAGCAACTGCGCGAGCACCCGCCGCGCATGATCGTGCACGGCGAAGGCGTGCGCATCCGCGACGCGCAGGGCCACGAGATCCTCGACGCGATGTCGGGCCTGTGGTGCGTGAACCTCGGCTACGGGCGCGTCGACCTGGTCGAGGCGGCGCGCGCGCAGATGCACGAGCTGCCCTACTACAACACCTTCTTCCAGACCACCACGCGCCCGGCGGCGCAGCTGGCCGCCGAGCTGGCGGGCATCGCGCCGGCCGGAATGCGCCAGGTCTTCTTCACCGAGAGCGGCTCCACCGCCAACGACACCATGGTGCGCATGGTGCGGCGCTACTGGGACCTGATGGGCCAGCCGCGGCGCAAGATCCTGATCTCGCGGCGCAACGCCTACCACGGCAGCACGCTGGGCGCAGCCTCGCTGGGCGGCATGCCCGACATGCACGCGCAGGGCGACCTGCCGCTGCCGGGCTTCGAGCACATCGAGCAGCCGTACCGGCTGCAGCTGGGACGGCCCGGCGAATCCGAAGCCGACTTCGGCCTGCGCGCGGCCTCGTGGCTGGAGCAGCGCATCCTGGAACTCGGCGCCGAGCGCGTCGCCGCCTTCGTCATGGAGCCGGTGCAGGGAGCCGGCGGGGTCATCGTGCCGCCGGCCGGATACGCACGCGAGATCCAGCGCATCTGCCGCCGCCACGGCGTGCTGCTGGTCAGCGACGAGGTGATCTGCGGCTTCGGGCGACTCGGGCACTGGTTCGGCTGCCAGCACGAGCACATCGGCATCGAGCCCGACCTGCTGACTTTCGCGAAGGGGGTGACCTCCGGCTACCTGCCGCTGGGCGGAGTGCTGGTGGGGCCGCGCGTGGCCGAGGTGCTGGGCACGCGCGGCGGCGAATTCGCGCATGGCTTCACCTACTCCGGCCACCCGGTGTGCTGCGCGGTCGCTCTGGCCAACCTGCACGCGCTGCGCGACGAGCAGGTGCTCGAGCGCGTGCGCACCGGGCTCGCGCCGTATCTGCAGCGCCGCTTCGCGAAGCTGGGACAGCACGAACTGGCCGGCGACGTCGACGGACTGGGCATGACCGCGGCGCTGGTGCTGTGGCGCGACAAGCGGCGCCGCGAGCCCTTCCCGCCCGAGGCCGCTGCCGGCTTGCGCTGCCGCGACGCCTGCTTCGACGCCGGGGTGGTGATGCGCGCGGTGGGTTCGCGCATGATCATCGCGCCGCCGCTGGTCAGCACCGAAGCCGACATCGACCAGATGATCGAGCGCATCGGCACGGCGCTCGACGCCACGCTGCTGGGGCTGCGGCGCGACGGCTGGATGGCCTGAACGGGGCGCGCGTCCCCCGCCGCTCCCCCGCGGCGCCCGCTGCACGGATAATGCGCACGCCACCATCCGTACGCAACCATCCGTCCAGCGCCGCGCACACCCGCCATGCCCCATCGTCCGGAACCCGCCGCACTCAACAGCAACGCCCTCGGGCTGACCGAATCGACCATCATGGGGGTCGCCGGCACGGCCCCCGTGTTCTCGATCGCCGCCACCACCGCGGCCCTGGTCGCCAGCGTCGGCGTGCTGGCGCCCGCCAGCCTGCTGTATTGCGGCCTGATCATGTTCGGCGTCACCTTCGCCTACATGCACCTGAACCGCCTGGACGCCAACGCCGGAGCCTCCTACGCGTGGGTCAGCAGCATCTTCAACCGCGGGCTGGGTTTTCTCGCCGGCTGGGCGCTGCTGGTCGCCTCGGCGATGTTCATGGTGTCGGGCACGGTTCCCGCGGCCACCGCGACCCTGGCGCTGGTCAGCCCCTCGCAGGTCGGCAACACCACCGCGGTGACCCTGGTCGCGGCCGGCTGGCTGATCCTGGTCAGCGCGGTGGTGCTCAAGGGCATCAAGCTCACCAGCTATGTGCAGGTCACGCTGACCGCGCTGGAGGTCGCGATCCTGGTGGTCATCGTCGGCGCCGCGCTGTGGAAGTTCCACGCCGCGCCCGTGCACCCGCTGCACTGGTCGGACTTCGACCCGCGCTCCTTCACGCCGCGCGTGTTCACGCTGGGCGCACTGACCGCGATCTTCTTCTACTGGGGCTGGGACGTCACGGTGAACCTCAACGAGGAGACCCGCGACGGCAGCTGGGTGGCCAGCGTCGGCTCGCTGATCGCGATGCTGGTGATCATCGCCATGTTCATCCTGTTCGCGGTGGTCGCGCTGATGACCCTGAGCGACCGCGAGATCCAGCAGGCCAACACCAACGTGGTGCTGGCGATCGCCGACAAGCTGTTCCCCAAGCCGTGGAGCTACATGGCCGTGCTTGCGGTGATGCTCAGCACCCTGGGAACCCTGGAAACCTCGATCCTGCAGTTCACGCGGACCATGTTCGCGCAAAGCCGCGACGGCCTGCTGCACCATCGCTACGCGCACCTGCACCCGAGCTGGGACACGCCGTGGATCGCCACGCTGGTGATCGCCGGGTTCGGGCTCGTACTGCTGTTCCTCGCCTCGTTCATCCCGACCGTCAACGTCATCATCCAGGACTCGGTCGACGCCATCGGCTTCCAGGCCTCGTTCTACTACGGCCTGGCCTGCCTGGCCTGCGCCTGGCACGTCTGGAATTCCGAGCGCACCAGCGCGTTCAAGCTCGTGGTGTTCATGCTGTGGCCCCTGGGCTCGGGGCTGTTCCTGTGGTTCATCGGAATCTACAGCCTGCCCACCTTCAGCATCACGGTGGACGTGATCGCGATCGGCGGCATCCTGCTCGGACTGGTGCCGTACTGGCTCAACCGCGACAAGGCGAGCCGCACGCCACAGGTGCAGCCGGTCAACGAACTCTGACGCAGCACGAGGCCTTGCCTTGCTCGACGCGGCGCGGCATGCCATGATCGGGTCCTGAGCGCCCCCCGGAGCCCCCGATGAACCAACCCACTGCCCGCGAGGTCTGGCACGCACGCGCAGCCGACCGCATCGCCGCCGGTATCGACGGCCGGCTGCTGATCGACGGCCGGCGCTACCACGCCGTCGACGGACGCTGCTTCGACTGCGTCTCCCCGCTGGACGGCAAGGTCATCGCGCGCGTGGCGCGCGGCCAGGCCGCCGACGTCGACCTGGCCGTGACCAGCGCCCGCGCCGCCTTCGCCGACGGGCGCTGGAGCGCGCGCGCCCCGGCGGCGCGCAAGAAGGTGCTGCTGGCCTTCGCCGAGCGCATCCGCGCAGCGCGCGAGGAGCTGGCGCTGCTGGAGACCCTGGACATGGGCAAGCCGATCTCGGCCAGCCTGTCGGCCGACGTGCCCGGCACCGCGCGCTGCATCCAGTGGTACGCCGAGGCCATCGACAAGGTTTACGGCGAGATCGCCCCCACGGGCGCGGACGCGCTGGCGCTGATCAGCCGCGAGCCGGTGGGCGTGGTCGGCGCCATCGTGCCGTGGAACTATCCGATGCTGATGGCCTCGTGGAAGCTCGGCCCGGCACTGGCCGCCGGCAACAGCGTGGTGCTCAAGCCCAGCGAGAAGTCGCCGCTGACCGCGCTGCGCCTGGCCGAGCTGGCTCTGGAGGCCGGACTGCCCGAGGGCGTGCTCAACGTCGTGCCCGGCTTCGGCGACGAGGCCGGCGAGGCGCTGGCGCTGCACATGGACGTCGACGCCGTGGGCTTCACCGGCTCCACCCGCGTGGGACGGCGCATGCTCGAGTACTCCAGCCGCAGCAACCTCAAGCGCGTGTACAACGAGCTCGGCGGCAAGTCGGCCAACCTGGTGTTCGCCGACTTCGATGACCTCGACCGCGCCGCCGCCACCGCCGCCGGCAGCATGTTCTACAACCAGGGCGAGTCCTGCAACGCGCCGTCGCGCCTGCTGGTGCAGGAGTCCATCGCCGACGACTTCGTCGAGCGCGTGGCGGCGCTGGCGCCGGGCTACGCCCCCGGCGACCCGCTCGACCCCACCACGCGCCTGGGCGCGCTGGTCGACGCGCGCCAGACCGAGACCGTGATGGGCTACATCCGCAGCGGGCTCGAACAGGGCGCGCGCTGCGTGGCCGGCGGCGAGCAGGTGCTGCAGCACACCGGCGGCCAGTTCGTCGCCCCCACCGTGTTCGACGGCGTCGACAACACCATGCGCATCGCCCGCGAGGAGATCTTCGGCCCGGTGCTGTCGGTGATCCGCTTCCGCGACGAGGCCCACGCGCTGGGCATCGCCAACGACTCCAGCTACGGCCTGCACGCGGCGGTCTGGACCCGCAACCTCGACCGCGCGGTTCGCGTGTCCCGCGCGCTGCACGCCGGCACCGTGCACGTGAACCAGTACGACGACGACGACATCACCGTGCCATTCGGCGGGGTCAAGCAGTCCGGCAACGGGCGCGACAAGTCACTGCATGCGCTGGAGAAGTACTCCGAGCTGAAGACCACGTGGATGCGCATCGACGCGGGTTGAGCGTGCCCGCCTGCGGCGGCGACAATAGCGGGTCGCGCGGCGCCGCCCGCGCCAGCCTTCCCTTGCCGTCATGCCTTCCGCCCCGACCCCGCTTCGGCCCGGGCAGCTGTCGCTGTCCGATTTCGACTTCGAACTCCCTCCGGAACTGATCGCGCAGCACCCGGCCGCGCAACGCAGCGCCAGCCGTCTGCTCGACGCGCGCGGCGGCCTGCACGACCGCGTGTTCTCCGATCTGCCGCAGTTGCTGCAACCCGGCGACCTGCTGGTGTTCAATGACACCCGGGTCATCAAGGCGCGGCTGTTCGGCGCCAAGGCCTCCGGCGGCGCCGTGGAACTGCTGGTCGAGCGCGTGCTCGACGGCCATGAAGTGATCGCGCACATGCGCGCCAGCCGCAAGCCGGCCATCGGCAGCCGTCTGCGCATGGAAGGCGGCTTCGAGGCCGAGGTACTGGGCCGCTGGCCGCTGCCCGACGGCGCGCTGTTTCGCCTGCGCCTGAGCGACGAGCCCTACGCACTGATGCAGCGCCACGGCCACGTTCCGCTGCCGCCCTACATCACCCACGCCGACGACGCCGACGACGCGCGGCGCTACCAGACCGTGTTCGCACGCGTGCCCGGCTCGGTCGCCGCACCGACCGCCGCACTGCACTTCGACGAGCCGCTGCTGGAGCGACTGCGCGAGCGCGGCGTGCGCAGCGCGCACCTGACCCTGCATGTCGGCGCCGGCACCTTCCAGCCGGTGAAGGTCGACGACCCGGCGCTGCACCACATGCACAGCGAGCGCTTCGTGGTGCCCGGCGCGACCCTGCGGGCGATCGCCGAGACCCGAGCGCAGGGCGGGCGCGTGCTGGCGGTGGGCACGACCACGGTGCGCGCGCTGGAATCGGTGGCGCGCGACCTGGGCACGCCCGATGCCCCGCCAACCCCCTGGCGCGACTGGAGCGGCGAGACCGAGATCTTCATCGTGCCGGGGCACCGTTTCGCCTGGATCGATCTGCTGCTGACCAACTTCCACCTGCCGAAGTCGACGTTGTTGATGCTGGTCAGTGCCTTCGCGGGGATGCAGACGATTCGCGAGGCGTATGCCCATGCGGTGCGCGAGGGCTACCGGTTCTTCAGCTATGGGGATTCGATGTTGCTGGAGAATGATCTGGGCACGGATGCCGACGCGGGGGGTTGAACTCGCATCAACCCTTTCCAAGCCTCAACTGTCTGCCAAGTCTGGACCAGAATCCGGTGGCGACCGACGCATGTGCGGCAGTCTGTGGTGACGCAGACGGCATGCTCACTCCCGCCACCAACTGCGACAGATTTTCGTGCACCAGACGACGCAGGCTCAGCCGCTGCCCCGTGAGACGCTCGAAATCGACGACCACGCGATTGGCCAGCAGCGAATGCCCTCCGAGGTCGAAGAAGTTGTCCGTGCGGCGAATATTCTGCGTGCCGAGGACTTCGATCCATATGCGCGCCAGTGCCTGCTCGGCCGGAGTCACGGCCACATCGCCGCCCGCCATCGTGTGCGCCGCCGCATCGTGTCGCGGCACGGGAAGCGACTTGCGATCGATCTTGCCATTGGGCAGGCGCGGAAGTTCTGCAAGAACCACGAACTGCTGGGGCACCATGTAGCCAGGCAGGCGAGCACGCAACCAGTCACGCAGCGTCGCCACGGCGATGTCTGCGGCTGTCGGCACGATATAGGCGGTCAGTCGCGGATCACCTGGAATGTCTTCGCGCACCATCGTCAGGCAATCCCCCACTTCAGGGTGTGACTGCAGATGCGCTTCGATTTCGCCGAGTTCGATGCGGAAACCTCGCAGCTTGACCTGGAAGTCAAGCCGCCCCTGGTGCTCCAGCAAGCCGTCGTGGCCCCACCGCCCGCGGTCGCCCGTGCGATACATGCGTGCCCCCGGTACGCCGCGCCACGGGTCCGGGACAAAGCGCTCGGCGGTGAGCTCACCGCGGTGCAGGTAGCCGCTGGTCACGCCATCGCCCCCGATGAGAATCTCGCCGCTGAATCCGATCGGGCAAGGCTGGCCGTCGCTGTCCAGCACGTGCACCTGGGTGTTGGCGATCGGCGTGCCGATGCGGATCGGTGCCGGCGAGGCCTGCACGCGCCAGCAGGTCGACCACACCGTGGTCTCGGTCGGCCCATACATGTTCCACAGTTCGTCGCAGCGCTCGAGCAGGGAGTCGGCGAGGTCGCGACCCAGCGCCTCACCGCCAACCAGCGCCTTGAAACCCTCGGATCCGCGCCAGCCGGCATCGATGAGCATGCGCCAGCTCGCGGGCGTCGCCTGCATCACGGTGGCGCGCTCCGCCTGCAGGCGCGCCAGCAAGGCGCGGCCGTCGCTGGCCTGCTCGTGCGAGGCCAGCGCGATGCGTGCGCCGACGGATACCGGCAGCAGGAGTTCCAGCACCGCGATGTCGAAGCTCAGCGTGGTCACCGCGAGCACGACGTCGCCCGGGCCCATGCCGGGCTCGCGCTGCATCGACACCAGGAAGTTCACGACCGCGCCGTGCGGCACCACCACCCCCTTGGGCTTGCCGGTGGAGCCGGAGGTGTAGATCACATAGGCGGGGTCCTCCGCGATCGGTGCGTCCTGGGCCTGCGCCTCGGCGCCGGCCAGGGCTTCGGGCTCGTCGTCCGGCAGCCGGTCGAGCTCGAGCAGAGGCACACCGGTGGGTTCCCAGACATCGCGCAGCTCCGAGTGCGTCAGCAGCACCAGCAGGCCGGCGTCGTCGATCATGTCGCGCAGGCGGGCCGGCGGATAGTTGGGATCCAGCGGCACATAGGCGGCCCCGGCCTGCAGCGTGGCGAGCTGGGCCACCAGGAGTTCGGCGTCGCGGGGCAACCCCAGCCCGACCAGGGTGCCACGTCGCGCTCCCAGGCGAACCAGCCTCGCACTGAGCCCATCCACCCTCGCCCACAACTCGGCGTATGAAAGCACGCGCCCTGCCGCGTCACGGATCGCCTCGCCGTCCAGGCCGCGCGATGCCGCCAGCAGCGCGGGAAGGTTCGGCGCCGGCTTCGCGGCGGCGCTCGGCCGGGGCGCGTTCCAACGCCGCAAACGCGAGAGCTGCGCGGGCGGCACGGACCACAGCGCCCGCAACGGCAGCCCGGGGTCGCCAAGGGCTCGATCCAGTCCGTGCAGGAACAGCTCGCCGAGCCCCTCGATGCTCGCACGCTCGAAGAGCTCCGTGGAAAAGCCCAGGCGCAGCGACTTGAAACCGACGAAGTCGAAGCCCACGCCCAGGTCGAACTGCGTGGCCTCTACGGGAAGGAACTCCCGCTCGACCTGCAGGCCTTCGAAATGCAGCGGGCCACTGGGCTGGTTCAGAATGTTGAACAACACGCGCACCCCGGGGTTGCTGCCCGGCCCGCCCCGCTCCCTCAGGCGGTTGATCAGCTGGTCGTAGGGCAGGTCCTGGTGGGTGAAGGCCCCGAGCACGGCCGGGCGGACCTCGGACTGCACGAACTCACGCAGACTGCGCGCGCCGTCGACCCGGCTGCGCAGGACCAGCGTATTGACCAGCGAACCGACGACGCCCTCGGACTCCACGCTCGTGCGGCCCGCGATCGGAACGCCAACGGCGATGTCGTCCTGGGCGCACCAGCGTGCCAGCAGCGACTGGAACACCGCCAGCAGCACCATGAACGGCGTAGATCCGAGTTCGGCGCTGCGGCGCTGCAGCCCGTCGACCCAGGCATCGGACAGCGCGATCTGCACGACGTCGCCGTGGCTGCCGCTCCGTGTGCTGCGCCCGGTGTCGGTAGGCAGGCTCAATGGAACCATGCCGTCGAGCCGGTCGAGCCAGTAGGCACGCTGCGGGCGCAGCAGGTCCTCGTCCACATGGCTTCGCTGCCACGCCGCGAAGTCGGCGAAGTCGATGGGCTTGGGGGCCAGTTGCGGCGCCGCTCCCCGCAGCGCGCTGCTGTACAGGGCCGCCAGCTCCGCGAGCACGATCTCGTTGGACCAGGCATCGGTGATGATGTGGTGCAGCACCAGCACGAGCCAATGCTCGTCGACACCGGCGCGCGCGAGCACGAAGCGGTGCAGCGGACCCCGCTCGAGATCGAAGGGCTGCGCCGCATGCGCGGCCAGGC
>JAJYTY010000104.1 GCA_021792835.1 Pseudomonadota bacterium
TCTCAGCTCGTTGCCGACGAGGTGGTGCGGGTCGCTCGGGTTGATCAGGCCGCCGCCGGGGTGGATGACGTACTGCAGGTCCGGCTGCAGCACGAGCCACCGCGTGAGCCGGGCCTGGTAGGTCAGCTCGACCAGGGTCTCGGTGCCCTGTGCCGCAAGCCCCGATGCGCGGTCGAGAGCCGCCGCCTGGCTGCTGACATGCCCGATCCCCAGGTCCACTCCGAATTGATCGTGGGGTCTCCCGGGCAACGGGTCGCCCACGGTCAGGCCGCCGTTGAAGGAGAGGTCGATGAGATTGCGGTCGTTCGGCGCACCCATGATGCGTCCGAACAGGTTCAGCGTTCGCGAGGGCTGCGTCGATGAGCGCCAGACGGTCTGGTCCGCCACCGCGTAGACGCTGTAGTTGCCGTGATGCATTCGCGGCACGCCATGGCCGCGCGGATCGGCAAGCGACAGACCGTCGGAGGCGAGGTATTCGTCGGGGAACAGTCCGGTGTCGTACCAGCCGCCCAGCTTGTAGGTGCCGCGCAGGCCGGCGAGTCTGGTCGCGTACTGGATTTCGCCGATGAACAGCGTGCCCGTGCTGAGGTTGAAATTCGTGCCGCTGGGATCCAGGACCTGGGCATTCTGCGCAAAGCGCCCCCCGCCCGGGTTGTCGTCGAAGACGCCCGCGAGCGCGGTGAGTCGCCGCGTGGGACGCGCACGGATGCGCAGGCCCAGCGAGGACAAGGGATAGGCGGGCCCGCCGCCATACATGTCGAAGGACGGCAGCAGCGGCCATCCGGCCATCGTGTTGAGGAACAACCCCGAGTACTTGCTGACGATGAAGTCGTTGTCGATGCTCTGCTGGCCGACCTTGACGTCGAAGCGGCCGGAATCGAAGCTCTGCTGGTACCAAAGTTCCCACAGACGCGCGCCATCCCTGGCCTCGTTGCCGTTGGCAGCCTGCAGGTCGCCCAGGTAGGGTCCGCTCAGTGGCTGGCCATGGATGTCCAGCACGCTGGCGTGGATCCTCCCGCCCTGGAGTCTCAGGGCCTTGCCGGTGTCGACATCGAGCGACAGCGTCGTCACCCCCTGCACCGTCGAGCCCTGCTTGATGCCGCCGGCGAAATTCCCGAGCAGGTTCTCGCTGTCGCTGAGACCTAGCGAGATGCCGTGGCGGGCAAGCGCCCGATGCAAGGCCGCGGGGCCGCGAGGCAGGTCGCTGGGGCTGCGCGGGCACGCGGACGCACGCGTGGCATCCGCGCCCAGCGCGCTGGCCTGTCCGGCGAGCAGCAGCATCGAGATGGTGACAAGCGCCAGGAAGTCACGCATGCAGGTTTCCTGGCATGGGAGTCTGTACTTCTACTCCGGGCGCTCGTCGGTACCGGCCACGAACTCCACTGCGTGAAATGGGGCCGGGCGTATTTCCAGACTTATGCGGCAAGCGCTCCTGATTCATTCAGGCAAGGTTAGCGCCATGAAATCGCCGGGAATGGACGGCAGGCGCGCCGTGATCGCCGGATCCGGACAGGATTGGCCGCCATTCAAATTAATTCACGAATGTAACCATTCAGTCATGCCACGTTCATTGATTGTGATATCGGATAAACGCAAGCTATTTCGAGGCGAGCCACGGGATGTATTGCCGGAAGATTTACATGATGCGCCGGTCGACTTTCTCAGCGCGCGATCGAAGCGAATGCAGCGGCCTCGCGTCGCCCCTGCTCGGACAACGCGTCGATCACATCGCAGCGCGAGCGCTGGTACATCCTGGTCCAGGCCCCATGAAGAGCCACGGAATGGTTTGCATCCAGCAATCGCTGCAGCGCCGAGTCGCGGAGGTCATGCCTTTCGATGAAATGCTGCACGCGGCACGGCGCGCGCACGTGGTTCTCGATGAGTTCGGGCCATGCATCGAGAGCCTTGAGCTCGCGCTCCCACAGCAGGTACCCGGCCAGCGCACCCCACGCGGTCCTCGGGCGCAACGGATCCGCAGCCCATTGGAAGCCCTCGAGCCATGCGGCGACACGCTCGGCAGGCATGGGACGTGCGATTCCGAAGCCCTGGCCACGGTCTGCGCCCATGATGCAGGCTGCTTCGATCAGGCCCGGAGATTCCAGTCCCTCGACGACGACGGTGACGCCGAGTTCGTGCGCGAGTTGGGTGAGGAAGTAGATGAAACCGAAAGCCCGGTGCGGATGCCTGTTCGCGGCGCGCCGAACCAGCCCCTGGTCGATCTTGACTTCATCGAAGGGCATGCTGTCCAGGCGCAGCAGCGAGCTGTGTCCGGCGCCAAGGTCATCCTGGATCAGGCGGATGCCCAGGGTCTTGAGATCGTTCAGGAAGGAGTCGCGCTTGCCGACCTCGTTGTGCTCCTGGGATTCCAGGATCTCGAGCTCGAGGAACTCGGTGTCGGTTCCCGTGTCCTCCAGCGTGCGAAACAGCACTTCATGGTATTCGGGGGCGGCGATCGCCTGCGGCGGAAGGTTGAGCGAGACCGAGATCCTCAGGCCCTGCGCGTGCCAGGCACGCAGATCCCGGCACACCTGCTCGACGCCGAACTTGAACAGCCTGAGCAGATCGCGGTTGCCCAGCGTGGGAAGGAACTCGCCCGGGGACACCAGATCGCCGTCCTGCCCGATCAGCCGACCAAGCGCCTCGACTTTCCTGAGCGCGCCGGTCTGCAGGTCGATGATCGGCTGGTACAACAGGCCCATGCGGCGCTCGGCGATCAGTTCCCGGTACTTCTGCCGCAGATCATGCGGGATCACCTTGCCGTGCACGTGGCGAAGCGCAGCCGTGCTGAGGGTCTGCTGCACATGCTGCAGGAACAATTGACGCGCTTGCGCCTTGAAGAAACCGGGCCAGCGGCTGTAGATGTTGACCAGGGCGAAGGTCTGGCCGGCTTCGTCGATCAGCGGCAGGCTGGCGCTGGAGCGAATTCCCAGGTCCGCGCCTAGCGATCGCCAGGGCTGGACGCGGCTGTCGAGCAGGTAGGCGTCGCTGCACACCAGCTGGCCCGACTTCCAGGCGCGCGCCGACGGGCCGTCCACATCCTGGATCGCATCCAGTGGAAGCTCGATGGCCGGCGACTCGGCGCTTCGCAGCGCCTGCGCATGCGCGTGTGCCGAAGGTCCTTCGAGCGCTTCCAGCTCGAGCATCCCCTGCATGCCCCGGCGGCCGATGTTGGCCACGAGGACGCCGTCGATGGCGCATAGTGCCTTGAGCACGCCCTGATACAGGTCGGTCGTGCTTCGCGCGGTCATGGCCGTCTGCTGGATCTGCGCCATGACGATGGACAGATCGTCGTCCAGCTGCCGGTAGCCCGCGCTCTGTGCCTGCAGGTCAAGCAACAGACGGCGATCCAGGATGAGCTGCAATTGGTGGTGCTGCTCCGTGCACAGTCCGCAAGGAATGCCGAGAAGTGCCTGTTGGTACAGGTTGTAGGCGTCGATCAGCCACATGATGTCGACGCCGACCAGCGCGTGCACGCGTCCGACATGCGTCGCGGCGACCCGATGCGCCTCGGCCTCGAGCTCGGGGTCGAGCAACATCAGCAAATGTTGCGCCTGCCTGGACTGCAAATTCCCGAATTCCTCCGCGCCAAGCAGCGACAGGACCGAGCGCGTCTCATCGGCCTGCATCAGCGAGCCATAGAAGCGCTCAGCGAATGTCCGCGCCACCTCCGACGCTCCGGACCGGAACGAGCGCAACAAGATCCGAACGGCGGGCCCGTAGATCTCCTCCGAGGACAGTTGCGGCAGAACCATCGGCGTAATGAGGACCGGGAAGGATTCGGGAGCGTCGCGGGGCCGATCAACTCGGCCCGCCGCCTGCAGGCCGCCCGAGCGCATCCAGCAGTGCCGCACTCAGTTCATCGCCGGCGAATTTCGTGACGTAGCCGTCGGCCCCCACGCGTCGGGCATGTTCTTCATTCGCATGCCCCGTCAGCGAGGAATGGATGACCACCGGAACGCGGCGCAAGCGCTCGTCCTCCTTGACTCGCCGCGTCAGCGTGAAGCCGTCCATCTCCGGCATTTCCAGGTCGCTGAGCACCAGGGCCACCTTGTCCGTCACCGGCTTGCCATCGACCTGCGCCTCGTGCCCCAGCGCGCATAGGCGTTCCCACGCCTCCTTGCCCGTCTTGGTCATGATGTACGGCAAGCCCATCGCCTTCAGCACCTGCTCGATCTGGTTGCGCGCGACATACGAGTCATCCGCCGCGAGGATCACGGAGCCGGCGGGTATCGACGCCTGAGGCCGGATGCGCGTCGCGTCGGCTTCGCTCACGCGCGATGGCAGTACGTCACGCAGCACCTTCTCCACGTCGAGCACGAGGGCGAGCCGCGAGTCTTCCCGCCGGGCGTCGAGCTGGGCGATGCTGGTGACCATGCCTCCCACGGCATGGACCTCGGCGGACAGCACGCGGCTCCAGTCGAGGCGGGTGATCTGCTCCACGTCCTCGACCGCGAAGCCATGTACCGATCGCTCGTACTCGGTGACGATCAGGATGTCCAGGTTCTTCGCAGTGCAGCCCACGACCGCGGGAAGGTCGATAACCGGAACGACCTGATCCCGGATATGGCAAACCCCGAGCACCTGCGGAGCCAGCCCCGGAATGAAGGTGATGTCGGGCATCCGCAGCGCTTCGCGCACCTTGAACACGTTGATGCCGAACACTTCGCGGCGACCACTGCCGTCGACTCCCAGGCGGAACAGCAGCAGTTCGAGGCGATTGCCTCCGGCCAGTCTGGAGCGATCGTCAAGCTCCTGCTGGAGCCCACTGGTCATGGGTCGACCCTCCTCGCTGCGCTCGACTCCCCGAGGGAGTTGAGCGCTCCTTCGGAGCGGCCGTGCGGAGCGCTCATGCCATGACCTCTTCAAGATGCCTGGCCGTGCCCAGCAGGTCGCTTGCGAGGGTACCCACGTCCTGGAACTGGGTCGAGACCGTCTGGATCGTCGATGCCGCCGCCTGCGTCGTGCCCAGGCTCTTCTCGGTCTGAGCGGTGATGCCCTGCACCTCCTCGCCGATGGCCTCCACGTGGTGCTGCACCTGCGAGGTGGCCTCCTGGACACGCAGCGCCAGATTGCGCACCTCGTCGGCCACGACCGCGAAGCCTCGACCGTGCTCTCCGGCACGAGCCGCCTCGATGGCCGCGTTGAGCGCCAGCAAGTTGGTCTGCGCCGCGATGTCGCGGATGGTCTGGACGATGCCGCTGATGCTTTTCGCGGCGGAGCCCAGTGAAGCCACGCGCTGGCTGCTCGTCTCGGCAAGATGCTGGAGTGACTGGAGCACGTCGACCGCGCCATCCAGCTCGCTCGAACTGGTCGCCACCTCCCGCTGCAGGTTTTGCGAGACATCCAGCAGGGATCTTGAAAGAGCCTCGACCTCGGTGCGCGCGGTGATGTCCAGCCAGCTCGCATGAAAGGCCATGAGTTTGCCTTGCATGTCGCGTACCGGATACACCGAGATGCGGTACGTGGCCTTGCCGAGATTCAGTTTCACGACATGCTCGGAGCGCCGTCCCTCCATGATGTCTCGAAGCACCATCTTCTGAGTTTCCGGATTGCGGTGGAACTGATGGATGCTCCTGCCCACGGCCTGCCCGACATCGGCGCCGTCGAGGTGCGAGTTCAGTTCATCCCTGAACCCGGCAAACAGGCGTCGCGCGGCGCCGTTCATGTAGAAGAGATTGTTCGTGAGCTGTTCGTCGGCTTCCGCCAGCATCTCCAGGGTGCTCAGGGGCCCGAGAAGGTGCTCGGCCATGTGCAGCAATTGTTCCCGGTCCATTCCACTCCCCTGGATCTTGTGGTGATGCCGATGGTTGGCTTGATGGTCGCGTCGACGCCGGACGCGTCGCGATGATTCGGCGAGACATCAGAATAAGGGAAGACGATGCGCAGGAATGGACCGATTCACGCCGAAAATCGCCGATTCGTGACGGGCAACGGACCGGCCGGGTGTTATATCAAGCGGCCGCGATATATTTGTCAGTCCATATCAGGCATGCTACACAGCGAGGTTGGGTCCGCGATTGCGCATTTTCGAGGGCGTTGTCCTCGGGGCAGTTGCGGCAAGCGTTTCGTGCACAAGTCGCCATGGAGAAGAACGATGGAATTCCGGCGCTGGTCAACGGGCGACGTCCCGGTACGCATGGCACGGGATTATTGGGTCGAGCTGATGCGGGAGCGCATTTTCAGGGCGCCGGTCGATCTGCCCGATGATGAGAATATCCAGGCGAGCCTGTCGCAGGCGACCTGCGGCCAGTTGCGCATGTCGTGGATCGACTCCCACGTCAGGCGCGCCCAGCTTTCAGCCGACGCGGCCGAGCGCATCAATCCGAATGGCGATATTCAGCTTTCGGTACTGCGGGGAGCCGAATGGGCCGTCACATTGGACGGGACGGAGTTCCGCCTGGCTCCGAATGACATCCTCCTGGCCAATCTGCAGTCCGGCTTCGATATGAAGAGAGGGGGGCGTGGCAGGACGACCTCGATTTTCATCTCGAGAGCCTGGCTGAGGACCTGGATTCCCGCGGCCGACCTGGATCGCCCGACGGTGCTTCGCGCCGATTCGGGGTGGAGTTCGGTGCTGGCTTCCTTCATCCAGCAACTCACTCCCGAGCGCATGGCGGTGTGCCTGCAGGATCAGGAGAACCTGCTGGACACCCAGATGGGAAGTCTGCTCTCGCTCGTCCATCACGAGCGCACCCTCGCCGGCGCAGCCGCCTTGCAGGCTACCTCGCTGGCCCGCGTTGCCCGAGCCTGCATCAAGCAGCGATTCACGAGGTTCGGACTGACCGCGGCCGAGGTCGCCATCGAACTCGGCGTCTCGGAGCGGACGCTGCATCGCGCCTTCGCGTCCGAGAATGCATCCTTTTTCGAGCAGTTGAACTCCGAGCGCATGGCCGCGGCGAAGCGCATGCTTTGCGATCCACGCTTTGGCAGGGTGAGCGTCGCCGACATAGGGTCGCGAATCGGCTTCGCGGACGCCTCGCATTTCATCCGCCGGTTCAAGGCAGCCTACGGGGACACGCCGGCCGCGATGAGACGGGAGTGGCTTCGCTCCGACAAGGCGCGATACCGTTCATCAACCCCCACGGGAGACTGCGCCCATGCGGATGCAGCCGATTAAGCGGCGCCCATCGAATGGACGCCCCGCGTCGCGACAGGCAGGCCCGTCGCAGGGCGCTCAGCGCGCTCGCGTGTCGGCGTCCCTCGCGCCGCGCCCGGGCGCGTCCCCGGATTGCATGTCCGCGCTGCCGCGGCCGCCGGGGTTGTCGGCGCAGACAGGCTTCCCTGCCGAGGTGGAGGCGTTCATCAACGGCCTCGACGCCGCCATGGACGCACACATGTCCTGGACGCGCCGGGTTCTGCGCTGCGCGGTGTTGCGCACGTCTCCGGGAGACGATGTGCTGCGCGCAAATGCCCATGCGCGATGCGCCTTCGGGTCATGGCTCGCAGCGCAGCGACCGGCGTTCGATGCCGTGGACGCCGCGGCCGCGACGCGGATCGGTCGCGCCCACAAGTTCATGCACGACGCCATTCGGGCAATCTGCCGCCGTGCCATCGAGGGGGCGCCCGCGCAGGAGCGCGATCTCGAGGCATTCGAGCAGACGCAGTCCGAGCTGCTCCACCTGCTGGCGGGTGTGAAGAACCTCGTGCTGACGACATCTGCACGACTGGATCCGCTCACCGGGCTGCCCATGCGCTACGGTGTCGAGCATGAATTCGAGCGCTGTCGCCAGGATGCGTTGCGCCGCCATGAGCACCTGTTCGTGGCGATGCTGGACATCGATCATTTCAAGAGGGTCAACGACGAACACGGACATCTTGCCGGCGATGCCGCGTTGCGCGGATTTGCCGTGGTGCTCAAGGCCCACGTGCGGCGCAATGAACCCCTGTACCGATTCGGCGGCGAGGAGTTCCTGGTCGTGCTTCGCACCGAGCGGGCCGAGCAGATCGACAGCGCGCTTGCGCGTCTGCTCGACGCGATCCGGGACAACCCGATCATCCTCGACTCGGGCCTGCGACTTCGCCTCACGGCCACGCTCGGTGCGTCGATGGTCGAAGACGGCGACGACTTTGCCGCGGTGCTGACGCGCGCTGACCAGGCGCTGTACAAGGGCAAGCGCAGTGGGCGGGATCGCTACGTTCTTGCACCGGTTCATGCAGCGCGCGGGCCGGCTCCGAGGGCCTTCTGACCGAGGGCACTCGGCCCGCGGCTCTTTCTCGAGGAGGATGCATTACAGTCCGCCGTCATGGACCCCGCCACCTTCAACGCCCCGCTCAGCGACGCCGAGATCGACGAGCTCGACCAGTTCCTGCTCTACGAAGCCGGCGTCGACGAAAGCATGACTCTGGACATGCTCGACGGCTACCTGCACGCGCTGGCCATCGGCCCGACCACGGTCCATCCGACGCTCTGGATGCCCCGCATCTGGGGTGAGGATTTCACCGACCAGATGCCGCCGCTGAAGGACGTGGGCGAGCTCAAGCGGATCATGAGCCTCGTCACCCGCCTGTTCAACAGCATCGTCGCCAACCTCGAAGACCCGGAAGGTCCGATGATCGTGCCCTTGTGGTCGACGTTCAAGGACGGCGACGAGGAGCGCGACGATGCCGAGATCTGGGCCTACGGTTTCATCACCGGAATGAAGCTGTGCGGGGACGACTGGGCGCCGCTGCTTGCGACCGGGCAAGGGCGTGCATGGCTGCGACCGATCCAGCTTCTGGGCGAAGAGGATTCCGGGCCGGAGCAGGACGCGCTGACAAGGACGCCGGCGGACCGCGAGAAGCTTTCACTCGAGATTCCGGACGCGGTGCTGGCCATGTACCACTATTGGCTGCCCTACCGCCGCGCCGCCCACGAGCGCCACGTGGCCAGCCAGGTGGGTCTCGCCCACCATGCACCACCGGTGCCAGCTCCGGGAATTCGTCGATCCAATCGCCCACGCTGACCAGCGGATCGGCGACGCGCGCACTGCGCGCATTGAACATCAGGAACTGCAGCCGGAATGCCGCGGAGGGAGGCGATGGCCACGGCGCCCGGATGCTCCGGCGGCAGTGTCTGGATACGTATCTGCGAATCGGTCACATCGCGTGCGCGGGCTCCCGGTACGATGGCCGGATCACTGCCATCGATCCATGCGCCTGCCCGCACGCCGGCATCCGTCGTTGCGCCTGACCCGGCGCGCAATCCGCCCCCGGGCGATGTCGGTGCTGCCGGGCGCCGTCGCACTGGCGGTGCTGATGTGTCCGCTGCCGGCGCGCGCGGGCGGCACGCAGGATCCGGCCGCGGCGCGGAGCCAGTGGGCGCCTGCGGGGCCGCTGGGCGACCTCGGAGGTCTGCGCAGCGCACTGGCACGGCACGGTATCTCGCTGCACCTCTACGACAGCGAGAACCTGCTGGGCAACTTCGCCGGCGGTGTCAAGCGGGGCTCGACGGTGCAGGGACTGACGACGCTGTCGATCGACCTGCATACCGGCAAGGCCTTCGGGCTGCCCGGCGGAACGCTTCACGCCAGCGTGCTGGGCATCCACGGGCAGCCGCTGACCGGGCCGTACCTCGACAACCTGCAGGCGGCCAACGGCAACGAGGCCCGGGACGGCGTCCGTCTGTGGGAGCTCTGGTATGACCAGGTCCTCGACGACGGGCGCTACGACGTGAAGATCGGCCAGCAGAGCATCGACAACGAGTTCATCGTCAGCCGTTACTCGGGGCTGTTCGTCGACACGATGGCCGGATGGCCGCTGCTGCCGTCCTTCGACATGTACGGGGGCGGTCCCGCATACCCGCTGTCTTCGCTGGGCGTGCGTCTGCGCGCCAGGATGACGCACGACCTCACGGTGCTCGCAGGCGCCTTCGACGACAACCCGGGCGGCGGGCGCTTCGCGCAGAATGCCCAGATCCTCGACCCCAGCGGAACGAACTTCAACCTGAGCACCGGAACCCTGTTCATCGGCGAGTTCCAGTACGCCACCGTGCTCGGCGGGCTTCCCGGAACCTACAAGCTCGGAGCCTGGTACGACACGGGCCTGTTCCCCGACGAGTATCTGGCCGCCGACGGCCTGTCGCAGGCCGACCCGCGCAGCGGCGGAGTTCCGCTGCTGCACCATGGCAACTACAGCGTGTACGGGGTCGTCGACCAGACCGTATGGCGTTCGCCCACGCATGCCGCGCGCACCGTGAACCTGTTCGGACGCGTCATGGGCGCGCCCGATGACCGCAACCTGATCGACTTCTCGTTCAACGGCGGACTGACGGTCACCGACCCTCTGCCCGGGCGGCCCGCCGACCAGTTCGGCATCAATCTCGGCATCGGGCATGTCAGCAGCCGCGCCGCCGCGCTCGACCGCGCGTCGGGGCTGCCGGCGCAGGGGGTCGAGACCCTGGTCGAGCTGACCTACCAGGCGCAGGTCACGCGCTGGCTGGTGCTGCAGCCTGATCTGCAATACATCATCCATCCCGGCGGCGGATTGCTCGATCCGGCCGATCCCCGCCACCTGATTCGCAACGAACTGGTCGCCGGGGTCCGCGCCGTCGTCACGTTCTGAAGACCATCCCCCGGCGGCCGGGTGGTGGCGCGTCGGCACCATGCCCGCGTACTCCTGCGCCCGGGCCAGGCCGAAGCCATGCAGGCGTCGCAGGCCGAAGCCCGCGCCGCGGCGCCACGCGAAACCACCCGAGCCGGGAAACGGCCGTTCATCGGCTGGAGTCGGCGCGGGGCGCAAGCCCTGGCGAGGGTTGCGATGCGCCGGCAGATTCCCCGACCAGCCGCAGTTCGCTGCCCTGGACCCGCACCACGCCGGCGCGCTGCAAGCGCGCGAGGCTGCGGTACAGCGCCTCGGGCGTGAGCCCGAGTTCGGCTGCCCATTCTCGCCGGGTGGAGGCCAGCCACAGGCTGCCGCCCGAACCCTCCGTCTCGATGGCATGCACGATCCGGTCGCCCGCACCCTTGAGGCTGAGTCGCTCGAGACGCAGGCGCGCCGAGCGAAGCTGCTCCGCCAGGCGACCCGCCCACCACATGGCGAGTTCCGTGGAGCCCCGCAGTGCCTCGAGCACATGCCCACGTGCAAAGCGCCAGACCGTGGATGGCTGTCCCGCCACCGCGTCGCAGTGGTAACGCGTCGCCTGCAGGCTCGCCTCGGCCACGAATCCCTCGCGCACGCGCTGCAGGACGACGTTTCGACCATGGGGCGAAGCGCGCTGCAACTGGATTTCGCCCGATTCGACCCAGTAGACATGGGTCGGCACGCGACCCCGCAGAAACAGACCGTCCCCGGTCTCAAGCCGGTATCGCACGCCCAGGCGGGCGATATCGGCCGGCCAGTCCGCCAGAGGGCCGTCCGCCGGTGACGGCGGCAAGTTTCTGCAATCGCGCGGGTTGGCCAAGGTCTACGGGTTCCGTCAGGAGCAGTGCTTCGCGCCAAGGCGACATGATCGCGATCATAGGAACACGCCTTCCCCGGCAGGTAGCCTGAGCCCCGATCGTCGTCAAGGAGGACGTACATGAACACCTACGGAATCGGGAAGTCCCGGAGCGCGGCGCGTGCCCTGCTGTTGTGTGGCGCCGTCACGACGTGTCTGGCGCAGGGCGCTCACGCGGGCACTGCCGGCCATCTGGCGCAAGGGCCCGGCGCAGCCGCGCACGAATCCGACCATCGCGTCGCGGTGCTATTCCCACCCTTGGTCAAGCGTGAGACGCTGGCCACCATGCGCATGCACCTGCAGGGCCTCGCCGAGATCCAGCAGGCGATGGCCGCGGGCGACCTGGACTCCGCGGCCCGAATCGCCTCGATGAAACTGGGCATGTCCTCGATGCATGGCGACCAGGCCCAGGAGGAGGCACGCTACATGCCGCCGGGGATGCGAGCGCTGGGGGCACGACTGCATCGGCAGGCCGGCGAGTTCGCGGTGGCGGCGCAGGACGCCGCGGCAACCGGCTCGGTTCGAAAGGCGCAGGACGTGCTGGGGCGGATGATGCAGACCTGCGTGGCGTGCCATGCGGCGTACCGCCTGAAGTAGCGGTCATCCGGCGGGGCGCACGGATCGGGCCCCCCGGAATGGGGCGAAACTCCGTGCCGCGATCCTCCATGCACAAGGACGAGCCGTTCGCCAGACCTCAAGCCGGGCTTGCTTCGGGCATCGCGGGCCTGGCCGTGTCCACCGAGACGAGCCGGCCGTCGCGCAAGCGGAAGATGCGGTCGAAGCGGTTGAAAATGCTCTCGTCGTGGGTGACCACGACGATGGCGGCGCGGTGATCCAGCGCGATGCGGCGCAGCAGATCCATGACGATCCCGGCGCGTTCGGAGTCCAGCGG
>JAJYTY010000105.1 GCA_021792835.1 Pseudomonadota bacterium
CCCGGCCAGCTCCTGCTCGGCCACCGAGAAGCCGACCACCGGGATGTCGGTGGCCTTGATGCCCTGGTTGCCCAGCTCCTTGTAGAAGGGCACGTTGGAGTCGCCGTTGATCGTGGAGATCACGCAGGTCGGTCCCGCCGCCGCGAACTTCTTGATGTTGGCGACGATGTTCTGGTAGTTGCTGAAGCCGAACGGCGTGTAGACCTCGGCGATGTCGCTGTCCTTCACCCCCTTGGAATGCAGGAAGCCGCGCAGGATGGCGTTGGTGGTGCGCGGGTACACGTAGTCGGTCCCGAGCAGGAAGAAGCGCTTGGCGCCGCCGCCGTCCTGGCTCATCAGGTACTCGGTGGCGGGAATCGCCTGCTGGTTCGGCGCAGCGCCGGTGTAGACGACATGCGGGTCCTGCTCCTGGCCCTCGAACTGCACCGGGTAGAACAGCAACCCGTTGAGCTCGTCGAGCACCGGCAGCACCGACTTGCGCGACACCGAGGTCCAGCAGCCGAAGATCGCCGCCACCTTGTCCTGCGAGATCAGCTGGCGCGCCTTCTCCGCGAACAGCGGCCAGTTCGACGCCGGGTCGACGACCACGGGCTCGATCGGGTGCCCGTCGACCCCGCCGGCGGCATTGATCTGCGCGATGGTCATCAGGTCCACGTCCTTCAGTGCGGTCTCCGAGATCGCCATCGTTCCCGACAGCGAATGCAGGATGCCCACCTTGATCGGTGACTTGCGCGCGGCGATGGCCGGAAACGGCAGGCCGCCGGCGGCGGCCGCGACGGCTGCGCCTCCGAGGGATTTGATGGCGGTGCGACGGTCCATGTTGTGGGTCCTTTCAAGCGGGTCGAGGGATGCCCGGGGTTTCGCAAGTCCCGTGCCACGCCACGCCTCGCCGCGCCTGGGCCGCTGCGCGCACCGGCGAGGGGCGCGCAGCATGCGCACGCACCCGGGCCGTGCATCGATGCACCGGCAAGCGCCGGACGACGCCCGCGCATGCACCACGGACCCGGGAACGGTTCTTGCCACCTGCACAAGCATCGAAGCCGAGCCCGACGACGAGGCCCCCCATGGACCTGAGCCCGCGAGAAAAGGACAAGTTGCTGATCTTCACCGCCGCGCTGCTGGCCGAGCGCCGCAAGGCGCGCGGACTGCGCCTGAACATTCCGGAGGCCGTGGCCTACATCAGCGCCGCGGTGCTGGAAGGCGCACGCGACGGGCGCAGCGTCGCCGATCTGATGAGCCACGGCCGCACGCTGCTGTCGCGCGAGGACGTGATGGAGGGCGTCGCCGAACTGATCCCCGACATCCAGGTCGAGGCCACCTTCGCCGACGGCACCAAGCTGGTCACGGTGCACCAGCCGATCCCTTGATCTCCAGGAGATGCCGATGATCCCAGGTGAAATCGTCTGCGCCGCGGGCGAGCTCGAACTCAACCCCTCGCGCGAGCGCCGCAAGCTGCTGGTGCACAACCGCGGCGACCGCCCGATCCAGGTCGGCTCGCACTACCACTTCGCGGAGACCAACCCGGCGCTGGACTTCGACCGCGACGCGGCGCTCGGCATGCGCCTGGACATTGCCAGCGGCACCGCCGTGCGCTTCGAGCCGGGGCAGCAGCGAACGGTGTCGCTGGTCGCGTTCGCGGGCCTGCGCCGCGTATGCGGCTTCCGCGGCCAGGTCATGGGAGATCTGCCATGAGTTCCCTTTCGCGCCGCGCCTACGCGGAGATGTTCGGTCCCACCGTCGGCGACCGCGTGCGTCTGGCCGACACGGATCTGTTCATCGAGGTCGAGCAGGACTACACGCTGCGCGCCGGCGGCTACGGCGAGGAGGTCAAGTTCGGCGGCGGCAAGACCATCCGCGACGGCATGGGACAAGGCCAGGCGACAAGCGCCGAAGGCGCGATGGACCTGGTGATCACGAATGCGCTGATCCTCGACCACTGGGGCATCGTGAAGGCCGACGTGGGCGTGCGCGGCCAGCGCATCGCCGGAATCGGCAAGGCCGGCAACCCCGACGTGCAGCCCGGCGTGGACCTGCCCATCGGACCCGGCACCGAGATCCTCGCTGGCGAGGGCATGATCCTGACCGCCGGCGGAATCGACTCGCACATCCACTTCATCTGCCCGCAGCAGATCGAGGAGGCGCTGATGAGCGGGGTCACGACCATGCTCGGCGGCGGGACCGGTCCGGCCACCGGAACGAACGCCACCACCTGCACCCCCGGCCCGCACCACCTGGCGCGCATGCTGCAGGCGGCCGAGGCCTTCCCGATGAACCTGGGCTTCTACGGCAAGGGAAACGCCAGCCGCATCGACCCGCTGCTCGAACAGATCGACGCGGGCGCGATCGGGCTCAAGCTGCACGAGGACTGGGGCAGCACGCCGCAGGCCATCGATACCTGTCTGCAGGCCGCCGAGCTGCGCGACGTGCAGGTGGCCATCCACACCGACACGCTGAACGAATCCGGATTCGTCGAGGACACCATCGCGGCCTTCAAGGGGCGCACCATCCACACCTTCCACACCGAGGGAGCCGGAGGCGGACACGCGCCGGACATCCTGCGCGTGCTCGGCGAGCCCAACGTGCTGCCGTCGTCGACCAACCCGACGCGCCCCTACACGGTCAACACCGTCGACGAACACCTGGACATGCTGATGGTGTGCCACCATCTCGACGCCCAGGTCGCCGAGGACCTGGCCTTCGCCGAGAGCCGCATCCGGCGCGAGACCATCGCCGCCGAGGACATCCTGCACGACCTCGGCGCCATCAGCATCATGTCCAGCGACAGCCAGGCCATGGGGCGGGTGGGCGAGGTGATCCTGCGCACCTGGCAGACCGCGCACAAGATGAAGCAGCAGCGCGGCTGGCTGGCGCCCCCGCGCGACGCCGACGCACTCGGCGCTGCCTGCGCCTACTCGCGCAACGACAACTTCCGGGCGCGCCGCTATGTCGCCAAGTACACCATCAATCCGGCGCTGGCCCACGGCATTGCGCACGAGGTGGGCTCGGTGCAGCCCGGCAAGTGGGCCGACCTCGTGCTGTGGCGCCCCGGCTTCTTCGGCATCAGGCCCAGCGTGGTGCTCAAGGGCGGCTTCATCGCCGCGGCCCTGATGGGAGACCCCAACGCGTCGATCCCGACTCCGCAGCCGGTGCATGCGCGCCCCATGTTCGGCGCCTTCGGCGGCGCGCTGTCGGCGACCTCGCTGAGCTTTGTCTCGCAATCGGCGCTGCAAGGCGGAATCGGCTCCAGCCTCGGGTTGCGGCGCGCGCTGAGCGCGGTCCGCGACTGCCGTTCGGTGCGCAAGTCCGACATGGTGCACAACGCCTACGCACCCGCGATGCAGGTCGACGCGCAGACCTACGAGGTGCGCGCCGACGGCGTGCTGCTGCGCTGCGAGCCGGCGCATTCGCTGCCCATGGCGCAGCGCTACTTCCTGTTCTGACATGAAACCGACCCTGCCCCTGGCGCATTCGTCGCCTGCCGAAGTCCCCCTGCAGGCAAACCTGCGCGTACCGGCGGCGCGCGGACTCGCGCCGTCGCTGCTGCAGCGCGCCGCCGAGCTCCGCCTGGACTGGGACACGCGTTCGCGCAGTCGCTTCGCGGCTCGCGACAGCCTGGGCCGAAGCATCGCGGTGATCCTGCCGCGTGGCAGCGTGCTGCGCGACGGCGACGCGCTGGTCGCGGTCGACGGTTCGCTGCTGCGCGTGCGCGCGGCCCGCCAGGCGCTGCTGCAGGTGCGCGCCGACGATGCGCTGGCACTGCTGCGCGCCGCCTACCACCTGGGCAACCGCCACGTCGCGCTGCAACTGGGCTGCGACGTGCTGCAGCTCGAACCCGACCCGGTGCTGGCCGACATGCTGGGTCGCATGGGCCTGCGCGTCGAGGCCGCGCTGGCGCCCTTCGAACCGGAGTCCGGCGCATACGAAGTCCACGACCGTTCCCCGGCGCACAGCCACGACCACGACCACGGCCACGACCATGCACACGATCATGCAACGGACGCTGCAGGAGCCTGAAGTCGACGTCGCGCCGGCACCCGAGCTGGTGATGATGTGGCTGTCGTCACCCACGCTGCCGGTCGGCGGTTTCAGCTACTCCGAGGGCCTCGAGGCGGCCGTGGAGGCCGGCATGGTGCACGACGAGGCTTCGTCGCTGCTGTGGCTGCGCGGCCAGCTGCAGCTGACGCTGGCGCGCAGCGAACTGCCGGCCGCCGCGCGTGCCCACGCCGCCTGCCTGGCGCGCGACGCCCAGGTGCTGCAGCAGGTGCAGGCCTGGGTGCTGGCCACGCGCGAGACCGCCGAGCTGCGACTGCAGACCGTGCAGATGGGACGCTCGATGCTGGACTGGCTGACGCGGCTGCGCCCCGGGCACGCGCTGCTGCAACTGGCCGGGTGCTTGCCGGAGCCGCCGTGCTGGCCGCTGGGCTTCGCGCTCGGCGCCTGTGCGCTCGGGCTCGACGAGACGCACACGCTGCAGGCTCTGGGATTTTCCTGGCTCGACAACCAGGTGCAGGCGGCGCTGCGCTGCGTGCCCCTCGGCCAGAGCAGCGGCCAGCGCCTGCTGCAGGCGCTGAGCCTGGAACTGCCGGCGGCGGTGACCCAGGCCCTGCGGCTGCGCGAGCGGCCGCAGCAGTGGCAGAGCTTTTCCCCGATGCTGGCCGTGCTCAGCGCGCGCCACGAGACCCAGTACTCCCGACTGTTCCGATCATGAGCGAACTCCTCCAAACCGACCTCGAATCCGCGGCGGGCGCGTTGCACCGCATCCGCGGGCGCAGCAAGCGCCTGCCGCCGCTGCGCGTGGGAATCGGCGGCCCCGTCGGCTCCGGCAAGACGACCTTGCTGGAGATGCTGTGCAAGGCAATGCGCGAGCGCCACGATCTGGTGGTCATCACCAACGACATCTACACCCGCGAGGACCAGCGACTGCTCACCGTGGCCGGCGCGCTGGAGCCCGAGCGCATCGAGGGCGTGGAGACCGGCGGCTGCCCGCACACCGCGATCCGCGAGGACGCCTCGGTGAACCTGGAGGCCGTGGAGCGCATGCTGGAGCGATTTCCCGATGCCGACATCGTGTTCATCGAATCGGGAGGCGACAACCTCGCGGCGACCTTCAGCCCCGAGCTGTCGGACCTGACCCTGTACGTGATCGACGTCGCCGGCGGCGAGAAGATCCCGCGCAAGGGAGGCCCCGGGATCACCAAGAGCGACCTGTTCGTGATCAACAAGATCGACCTCGCGCCGCATGTGGGCGCCAGTCTGGACGTGATGCGCCGCGACACCGAGCGCATGCGCCGCGGCAAACCCTACGCGATGACCAACCTGAAGACCCTGCAGGGCCTGCAGGACGTGATCCGCTTCATCGAGACCCAGGGGCTGCTGTCGCAGCGCTGACGCGGCCCCCGTGGGGCGCGATCAGGTGGACCACACGCGCGGCGCGCAGGCCGGCAGGCCCCAGGCATGCTCGCGCAAGCGCGCCCATGCCGCATGCAGCAGCCCGGCCAGCGGCTCGATCCGCGGGGCCGTGGCGCGCAGCACGAGCAGTCGCGGCTGCGGCGACGTGACTCCCGCCCGCACCCCCTCGGGAACATCGTGCAGCAGCTCGCGCACCGCCTCCAGCAGCTCGTCGCGGCGCCGCGCAGGCAGCGCCTCGCCGGCAGCCAGCAGCAAGGTACCCAGCGCCTGGGCCCCGGCGAGTCCGCCCGGCGCATCGCGCAGCACGCGGTCGCCGCCGTCGATGCGTCCGCGCTCCAGCCATGCGCCGGGGATCTCCAGGTGCTGCGTGAAGCTGCCGTGCGCGAAGGCATCGCCGGCGGCCGGACGCCCCAGCGCCAGCATGTCCCAGGCCAGCAGCCCGGCGCCGGGCTCGAGTTCGAACACGCAGCGGTTCTCGGCGATGCAACCCTCGAAGGCCAGGCTCTCCAGCGGCAGCCATTCCAGGCGCGCCCCGGCGGCAACGCGCGCGTGCAGGCGCTGCGCCGCGCTCGCCCCGAGGCTGCGGTAAAAGCGTGTCGCCCCGGGCGTGGTCAGCAGCGCGTGGGCGCCCGCCCGCACATCGAGCTCGATGTCCACGGTGTCGCCCCCCGCCATGCCGCCCGGCGGATGTACCAGCACGTGGTGGCACCGCTCGTCGCCCTCCGGATGCAGCGCGGCCAGCACGCGCGTGGCGCCTTCGTGCCGATGCCACGCCACCGTGCGCGCGCCGACTCGCTCGTAGCGCAACTGCAGGCGCGAGGCCCAACCCGGGCAGGCCGCATCGCGCGCAGCCCCGTCCGCCGCGATGCCGGGCGCGACCTCGCTCGCCGCCATGCGCACATTCATCTCAAGCTCCCACCGCGCCGAAGACCCTGCGCACCAGCGCCGAACCGGCGGCGGCGGGATCGGCGCGGATCGACTGCTCCTCGTCGCCGATGGCCTGGTACAGCCGGTCCAGCGCCTGCTGCGTGACGTACTGGTCGACGCTGGCCTGGTCCTGGCGCACCAGCCCGAAGCGCGCCGCCTGCCCGGCATAGCGGTCGTACTGCTGCGCCAGCCCCAGCTTGCGCGTCTGCTGGTGCACGATCGGCAGGAAGCGGCGCTGCAGCTGCGCCTGCGTCTTCTGCCGGAAATAGTCGGTGACCGAACGGTTGCCTCCGGTCAGGATGGCCTTCGCGTCGGCGAAGCTCATCTGGCGCACCGCCGACACCAGCAGCTCGCGGGCCAGCGGCACCGCCGCCTCGGCGGCCCGGTTCATCGCCAGTTGCAGCGCGTCGGCCTGCGCCCCCATGCCGGCCATGCGCATCACGCCGGACAGCTGCTGCAGCGCCGGCGGCAGCGGGATGCGCCATTTCGGGCTGCCCCAGAATCCGTCGGGGCGCCCGAGGGTCGACACCGCGACGTCCACGCCGCGCCCCAGCGCATCCTTCAGCCCCTGGCCGACCTGGCTGTTGCTCAGCGCGGCCAGCGCCGCCGAATTGCCGCCCGGCCCCGGCGCGGCCGGCGCCGGCGCCGGCGCCGAGCCCGGCGCGATCCCCTGCAGCACGCCGCCGAGCTGCTGCCGCACCTGGCCGAGGTCGAAGCTCCAGGCGCGGACCGCCGGCCACGCGCAGCCCAGTCCCAGCGCCGCCAGCAGCGCGCGGCGGCGCCTCACCCCAGATCCTGTCATCGCGTTCTCCCCGGCGCGCGCCGTCGTGCGGCAGGCCATCGGCGACCCGCCCCGCGCACACCCCATGCAAGCATTGTGCCTGCGCCGGGACCCTCGCTACGCGGAATCCGACTCGCGGAATTCCAGCTCGCGGCGCTCGTCGGGAGCGCGTGACAGCTCGCGCTTGCGCAGCTCGACGCGGCGGATCTTGCCCGACAGGGTCTTGGGCAGTTCGGCGAACTCGATGATCCGGATGCGCTTGTACGGCGCCAGCCGATCGCGCGCGAAACGCAGGATGTCGAGCGCGACCTCGCGCTCCGGCGCCACTCCGGCACGCAGCGCCACCACCGCCTTCGGCACCGCGCCGCGCAGGGCGTCAGGTGCCGGAACGACGGCCGCCTCGGCCACCGCGTCGTGCTCGATCAGCACGCTTTCCAGCTCGAAGGGACTGATGCGGTAGTCGGAGGCCTTGAACACGTCGTCGGAGCGGCCGATGTAGGTCAGGTAGCCGTCGGCATCCCGGCTCGCCACGTCGGAGGTGTGGTAGTTCCCGCCCCGGCAGGCCTGCGCCGTCTTGTCGTCCTGGCCTTCATAGCCCAGCATCAGGCCGAGCGGACGATGCGCCAGGTCGAGCGCGATCTCGCCGTCGTCGCAGGATCGCTCGTCGGCGTCGAGCAGCAGCACGCGGTAGCCCGGCAGGGGTCGCCCCATCGAGCCTGGCTTCAGCGCCTGCCCCGGCGTGTTGCCGACGATCGCCGTGGTCTCGCTCTGGCCGTAGCCGTCGCGGATGGTGATGCCCCAGGCACGGCGCACGCTGTCGATCACCTCGGGATTAAGCGGCTCGCCCGCCGCCACCGCTTCGCGCAAGCCGACCTTCCAGCGCTGCAGGTCCTGCAGGATCAGCATGCGCCACACCGTCGGCGGCGCGCACAACGAGCTCACGCCGTGACGCTGCAGCGCATCGAGCACGGCGGCGGAATCGAAGCGCGCGTAGTTGAAGATGAACACCGTGGCGCCCGCGTTCCACGGCGCGAAGAAACAGCTCCAGGCATGCTTGGCCCAGCCCGGCGAGCTGATGTTCCAGTGCACGTCCCCGGGACGCAGGCCGATCCAGTACATGGTCGACAGATGGCCCACCGGATAGCTCTGGTGGCTGTGCAGCACCAGCTTGGGCCGCGACGTGGTGCCGGAGGTGAAATACAGCAGCAGCGGATCGTCGGCGCGGGTCGGCCCGTCGGGGTCGAAGCGGGTCTGCGCCAGCGCCGACTGCGCGTAGTCGATCCAGCCGGGGGCACTGCCGCCGACCACGATGCGCGTGTACTCGCCGGTGAACGGCGCGAAGCGCTCGATCGCCGGCAGCGTGCAGATCACGTGGCGCACCGCGCCTCGCTCGAAGCGGTCGCGCAGGTCGTCCACGCTGACCAGCGTGGTCGTCGGCACGATCACCGCGCCCAGCTTGATGCACGCCAGCATGCTCTCCCACAGCGCGACCTCGTTGGGCAGCAGCAGCAGCACGCGGTCGCCGCGCCGCACGCCGAGCCGACGCAGCCAGCTCGCGACCTGGTCGGAGCGACGCGACATGTGGTCGAAGCTCAGCCGGTCCTCGCGCCCGTGCTCGTCGACGATCCACAACGCGGTGTCGTGGTTGTCGCGCGCCATCGCGTCGAAATAGTCCAGCGCCCAGTTGAAGGTCTCCAGCTGCGGCCAGCGGAAGCCCTCGTAGGCGGTCTTGTAGTCGCTGCGATGGCGCAGCAGGAAATCGCGGGCCTGCACGAAGGCCTGCGCGCCCGAACTCTCGCTCATGCGTGTCTCCCAGCCGTTGACCGTGGCATGCCCGCAGCGTAGCGCCTTCGCGGCGCCGCGCCAAAGGGTCAACCCGTGTTGCTGCGCGCTCGGGCGGCGCACGCCCGCCCCGGTCGCAGGCGCCGGCGCGTTCAGCCGCTGCGCGCGGGCCAGCGCGCCGGCGAGCTTCCGAGCGCCGCGGCGGGAAGCTCCCAGCGCGACTCGATGCCGGGAATGCGCCAGGGCATGCGCAGGCGGCGCGCCGGGCCCCACGCCGTGTGCTCGACGCCTTCGGCGAGATCCTCGTCGCATGGCGCCGCGTGCGGCGACACTTGCGCCGGCTGCGGCTCCCCCAGCAGCAGCCACGCGCTGCGCGCCAGCGACAGTCGCGCCCGCGTGGCGCCGTCGCCCCGCACGCGCAGGCACAACGCGCGCAACGCGGCGGCGGCCATCAGGTAGCCGGTGGCGTGGTCCAGCGCCTGCACCGGCAGCGGCACCGGCCGCGCGGCGCCGCGCCAGCGCATGCCGGCATCGGCGATCCCGCAGCTCATCTGCACCAGGCTGTCGAAACCGCGCCGTCGCGCCCACGGGCCGTCCCAGCCCCAGGCGTCGAGGCTGACGTCGACCAGCCCGGGGCGGATGCGCGCGCGGGCTGCCGCATCCAGTCCCAGCGCGTCCAGCGCGCCCGGACGCAGCCCGTGCACGAACACGTCGGCGTGCGCGAGCAGTTCGATGAAGTCCTGCAAGCCGTGCGGGGTCTTCAGGTCCAGGCGCGCGCACAGCTTGCCCACGCTGACCTCCGGGACCACACCGGGTTCGTCCCAGTCGGGTGCGTCGATGCGAAGTACCGTCGCGCCCAGCGCGGCCAGCATGCGCGTGGCCACCGGACCGGCCAGCACGCGCGTCAGGTCGAGCACGCGCAGGCCGCGCAGCGGCCGCCCGGGGCCCGGCGACCAGCGCGCGGGCGGCGCCGACGAGGTCTCGCGCAGCACCAGCGGCTGGCGCAGCAGCGCGGCTCCCTGCGGGTGCTCGCGCCACGCCTGCGTCGTCCGCATGCAGGCCGCGCAGCCTCCGGCGTCGACCACCGCCTGCTCCAGCGCGTCGGCCTGCCATTGCGCGACGCGCGGCGCGGCCTGCGCGGCGCCGGCATCGGCGGGCAGTCCGAGTACGCGATACGCGGCGTCGCGATGCGGCCGCGCGTTGGCGTGCAACCGGATCCAGCCGTCGCGGGTGGCGTAGTCGCCGGTCAGCGCGTCGCGCAGCGGCGGCGGCTGCCAGCCGATCGGACGCAGCGTCGAGCCGAAGCCCATCGCCGCGAGCCGGCGATCGACCTCCACCGTGGCGTCGCCCCGGCCGGCCGTCGCGGGGGCCAGCGCGGCCAGTTCGTCGGCCGCCAGCGCGGCCACGCCGACCGCCGCCGCGGCGAAGTCGCTGACCGCGAAGGCCGAGTCCAGCGCGCCGTCGCCATGCAGGCGCAGGCGCCGCAGCCGATCGGGATCACCGTCCAGCCCGGCCCACATCGCGGCCGCCAGGGCATGCGCGGTCGGCGCTGGCATGCCCGGTTCCCCGCGTGGCGCGCGCGCCGGATCAGACCTGCAGGTCGACGTTCCTGGTCTCGGGCGTGGCCATGATCGCCAGGATCGCCGCCACCGCGTACAGCATCACGAACAGGCCGATGTACACGTAGGCACGGTGGATCCCGTAGGCATGCAGGATCAGCCCGGCGATGATCGGGATCAGGCCGCCGCCGTAGACCTGCGAGATCTGGTAGCCGGCGCTCGCCCCCGAGGCGCGGTAGCGCGTGGGGAAGTTCTCGGTGTAGAAGGTCGGGATCGCGCCGTAGCCGAAGCCGAACACGAAGCCGAATCCCACCACGTCGGCCAGCACGGCCAGCCAGAAGTTGCCGGTGTTGATCAGGTAGAAGTACGGGATCGCCCACACCAGGAACACCACCGCCGAGACCAGCAGCACGCTGCGCCGGCTGATGCTGTCGGCAAGCCGGGAGCCGATGATCATGAACACCAGCATGGACGCCGCGGCGATCAGCCCGATGGTCTCGGCCTGCGTGCCGCTGAATCCCACCGCCTTCATGTAGCCGGTACCGAACACGAAGCTCAGGAAGAAGGCTCCGCCGAACATCGCATTGACCACCGAGGTACGCAGGATGGTCAGGGGCATTTCCTTCCACACCTGCGCGGCCGGGGCCGACAGCACCTGGCGCTGGCTCTGGAACTGCTCGAACACGAAACTGTCGACCGATCGCGCGCGGATCACGATGCCGACGATGGCCACCGCGAAGCCGATGAAAAAGAAGATGCGCCAGCCCCAGGCGACGAACTCGGCCGGCGCCATCGACGCGCGAACCGCGATCACCGAGCCGAACCCCAGCAGCAGCCCGATCGGGATCGCGAATCCGACCCAGGCCCCCCAGAAGGCACGCTTGCCGGATTTCGCGGCCTGCTCGACCACCCAGGTCGACGCGGTGCCGAACTCGGCACCGAAGCTGATGCCCTGCAGCAGCCGGAACACGATCAGCAGCACGGGGGCGGCGACGCCGATGCTGTCGTAGGTCGGAGTCAGCCCGATCAGCAGCGTGGCCACGCCCATCAGCAGCAGCGCGTAGACCATCGCGTCCTTGCGCCCGTAGCGGTCGGCGATGTTGCCGAAGATGAAGGCCCCGACCGGGCGGATGACGATGCCCAGCCCGTACACCCCGATCGCCGCGGCCACCGCCGCCAGTCCGGGCAGCTTGAAGAACACCCCTCCCCACACGGTCGCCGCGATCACCCCGGTGACCAGGAAGTCGTACTGTTCGATCACCGAACCGATGATGCTCGCCAGCGCGACCTGGTAGATCTGGTCGCGACTGGGCGTGTCCCCCTGTGCTGCGTTGCTTGTCATGAGTGGTCTCCGATCCGGCGCGATGCCGTATGCACTTCTCGTGATGGTCGCCTTGCCGGCGACTCCGTGGCGCTGCTTCGCTCGATGCGTTGTACTACTTCCCTGCCGCTTGCTCCATCGTGCGCAGCGCGGCGGCAGGCCCGCGCTGCGTGTTCACTCGTCGGCCAGCCCGAGACGCCGTGGCTGGCGGCGCTCGACGGCATGGCGCAGCAAGGCCGCCACGCGCAGCGGCGCGTGCGCGAACTTGCCGTACGGCATGGTCAGGAACAGCGCCAGCACCGCTCCCAGGTGCAGCGCCAGCAACGCCGGCATCGCCGCGCCGGCGCGCCAGGCCGCCAGTGCCAGCCCGCTGGCCGCCACCAGCAGCAGCAGGCCGATGAAACCCAGGTCCATCGGCGCCTGCGCGGGGTCGCCCTGCAGGGGCTCGCGGCGCAGGCGCAGGCGCAGCTGGCCCAGCGTGCCCAGCACGATCGAGACCCCGCCGACGATTCCCAG
>JAJYTY010000106.1 GCA_021792835.1 Pseudomonadota bacterium
CGCGTCGTGGCCGGAATCGAGGCGCACGTGGAGGCTGAGCTCGGCCGCCCGCTGCCGCCGCCGACCGACAACGTGCCCGAGGCCCAGGCTGACACCGGCCACTGGAGCGAGATGTTCTCGAGCTTCTATCTGCCGCGAACCATCATGATCTCGATTTTCCAGTTCGCGCAGACCATCGCCGTGTTCGGGTTTACGGCGTTCGTGCCGCAACTGCTCATCAAGCAGGGTTTCACAATCGTGCACTCGCTGGAGTACACGGCGGTGATCGTGCTGCTCGCGCCCATCGGCGCGGCATGCGCCAGCTACTTCTCCGAGCGCATCGAGCGCAAGTGGCAGTTGGTAGGAACGGCGATCCTGATCGGCGCCAGCGGAAGCGCCTTTGCCAGTGGTCATAGCGCTCCGGTCGTGTTGATAAGCGGCGCGCTGATCGCGCTGGGCAACAACTGGATGATCGCCATCTTCCATCCGTACGCCGCCGAATTGTTTCCTACCCGCATCCGGGCGCGCGCAGTCGGCTTCACCTTCTCCTGGAGTCGAGTCAGTTCGATCTTCGTCAGCTACTGGGCGGCGGCGCTTCTGGCCGGTTTCGGTCCTTCAGGGGTGTTCGCGATGATCGCCGCGGCGATGGCTGCCATCGTGATCAGCGTTGGCGTATTCGGCCCCGCCACGAATGGGCGCAGCCTCGAAGTGCTCTCGCCCTGAATCGTCTTTCTTTCACGCAACGAGGTAGCAAGAGATGAAAATCGGGATCCTCAACGGTGACGACATCGGACACGAAATCGTTCCCGAGACGGTCAAGGTGATGCACGCGGCCGCACAGGCCACCGGCGTGCGCATCGATTGGGAGCCCATCCCGATCGGGCGCACGGCATACGATTCGCTAGGCACCACCATGCCGGCCGACACTCTCCAACGGCTGGCGGCGCTCGACGGCTGGCTGTTGGGGCCCATTGGCCATATGGCCTATCCAAAGGTGCCCGAGGCGCCGAACCCCCATCCGATCCTGCGCAAACACTTCGACCTTTACGCCAACATCCGGCCGGTGAAGTCCTATCCCACGCTGAAGAGCGTGCACCAGGGAGTCGACCTGGTCATCGTGCGCGAGAACAACGAAGGCTTTCAACCCGATCGCAACGTGGTCGCCGGCTGCGGCGAATTCCGGCCCACCCACGATGTGACCATCTCGGTGCGCGTGATCACGCGGGCCGGTTCCTCCAAGGTCGCGCGAGCGGCCTTCGAACTGGCACGCTCACGCCGCCGCCACCTGACAGCGGTGCACAAGGACACGGTCTTCAAGCTGGGCTGTGGCATGTTCGTCGAGGAGTGCCACAAGCTGGCCGCCGAGTTCCCGGACGTGCGGTTCGAGGAGGCCATCGTCGATACCTTCGCGATGCGACTGGTGATGACACCGCAGCGCTACGACGTGGTGGTGACGACCAATATGTTCGGGGACATCCTGACCGACGAGGCTGCCGGGCTGGTGGGCGGTCTGGGCATGGCTCCCGGGCTATGTGCCGGGCCTACCCATGCGATGGCGCAGGCCACGCACGGTTCGGCGCCCGACATCTCCGGGCGGAACATCGCCAACCCCTACGCGATGATCATGTCGGGCAGCATGCTGCTCGACTGGCTGGGGCGCCGCAACGGCGATGCGGCGGCCGTCGAGGCCGGTGCGCGCATCGACCGCGCGGTCCAGCGCGTGATCCAGCAGGGCGAAGCGCTCACGCCCGACCTCGGTGGCACGGGCACGACCAGCGGCATGGGCGACGCGATCGCCGAGGAAGTGCGGGCAGGTTGAACGCGGCATCTCCTCCGCCAGTGGCCGTGCCGAATCAACCCTCGCGTGACGTCTTTCCAGGCCTGGCACTGGCCAGCATGCTGGCGGTGCAGACCCTGGTATCGATGGGGGCGCTGGCAGTCCCCGCAATAGCCCCGGCAGTTGCGGCGACCACTGATCTACCGCTGAGCGCGGTCGGCCTGTTCGCTGCCTCGCTATATGTCGGCGCGATGCTGGCAGCGATCAACGCCGGAGTGCCGGTGCGACGCCTGGGCGGGCTTCGCACGGCGCAGCTGTGCCTGGGAAGCGCTGCGGGCGGACTGCTGCTGGTGGCCAGCGGGCGCCCCGCGATGATGCTGGCGGGGGCCTTGCTCGTTGGCTTGGGCTACGGCAGCGCCACTCCGGCCAGCTCGCATCTGTTCGCCTACGAGGTTCCCGCGCGCTGGCGGGGCCTGGTGTTCTCGATCAAGCAGACCGGCGTTCCGCTGGGAGGCATGCTGGCAGGCGTACTGCTGCCAGGCGCGGCCCAGAGAATCGGCTGGCGCTTGGCGCTGCCGCTGCTGGCGCTCGCCTGCGCCGCCTGCGCCTGGCTGCTGCAACCGCTGCGCAGGCGCTTCGACCGTCATCTCGATCACGAGCGCCGCTTCGACGCCTGGGCTTGGCTGCGCACGCTACGCATGGTGTGGAGCCTCCCACCGGTGCGCGAGCTGGCGATTTGCACCCTTTTCTTCGCTTCGATGCAGGCCAGCCTGGCCACTTACCTGGTTGCGCAGGCGCACGCCGGGGCCGGTCTCGGGTCGGTTCGCGCCGGGCTGCTGCTGGCCGCCGCGCAGGCCGCCGGGGTCGTGGGGCGCATCGCCTGGGGATGGGCGTGCGACCATGGCGTGAACCCCTCGCGCATGCTTGCGCTGCTGGCGCTGGGAATGGGACTGTGCGCGCTAGTCACCGCACGCATCGGCCCTGGCTGGCCGCTGCCCGGCCTATTCGTGCTGGCGATGCTGTTCGGCGCCACGGCCACCGGCTGGAACGGTGTGTACCTTGCCGAGGTGGCGCGCCTGGCACCGGCCGGGATGGCTGGGGTGCTTACCGGAGGCACGCTCTTCTTCACGTTCTGCGGCGCCTTCGCCGGGCCTTCCTTGTTCGCAGCCGTGGCCTCCTTGACGCAGCGCGTGGGCGACGGCTACCTGCTCATGGGCGGCGGGCTCGTGGCGCTCGGCCTGCTGCTGCTATGGCGCCAGCGACGAATCGCACCGCAGACTAACCGCATGTGAATCACCGCCGCCAGGCTTGAGCCTGGAACGCCGAAATTTCCTCGATCTCCGGCATATCGCGCCGGACGCAGGCATATCTGCGCCCATGTGCGCCGACATCACAAGAAGAACAACCTCAATGCCGACGAGGGCATTCGACACTCTGTTATCCGCCCTCCTTTCGCAGCCGCCGGCATCACTTCCGCGATTTTCAAACTCTGCCACGCCCAAAGCTCTGGCGAGGCTGTGAACTCACCTCTGACACGATTTCTACACTCTGTTGTGCGACGCCTTGAAGAGGTACGGCAGAACAGAGTGTGAAAAACCAGAAGAATGTGTCGAAAGGCCTTGTTCTCCAGCGGTATTTTGCCTGCCGAACGTCAGGTAGCGCATGACGCCTCCTTGCGGCGGATGGGAAGCCAGGGCGTCAGGTTGCACACCGCCTCGCAAATCGACGGAACGCACCGGTTGCGGCAGCGCCCCCGCCCGCCGACCCTGGATCAAGATGTGCGTAGATCGTGCGTGCACAGGCGCGAGCCTTGCTCGCGCCGGCGATCTTCAAAACTCGTGTCGCAGGCCCACTGCGGTACCGCTGGAGCCTTGACCCGGTGAGCCGACGAAAAAGTCGGTGGCTGAGCCGACCGCGAACGCAGTATGTGCATCATTGCTGATCCGAGCGTACGAGGCATACAGGTTCGTGCGTTTCGAAAGGGCATAGGTCCAGCCGACTGCATACTGTCGGGCGTTTCCATAGAGCGGCACGCCGATCAGGTTTACGTTTCGCATGCCGTAGTCTGTTTTCGCCTCGTTGAACGACAGCAGCAGCGCCGAACGACCGAGCGGCACCTTCAGTCCCAGCAACATCGAGCTGGCGTGGCCGCTGTTGTAGTCCGCCGCCGACTGCACGTACGACGCGGACAACCGGGCCACACCGAAGTCGTAGGCCCCGTAGGCCTGCCACCCCTTCAGCGAGCCATCGTTGACTCCGCTCTGCGGGTTCAGGAATGCCAGAACGCGCACATTCGTCACCTGCGCGTAGGCCACACCGGCTACCAGACGGGGGCCGGTGTATCGAACCTGGATTCCCTGCGAACGGCTCACCTTGGTCGCGTTGGCAGGCGTCGCTTGCGGTACCGTTCCGCCGGCACCGGGTGCGAAGGAGTACGACAACGACCCTGAGAAGCCGTCGATGGCCGGCGTGACGTAGGCCAGAACCTGGTTGGCGCGCGCCAGCTGATACTGGTTGATCAGCGACAGGTTCTCCACGGAACCCGTGGTGCCGGCGCCGAACGGATCCATCGCCTTCTCGTTCCTGTACATCGCTGCGTACGAACGCCCCCCAGCGATCATTCCGAGGCGCCCCTTCAGACCGACCCAGGTATCGCTCTGCATGAAACCCCCACCGGCACAGTACCCACCGGACAACGACGCGCCGCCACTCGTCTTGAGATCCTGGCTGGTACCGGCCGCGCAGTATCCGGTCTCCATGTGAAACACTGCAGCCAGCTTCGGCGCCAGCATTTCATAGCCCTTGATGCCGATCACCGAAGGCGACTGCACCCCAGAGCTCAGCCCGGTCGACGACACCGTCGTGGCGCCGGAGCCGATACCGCTGAAGTGGGTTACGCCCAGGTCGATCGTTCCATACAACTGCACGCTTCCGGCGGCCAGCGCCGGAGCGCTGCAGGCACAGCCGACAGCCAATGCGATCCAGGTCTTTCTGTGGTTCATGTCTCCCCTCCCTTTCAAAACCGTTCAATGCCTCGTATCACCCCTGCATCAGGGCATCCCTGTACTGTTCGCGCAGCTGGGCCTTCAGGACCTTGCCGGTAGCGCCCAGCGGAACCGATTCGACAAATCGCACGGCATCGGGTGTCCACCACCTGGCGACCCGTGACGCGATGAAGTCCAGCAACTCGCCCTCGCCGAGCTCCGCGCCAGACTTGCGCACAACCAGAAGCAGCGGGCGCTCATCCCACTTCGGGTGACGTGCGGCGATGCACACGGCGCTCGCAACGCCCGGGTGCAGGCTGGCGATGCTCTCGATCTCGATCGAGCTGATCCACTCGCCCCCGGACTTGATCACATCCTTGCTGCGGTCGGTGATCTGCATGAAGCCGTCGGCATCGATGGTGGCGATGTCCCCGGTGGGAAACCATCCGTCGACGATCGGCGAGCTGCCTTCGGCGCGGAAATAGCCGTTGGCCACCCAGTGCCCGCGCACCATCAGTTCCCCCGCAGCCTTTGCGTTCCACGGCAGCTCGCGCCCGTCGGCATCGACGATCTTCATGTCGATGCCGAACGGTGAGCGGCCCTGCTTGAGCTGCAGCGCTCGCTGCTCGAGCGTCGGCAGCGAGTATTGCCTGGGCTTGAAGCTGCACACCGCTCCCACCGGGCTCAGCTCGGTCATGCCCCAGGCATGCAGCACCTGCACGCCGTGCGTGGCCTCGAAGGCCTCGAGCATGGCAGCCGGACACGCGGCACCGCCGATCACGGTGCGCCGCATGGCGGAGAACCCGGCGCCGATGTCGCGTGCGTGGCTCAGCAGCCCTTGCCACACGGTCGGCACGCCGGCCGAAAGCGTCACCCCTTCGGACTCGATCAGCGTGTACAACGACTTCCCGTCGAGTGCCGGTCCCGGCAGCACCAGCTTGGCGCCGACCATGCATGCCGCATAGGGCAGGCCCCAGGCGTTGACGTGGAACATCGGCACCACCGGCAAGAGGGCGTCACGCGCCGACAGGTTCAACGCGTCCGGCAAGGCCGCCGCGAGACTGTGCAGCACGGTCGAACGGTGGCTGTACAGCACGCCTTTCGGGTGGCCGGTGGTGCCGGAGGTGTAGCACAGCGAACTCGCCGCGTGTTCGTCGAGCCTGGGCCATTCGAAACCATCGGGCTGGGCATCGACGAGCTCCTCGAAGCAAAGCAGTTCCAGAACCGATGGCGGCATGCTCGCCCGGTCGCACATCGCCACTAGCCGCCGCCCGCCGAGCACCGGCGCCAGCGCCTCGACGATCGCCAGGAAGCTCAGATCGAAGCACAGCACCCGGTCGTCGGCGTGCTGGAGTATGTACGCCAGCTGGTCGGTGTGCAGCCGGGGATTCAAGGTGTGCAGCACCGCGCCCGAGCCCGACACCGCGTAGTACAGCTCGAGGTGCCGGTGGCCGTTCCACGCCAGCGTGCCCACGCACTCGCCCTGGCCGACGCCCAGCGCCTGCAAGGCGGCGGCGAGCTGGCGCGACCGGCGCGCGAGGTCACGGTAGCTATAGCGGTGCAGGTCACCCTCGACCCGGCGCGACACGATCTCGCGCTCGCCGTGATGACGCTCGGCGTGCTCGAGCAGCGCCGACACCAACAGCGGCTGTTGCATCATCAGGCCCTGCATGACGACTCCTCGCTTGTCGTATCGGGGTGAGGGCTCGGATGACCCAGCCGCCATTCGGGCTGATCACCTGCCCAACCAGTTAGTGTTCGCCGGCCAGGTGCACGACGGTAGCCGCATACTCGTGCGGTCCCCCTGGACGCCCGAGCGTCGATGTCGCAGAGGACCACGTCCGCGCCCGCCTGCGCCAGTCCTCGCGCACAGGCCGGGCCCAAGCCGGGGCCGCTGCCGGTGACCAGCGCGACGCGTCCTTGCGGCGCGCCACCCTCGCGTGCGTCAGACCCGCGCATGCGTGACCCCTTGCAGTTCGTCTCCGGTACTCGGGCGCGCGCAGCACGAGGCCACCCACGCGAAGCACGGTGCGGCTGCCAGCGCCAGCAAGTCGGTGGCAAACAGTGACCAGGTCAGCGCCGCGTGCACGCCAGCGGCCCCGAGACGGTCGACGCACAGGCCGACGGCAAGGTTCCCCAGCGTGATGGCGAACACGTTGATCAACATCATCGCCACACCCGAAATGGTCGCGCGCAGGTGCGGAGCGACCTGGGCCTGGATCAGCGCATTACAGGGACCGTACGCAGCCAGGGGGAGGAAGGCTCCAGCGGCCATGCCGGCGTAGAACAGCGGTGTGCCCGGCGCGACAAATCGATAGGCGATCATCAACGGACCGCAAACCAGCGCCAGCGCCATCACGAAGTGCGCATATCGCTCGAGTCGCCCTCTCGCGTACGCGTCTCCAAGCAGTCCCCCCACAAGCGAGCCGAGCACCCCGAACGCCAGTTCGACGACACCGAGGGTCCGAGTGATCGCTGCCGCATCCAAACCGCGCTCGCGCACCAGCCAGATCTGCGCGAACGACAAGCCGACGAAGGCGAAGTGCACCAGCACCAGGCCTGCGATGGTCCAGCGCAGTGCCGGACTGCACCTCAGCACATGAAACACGTCGCCAAGCTGCGCCCGCAGCGAGCCTGGGCCGGCCTGCGCGGCGTTTGCGCGAGTCGACGCCGGTTCCCGGAGTCCCGCCAGCCCCAACGCGATCAACGCGCCGGCCATGCCCAACCCGATGAACGTCGGCCGCCAGCCGTGCGCGGCGCCGACGCTTCCGGCCAGCACGAAACTGAAGCCGATGCCCAGCGGAATCCCCATGAAGAACACCCCGATGGCGCTTCCCCGACGCCGGGGCTCGAACAACTCGGTGAGAAGCGCGATCGCCGCTGGCACCAGCGCGGCCTCGCCGCTGGCGACGAACACCCTCGCCGCCACCAGTTGCCAATAGCTGTGCGCCAGCCCGGACGCCGCGGTGCACAAGCTCCAGACCAGCAGCCCCGCGGCGACCACCCGGGTACGGCTGAAGCGATCCGCCAGGGCGCCCATGACGATCGCCATGACACCGAAGCTGAGTACCCAGACCGCGCCGATCAGCGCGCCGTACTCGGTATTGCTCATCGACAGATCGGCCTCGAGCCGGGTCGCGAAGCCGAGCAGGATGTTGCGATCGACCTGCGCCAGTACATGGATCAGCAACAGCACCGCCAGGACGGCGATCGGGCTCTTCTTCCACATGACGGTCTCCTCGATGCTCAGCGGCGGCGGGACTCAGGCGGCGACGGTCGAGCCACGCTGGCCGACCTTGCGGTTCGGTGCGTAACCCAGGCGCGCCAGCGCTTCATCCGCCGATGCGTAGTGCTCGCCCAGGCGATAGATGCGACGTGCGTCGTCGCCGTCGGCCACGTCGCGGTGGAGTTCGCGCGCGATGCGTACCAGCTTCTCGACCTGCTGCACGGAGGTCATGCGCTCGGCCTTGCGGCCCCAGAGGTTGTCCTCGATGCCGCATCGCACGTGCAGACCCATCGCGATGCCAATGGTGCACAGCGGCGTCACGGTGCGCATCAATCCCTCGACGGTCAACACCGCGTTGTCGGGCACGCGGCGCACGAACGCCATCAGGTTATCGGGGTGCGGACCGTCGGCTCCGCCGCCGATCGCCACCCAGTTCAGCACCAGCGGGCCGGTGTAGGCACCGCGTCGGATCAGCCGCTCGACGGTCTCGAGCTGGCCGACGTCGCCGAGCATGAAGTGCGGCTGGATACCGGCAGCCTGCAGCCTGCGCAGATGCTCGTCGACGAACGCCGGCCCCGACGGAATCCACATCTCGCGGTAGGCCTGTTGGTACGCAGGCAGGCTCAGCGAGGTCCCGGCGACATCGTCCGCGCTCAACAGCTCGCAGACGTTCATCTGGTTGGTGTTGATCGCGATCGTGACCTGGTCCGGCCGCGGATCGAGCTCGGCCAGCATGTGCCGGGTATCGTCTTCCAGCCACTGCGCCTGCTGGCCTTCGTCCTCGGGGGCGAACGAGATCGAGCCGCCGACCTGCAGCACCATCTTCGGCACGGCCTCGCGCAACCGCGCCAGCATCTCGTTGAACATCGACAAACGCTTGCTGCCCTTGCCGTCGGCCTCGCGTACGTGTACATGCAGCACGCTGGCGCCGGCGTTGTAGCAATCGACTGCCTTCTGCACCTGCTCGTCCATCGTCACAGGGATGTCGTCGGAATCCCCGGGCAGGAACTCCGGGCCGTAGGGCGCGACCTGGATGACCAGCTTCTCCTGGTTCTCGGGCAGCAGGGAATCGTCAAGGAAGTGCATGGTGGTTCTCCTTCAAGGTTGCGAGGCGGCACGTGCAGCCAGCTCTTCGAGCAGGATGGGTGCGCCCAGGCTCATGGTGTGGATGCCGAGCACACTGGTGCACTGCAGTACCGCGGCAATCTCGTCCCTGGTTGCGCCGAGTTCAAGCGCGCGCCGGATGTGGCGCCTCACGCCAGGTGCGTACATATGGGTGACCGATGCATCGACCGCGATGGCGATGAACTCGATCACCTTGGGTTCGAGGACGCCCGAGAGCATCGGCATCGATCCCATGGCGATGAAGCGCTCGGTCCACAGCGGATCCAGTTCGGCGAAGGCGTCCCAGGCGGGGTTCCATTCACCCAGCGCCCGCAGTCGGTCGCATACCGGCGTCGCGGATTGGGAAGGTTGCGGTTGACTCATCTCAAATGCCCTGGCTTTGGAGTGAGCGAATCCTAGGCAAGGAAAGTCTTCAATACTTGATATTTTGAGACATTGATTTATGATTTCGAGACACCTGGAATAAACCCTCATGCCTCGCCTCATCCGTAGCGCAAGCCTTTTGGGGTTCCGCGAAACGGTGCGCGCCGCCGGCGCGGACCCCGAGCGGCTGGTGCGCGATGCCGGCCTCCCGCCGGCCTGTCTGCGCGACCCGGACCTGCGGCTATCCACGCTCAAGGTCGCACGTCTGCTGGAGAACGCGGCGCGCGAACTCCGCCTGGAGACGCTTGGGCTGCAGATGGCACAGACACGCACCGCATCGAACCTCGGTCCGCTCGGGCTTGCGGTACGCGAGGAGCCCACGCTGCGTGCCGCCCTGCACGCCATGGTGCGCTACAGCCATCTGCAGAACGAAGCCCTGCTGCTTCGCGTAGACGAGGCGGACGGAATCGCGATCGTGCGCGAGGACCTCGCAGTCGACCAGCCGATGGCGCTGCGCCAATCCACCGAGTTGGTGATCGGTGTCATCTTTCGGTTGATGCAGTTGTTCCTCGGTCCCCAGTGGCGGCCACACAGCATCTGCTTTGCCCATTCGGCCCCGTCCGACCGGGCAATGCACGAGCGTGTGTTTGGTCGCCAGTTGCATTTCGGCCACGAATTCACCGGCATCGTCTGTACTTCGAGTGACCTGGATCTTCCGCTACCGTCGTCGGATCCGGTCATGGCCCGCTACGCGCGGCAGTATCTCGACTTCATCGGCGGCAAGCGCAACAGGCCGATGAGCGACGACGTGCGCAAGCTGGTCATCCTGCTGCTGCCGTCGGGCCAGTGCACGCTGGAGAACATCGCACGCCACATTGGCGTGCACCGGCGCACGGTGCTGCGGCGCCTGACAGCGGAGCGGGAAACATACGCCGATCTACTCAACACGGTGCGTCGCGAACTGGTCGCGCGACTGCTTGACCGGCGCGAGCGCCCGCTGGCCGAAATCGCGAGCCTGCTCGGCTTTGCCGAGCCGAGTGCGTTCTCCCACTGGTTCCGCACCGAATTCGGCTGTAGCGCCACGCAATACGAAGCACGGCTGGCGAGCGAGGCCACATGACGCGCATCGGCAACCACCAGCGTGCTTTTCAAACTCTGCCAGGCCTATAGCTCTGCCGAGGAGCCGTCATCCGAAACCCCAGGTCACAAGCCTGGGGCTTTTTATCGTGCGTCGCGCGCAGTCAGCAAACTGCGTGCGCGATAGCTCGCATCCTGAACGATGCGCTCGCGCACGGCGGGAGGGAAGTCTCCCGCTGTCAGAACGTCCACGCAGACGCCAAGCTCCTGCTCGATGGCGCGTTGCAGGCAGACCATGTCGAGCAGGGTCGTCCCGCGTGGTACGTCGACCAGCAAGTCAACGTCGCTGTGCTCGGTGTCCTCTGCGCGCGCGATCGAGCCAAACACCCGGACGTTGCGAGCGCCCAGGCGCTGGGCCATGCCGAGCACGGCCGCTCGATGCGCGGCGAGGGTCACCGACGGGCGGGTGCTCATGGCGCGGTCTCCGAGTAGAACGGACCAGCGCCCCATAGTAGGCTGGACGTGCATCGCTCCATCCAGCCCCTTCATCCGGTGAGGTCGTCAGCATCCTCAGCGGCTTCGTCCAACGCGGGCCAATGCCCGTTGCGACCATCCGCCGTCAGTGATGGCCGACTCGAACCGCGCGTCGGATGCGGTGACAACGTTGCCACTCGGGTTTCCTCCGCGCCCTGTGGACACGCCGCGCTGGACGCCTTACAGTAAGCCTATTTGTAAGGGCGCGTCATGGCAGAATCCACGATAACGGCCAAAGGGCAGACCACCGTACCGGCAGACATCCGGGCAGTGATGCATGCCAAGCCGGGGACGCGATTGGTGTGGTCGGCCATGCCCGACGGAACCATCATCGTGCGCGCCAAGACCCAATCCATCCGGGACATGGCTGGCATGCTCAAGGCACCCAAGGGCAAGCGCATCACCATCGACGATATGAACCCCTGGCGCTGATGCCCGCGCTCGACACCAACGTTCTGGTCCGCTACCTCGTCCAGGACGATCCAGCGCAATTCGCTGCGGCGAAGCGATTCATCGGTCGCTGCCTGGACGAAGGCTTGTCGCTGTTCGTCCCCGCAACGGTCGTTCTGGAGCTTGAGTGGGTCTTGCGCTCCAGCTTCGGATTCTCCAAGGGCGACGTCTTGCGGGCGCTTTCGAGCTTGTTTTCGGCATCCGAGCTGACCCTGGAATCGGAACGTGCTCTCGAGGTCGCACTCCAACTGTTTCGTGAAAGCACGGCTGACTTTGCCGACTGCCTGCACGTCGCACTGGCGACGCAGGTGGGCGAGCAGCCGTTGTGGACCTTTGACAAAGGTGCCGCCAAGGTCAGCGGCGCTCGGCTTCTGG
>JAJYTY010000107.1 GCA_021792835.1 Pseudomonadota bacterium
GCGCGCCCAGGGTCTTCGGATTCATGCCCTGCGTGTTGCCCAGCGTGGCCAGCACGTCGAATTGCGCCGGCGTCAGCCCGAGCTGCCCGACATGCGCCGCCGAGTAGCGCTCGAAGGCCTGGTAGGCGCGCACCAGTTCACGCAGCAGCGGCAGGTAGGGGTTGGCCGAGGACATGTCGAAATGCGAATATCTCGGGAAAGGATAGTAGTTCGTGTTAGAACCATTATGATTTGTGGGGTTATTTGACGGGCCCGCCGCATGTCGCATCCTGCGACAGTCGACAAGCTTCGACACGGGTGCGAAACTGGCCTTCCGAACGGACCCGCCGGGATGCCACGGTGGGCAGGGAGACAAGCATGCAAGAACTTCACCCGGGCGGCGCCGCCGCCAGCTCCGCGGCCCTCGCGCAAACGCCGCCGACGCAGCAGCTGCATCTGGCGCGCCGGCGCTTTTTCGACGAGGGTTCCGACCCCGGGGTGCTGGTGCCGGAGTCGATCGCCCGCTCCTGGCGGCGCTGCTCGACCCTGCCGGCGCGCAGCCTGCCGCACCCCGAGCCGCTGCCCAGCGAGGAGCTGTTCTCCCGGCGCGACGCGCAAGGACGGCTGCGCCACCACGCGCTGCCCGAACTGGAGGCGCTGGCCGAGGCGCTGGTGCCCTCGCGCGTGATCGTGCTGCTGGCCGACCCGCAGGGCATGATCCTCGACGCGGCCGGTTCCGACGCCTTCATGACCAAGGCGCAGCGCGTGGCGCTGATGCCCGGCGTCGACTGGTCCGAGGGCAGCCGCGGCACCAATGCCATCGGCACCGCGCTGACCGACGCCGCCGCGGTGACGGTGCTGGGACTGCAGCATTACCTGGAGCAGAACAGCGCCCTCGGCTGCACCGCGACTCCGCTGCTGGCGCCCAACGGCCACGTGATGGGCGTGCTCGACGTGTCGGGCGACCCGCGCTGCATCCAGGCACAGACCTCGTCGCTGGTGCGCATGGCCGGGCAGATGATCGAGCACCGGCTGGCGCTCGACACCTGGCCGGCCGATACCGAGATCCTGCGCTTCGCGCGCGATCCGGCGTTGATCGGCACGCATCGCGAAGCCCTGCTGTGGGTGCGCGGCGGCGTGGTCGTCGGCGCCAACCGCGCCGCGCTGCGCGTGCTGGGCATGCGCTTCGAGCAGCTCTACGAGCGTTACGTGGAGGACCTGTTCACCACGCTTCCGCCCGGCGACTCGGCGGCATCGAGCCTGCAGCTGCAGCCGCACCTGATGCAACCCGGGCGCCTGGCCGTCTGGCAGGCGAGCTGGGTGCGCGCCAGGCGCTTCGGGTCGCAGGCCGGCCCTGCCGCGCGGGTCGTGCAGGCGGAGGTGACGGAAGCGGCGCCGCCGCGCCCGGCATCGACCCCGGCCGACGACACCGTGCTGATCGACGACCCGCTGCGCCAGCACCAGCTGCAGCGTGCGCTGCGTGTGCTCGATGCCGACATCCCGGTGCTGATCAGCGGCGAGTCCGGGGTCGGCAAGGAAGTGTTCGCGCGCCAGCTGCACCGCGCCAGCGGGCGCTGCGGCGGGCCCTTCGTCGCGGTCAACTGCGCCGCGGTGCCGGAGTCGCTGATCGAGTCCGAACTGTTCGGCTACGAGGCTGGCGCCTTCACCGGGGCGCGGCGCCGCGGCCAGGCCGGGCTGGTGCGCGAGGCCGACGGCGGCGTGCTGTTCCTCGACGAGATCGGCGACATGCCGCTGCTGCTGCAGTCGCGCCTGTTGCGCGTGCTGCAGGACCGTGAGGTGCGCCCGCTGGGCGGCGGCCAGGCCCAGGCCGTGAACTTCGCGCTGGTATGCGCCACCCACCGCAAGCTGCCCGAGCTGGTCGCCGAGGGGCGTTTCCGCGCCGACCTGTACTACCGTCTGCAGCACTTCTCGGTCGAATTGCCGGCGCTGCGCGAGCAGCCCGACCGGCGCGAGCGCATCGACGAGTTGCTCCACGTGATGCTGGGGCGCCACGGCTTGCGCCTGAGCGCGCAGGCGCGCGAGGCCATGCTGGGTTGCACATGGCCCGGCAACTGGCGCGAGCTGGTCGGCGTGTGCCGCACCCTGCGCGCGCTGGGCGATCCCGGGCGCTGCCTCGACCTGGCCGACCTGCCGGCCTCGGTGCGCGACTGCCTGCGGCGTTCGCGCGACGCGGCGGCGCCCGGCGCCGCCGGCAACCGCACGGGAACACTCCCACCGACGGGCGCGAACACCGACCTGCGCAGCCTGACCGAGGCCGCGGTGCAGGCCGCGCTGCAGGCCTGCGACGGCAACATCAGCCGTGCCGCGCGCATGCTCGGGGTGCACCGCAGCACCCTGTACCGGCGCGCCGCGCCGGGCCGCGACTGAGCCGGCGCGTTCGCGCGCAGCGCCTGCTCACCCCTGCAGGCGACGCAGCAGCCCGCCGCTGCGCCGCGTCACCCGCGCCACGCACTGCTCCAGCAACTGCGGCTGCTCGGTGAGCAGGCTCAGGCGCTCGCGCGCGCGAGTCACCGCGGTATAGAGCAGTTCCCGCGACAGCGACGGGCCGTTGCCCAGCATCAACACGACGTGTCCGAACTCCGAGCCCTGCGACTTGTGCACGGTCATCGCGAACGCCGTCTCCACATGCGCCAGGCGCCCCGGGGCGATCCAGCGCACCCCCGCGGCCTGCGCGAACGCCACGCGCAGCGCGCCATCGGCGGCCCGCAGCGCGAGTCCGATGTCGCCGTTGAACAGGCCCAGGTCGGGGTCGTTGCGCGTGACCATCACCGCCCGGCCCGCGTACCAGGGATCGCCGTCGCCGAGCAGCCCGCGCGCGCGCAAGGCCTGCTCGAGCAGGCGATTGACCTGTTCCACCCCCCACGGCCCCTGGCGCACCGCGCACAGCACGCGCAGCGAGTCGAAGTCGCGCAGCGCGCGCAGCGCCCACGTGTCGTGGGCGGCGGCGTCGCCGTCGCAGCCCGCACACACCCGTTCGAGACACTCGCGCAGCCCGCGCTCGCGCAGCACCAGCTCGCAGACCTGGCGCGGCTGTGCCTGTTGCTGCCAGTGCAGTTGCGGATCCCCCAGCAGCGCGGCGCGGGCCTGCTGCGCGTGTGCCCGGTTCACTGCCTCGGCCAGCATCGCGATGCCCCCGCCGAAGCGCCGGCTGCGGCGCAACATCGCCACCGATTGCGCCAGCAGCGGGCCCTGGGCGTCCTGCAGCGCGTCGTCGATGCGCTGTCCGCTGAGCCTGCGCACCTCGGCTGCCGTGTCGGGGGTGTAGCGTCCGTCGCGCGCATGCGCGCACAGCTCGCCGAGCACCGCCCCGGCCTCCACGCTGGCAAGCTGGTCACGGTCGCCGAGCAGCACCAGGCGCGCGTGCTGCGGCAACGCGTCGAGCAGGTCGGCCATCATTTCCAGGTGCACCATCGAGGCCTCGTCGACCAGCAGCAGGTCGACGTCCAGCGGGTTCGCGGCGTGGTGACGCAGCCGGCGCGTACCGGCGCTCGCGCCGAGCAATGCGTGCAGCGTGCGCGCGGGCTCGATGCGCGCCGCCAGCGCCAGCACCTGCTCACCGCGGGAATCGCCGCGCAGTCGCTCGCCGAGCTGGCGCAGCGCGGCGTCGATCGACTGCTTCAGCCGCGCCGCCGCCTTGCCGGTGGGCGCGGCCAGGGCGATGCGCAGGCCCTCGGGCTGCGCGGCCGTCGCCAAGGCCAGCACCAGCAGCCGCGCCGCGGTGAAGGTCTTGCCGGTTCCCGGGCCGCCGGTGATCACGCTGACTCCATGACGCAGCGCCAGCGCGCAGGCGATGCGCTGCCAGTCCGCCCCGTCGGCGGCATCGGCAGCGTCGGAGCCTTCGGCTGCGGTGACGAACAGTCGATCCATCCACGTCGCCACGCCGCCCGGCGCAGGCGGCTGCGCAAGGCGCATGCGCCCCAGCCACTGCGCGGCCAGGCGGCATTCGTAGTCGCGATAGCGCCGCAGGTACAGGCGCTCATGCTCCAGTACCAGCGGCTGGCCCTGGTCATCGGCGTCGGCGTCGGCGTCGCCGTGCTCGACGCAGCGCACCGCGCGGCTGCCCTGCAAGGCCTCGCGCCAGGCTCGCGCCAGTTCCGTCCCGTGCGAGCCGCCCGGCGCGACCGGCGGGTCGAGCAGCTGCCGCGCCAGCTGCAGCAGTTCGTGGGCGAGTGCCGGCTGCACGCCCAGTTGCACCGGATCGACCGCATCGCGCAGATCGAGGCAGGCATGCCCCAGGCCCTCCAGATGGGCAAGCAGCGCAACGGCCAGCAGCAGCTGCGGATCGGCGTCGGGATCCGCCTCGGCGAGGAAGCCGGCGAAGGCCAGGTCCAGCCTGCGCAGCCAGCCGAGTTCGCACCAGGAGCGCAGCTGCTGCAGCACCTGCCGACGGCCCGCTTCGCGCAACAGCGGCAAGCTCATGAAACGGCCCTCCTTCCCTGCGGCGCGCTCACACCCCGCCCTCCTCGTCACGCCCGCCGCCTTGCCCGGCGAAGCCCTCGGCAGGCCCGAGCAGGCGGTCGAATTCGTCCAGCCAGGCGATGTCGGCGGGCATCGTGAAGCAGCCTCGCGCAGGCCCGTCGATGCCGCGCAGGAACAGGCAGATCGCGCCGCCGAGTTGCCGCGCGGGGTCGTAGGAACGACCCAGGCGAGCGCGCAGTTGCCGGTGCAGGGCCAGCAGGTACAACATGGCCTGCACGTCGTAGCGATGCGCCGCCACCGCGTCGGCCAGCGCATCGGCGTGGTAGTCGGCATCGCTGTCGCCCAGCGCGTTGGATTTGTAGTCCAGCACCCAGTAGCGCCCATCGTGCTCGAACACGAGGTCGGCGAATCCCATCACCAGCCCGAGCAGGCGTCGCTCGTCCAGCGGCGCATGCTCACGCTCGCCCAGCCAGCGCCGCGCGCAGGCACGGTCGAGCGCGGCGGCGCTGGCGGCGTCCGCGGGAAACCAGAATTCCATTTCCGCCAGGCGGCTGCGAAGTCCGCGCAGCGCGGCCCCCAGCGGCGGCAGCGGGGTGTGCAGCACCCGCCGCAGCCAGCGCCACGCGGCATCCGCATGCTCGCCCCAGCCGAGGCGCACGCAGCGCTGCGTGAAGTCGGCATGCGTCGGCGCGTCGTCGGCGAAATCCTGCTCGGCCAGCCAGGCCAGTTGCTCGTGCAGGAAACTGCCGGCGCGCGCCCCGCGCGGGAAGCCATGATGCGGACTCGCGGCGCCTGCCGACGGCGCGACCGGCCATGTGGCCTGCGCATCGTCCGCCGCGTCGTCGAGCTCGTGCTGGCGCGCTCCGAAGGCCGCGCGTACCGGGGCCAGGTTGCGCACCAGCGCGCTGAAGCTGGAGATCGACCAGTCGCGCTCGAATCGAGCCTGGAAGCGCGGCGGCTCGTGCAGCGCGGGCGGCGCCTCGCGAGGCGCCAGCCTGCCGCCCGGCGACGCCTCGCGCCAGGCCTGCAGTCGCACCTGCGGCAAGTCGCCGAAGGCTTCGTGCAGCAGTCGTCCGAGCTGCTCCGCGCCGCGCGCGGCATCGGCACCGAGCAGGCTGCCCAGCGCACTGCGCCCCAGCAGGCAGCTGCCGCGGGCGCCGCCCAGGGCAGCCGCCCCGACCCACAGCGCATGGCGCGCCCGCGTCAGCGCCACGTACAACAGCCGCAGGTCCTCGCACAGGCGTTGCTCATCGGCATGGCCGTCGGCGCCCGGCTGCGCATCGGCAGCGCCCGCCTGTCGGTCATCGGAGTCATCCTCGTCGTCGGCGCTGCGGAAATGGGTCGCGAAGGGAATGCACACCACCGGGTACTCGAGGCCCTTGGACTTGTGGATGGTCACCACCTTGACCAGGTCGGCCTCGCTTTCCAGGCGCAGCTCCTGTTCGTCGGCCGCGCCGGCGCGCCCGGCAAGCGCCAGTTCCAGCCAGCGCACCAGCGCCTGCTCGCCATCGATGGTGGCGCTGGCGCGCTGCAGCAGCTCGGCCAGGTGCAGCACGTTGGTCACGCGGCGCTCGCCGCCGTCACGCGCCAGCCAGCGACGCGCCAGGCCCAGGCGGTGCAAGGTGGCGCGCAGCATCGGCAGCACGCCCTGCTGGCGCCACACCGCGTGCAGCTCGAGCAGCAGCTCGGCATGACGCTCGAACACCCGGTCGTCGTGGGCCAGCGCCTCGAGTTCATGCAATTCGAGCTCGAAGCTCGCGCTGGCCAGCGCCGCGCGGGCCAGCGCGGCGTCGCGCGGTTCGGCCACCGCGCGCAGCCAGCGCAGCAGGTCGCGCGCCTCGGCGCTGGCGAACACCGACTCGCGCTCGCTGAGGTAGACGCTGGCCACGCCGCGCCGGCGCAGCGCCGCGCGCACGCTGTCGGATTCGGTGCGCGTTCGCACCAGCACCGCGATGTCCCGCGGGCGCAGGCGCTGCAGGCGCTCGCCTTCGAGCAAGCCGCAGCCCGGGTCATTGAGCAGTCCGAGCACATGCTGCGCGCAGGCCTGCGCGAACTCCTCGCGCGCCACCCCGGCGCTGCGCAGCTCGCTGCCGTACTCCACCTGCAACGCCGGCAGCTCCTGCCCGTCGCCTTCCACCAGCCGTTGCTCGCGTCCGCGCGCCTGCACGGGCACGAAGGGCAGCGGGTTGCCCCGTGCATCCGCATAGCCGAAGGCGCCGCCCGGGCGCGCGCTCTCGGCGCGTCCGAACAGCTGGTTCAACGCCTGCACCAGCGCCCGCGTCGAGCGATGGTTGACGTGCAGCACGTAATGGCGTGGGGCCGTGGCGCTGCGCGCGCGCAGGTAGCTGTCGATGTCCGCGCCGCGAAAGCCGTAGATGGATTGCTTGGGATCGCCGATCAGCAGCAGCGCGCTGCCGGGGTCGTCATCGCCCAGCCCGTACAGGCTGTCGAACAGCCGGTACTGCAGCGCAGAGGTGTCCTGGAATTCGTCGATCAACGCCACCGGGTACTGCGCGCGCATGCGCTCGCGCAGGCGCGTGCCGCCGGCGCCGTCCAGCGCCTGCGCCAGGCGCCGCTGCAGGTCGACGAAGCCGAAGCTGCGCGACTGCAGCTTGAGCTCGTCCAGGCGCTGCTCCACCGCCGCGCAAGCGCGGCCTGCGAGTTCCTGCGCGGCCTGCGGCAGGCGCTGCAGCGCCTCGCGCAGCCCGGCCAGCCGGTCGAATCCGTCCGGGATATCGGCCTCGCGGCCCCTTTTCAAGGCCTCGCGCAAGCCCGCACCGCCCAGGCGCTGCCAGGCCCCTGGATCGAGTTGCGGGGCCTCGCCGTCCGTCGCCCGCGCCCAGCGCAGCAATTCCTCGAACCACGGCGCGACACGCTGCGCCGACACCATGTTGGCCTTGAAGGGCGAATCCCCTGAGTCGAGCTGGCGCAGCAGCCACTCATGAAGCCGCGGCAGTTCGGCCGCCCAGTGCTCGCGCAATGGGCGCAGCGCGTCGAGCCGTCGGGCTTCGAGGTCGCGCCATGCGAGCGCGAACCCGCCGCCCTCGCCCAGTGCGCGCGCCATGCCGCCGGCGCCGCGTCGACTCACCCGCGCCCCGACGTGCCGGACGAAGGCTTCCAGGTCCGGCCATACGCGCAGCAGACCGGACAGCTCGGGATCGCGCAGCGGGTACAGCTCGCGTCGCCAGACGTCGCGCAGCGCGCGCTGCAGCAGCTCGGAATCGTCGGGCAGCAACTGCTCGTCGAACAGGCTGCCGCTGTCGAAGGCATGCTCGCGCAGCATGCGCTGGCACCAGGCGTCGATGGTGAACACCGCGGCCTCGTCCATCGAGTCGGCGGCCTGCGCCAGGCGCCACGCGGCGTGCCCGCGCGAAGCCGCGTCGCCGTACTGGCAAAGCAGCTCGCGCAGCAGTGCGTCGTCGTGGGCCACCTCGGCGTCGCCACGAAAACACTCCGCGGCCTGCGCCAGGCGCCGGCGGATGCGCTCGCGCAGCTCCTGGGTGGCGGCGCGGGTGAAGGTCATGACCAGGATCTGCGCCGGGGCCAGCGCCTCGGGCCACGCGGCGTCCGGCCCCCCGTGGCCGAGCACCAGTCGCAGGTACAGCGCGGCTATCGTCCAGGTCTTGCCGGTTCCGGCGCTGGCCTCGATGAGCCGGCTGCCACGCAGCGGCAGGCGCAGCGGGTCGAGGGTGTGCAGCGGCTCAGTCATGCGCGCGCGCCCCTTGCGCAGCCTCGACGAGCTCGCGCGCATCGACGACCCGCGCCTCGTGCTGCGCCCACTCGCACAGCGGCACGAACAGGCGTTCGACGTAGTGCGCGAAGCGCCCGTCGGCGCTCAGCGCGTCGAAATCCGGATACACGCGGGCCAGGCTTGGGTCGTCGCGGTCGCCGACGGCGCGCCCCGCGACGCCTTCGTAGGCCCCGCGAGCCTGGCGCTGCCGTGCCTGCGCCACGGCGCTGCGCCGCCCCCACGGCAGCGCCTCCATGCGCGCCCGGCGCCAGGTGCACAGCAGCTCGCGCAGCATGTCCAGCGCCGGCCCCGGCCGCGGTGCGCGCAGATGCACTGCAGCGTCGGGAGCGAGCACATAGGCCTCGCAGTCCAGGCCCAGCGCCCCGACGCCGAGCATGCGCACCCAGCTCGGCAACAGCGTCTCGACCCGAAGCTGGGAACCACTGCCGCTGCGCAGCAGGCGCGAAGCCCTGAGCTCCAGCCACAGCGGCGGCGCCTGCGGGTGCTCGCGCCGCAGCCCGTCGATCCAGTCGTCGAGCTCGACTCGCGCGCCGTCGCAGTCCACCGCGTGGCGCAGCGCCAGCCGCGGCACCGCCAGCGCATGCCGCCGCGCCAGCGCGCCCCATGCCTGCAGCAGCGGCGCAAGTTCCTGCTCCAGCTGCAGCTCGCAAGCGCGGCCGGGCCCGCCCAGCGGCAGCAGTCCGTCGGCCGCCGCCCGCCGCAGTCGCTCGCGCAGCAAGGGCAGCGCCGCCTCGTGGCGCAGCTGCCCGGGGTCGCGCAGCAGTTGCTGCAGCAGGTCGTGACGCGCCAGTCCGTGCAGCCCGAACACCTCGTCGTCGTCGGGCGTGTCGTCGATCTCGTCGAGCGCCACGTCGAGGCGGGCACGAAAGTACAGGCGAACCGGGTTGGCCAGCATCGCCGCCAGCTCGCGCAGCGTCGCCGTCGGCGGCACCGACTCGGGCACGCCCGGCGCCGCCGCGGCCGCGGTGTCCCGGGGCGCGGTGTGCAGTGCGAACCATTCGCGTGCGTAGGTGCGCGGTCCGCCGGCTTCGAAATACCGCCGGCTGAAGGGCTGCAGCGGGTACTCGGTGGTGCGCACGCGCAGCAGCGCCTGCCCCGGCGATTCTCCGGGAAGTGGGCTCGGCGCGGCGAAACCGGCGGCAAGATAGTCGCGCAGCTGCGACACCAGCACCGACGGCGGCAGCTCGGTGTTGTCGCGCGCGCTGCGTCCGCACCAGCTGATGTACAGCGTCCGGCGCGCCGACAGCAGCGCCTCGAGCATCAGGTAGCGGTCATCGTCGCGCCGGGAGCGGTCGCCGGCGCGGAACTGGCCGGGCTGGGCCATCAGGTCGAAGTCGTTGCGCTGGCCGGCGCGCGGGTAGGCGTCGTCGTTCATGCCCAGCAGGCATACCACCTCGAACGGGATCGCGCGCAGAGGCAGCAGGCTGCAGAAGGTCACCCCTCCGGCGAGAAAACGGCCCGACACGTCGCTGTCGTCGATGCGCGCCAGCCAGGCCTCGGCGAACACCTCGACGGGCACGGGCTGCCCGAAGCCCGCGCATTCGCAGTCGTGCAGCCATTGCGCCAGGCCCTCCTGCATCGCCGCCAGCGCCTGGCGGTCGGATTCATCCTGCGCCGACACGCAGGCCTGCAGCAGCTCTCGCGCGCGCTCGGCCCACTGCGCAGGGGTCGCGGCGACGCGGCTTTGCTCCCACCACTGCCGCAACACCTCGAGCAGGTCGTGCAGCATGCCCACCAGCGCGGCGTCCAGCCCGCCGATCTCCTGCAGCGGCACGATGTCGTTCCAGGTCGGGCCGTCGCCGCTGGCATAGCCCAGCAGCATGCGGCGCATGCCGCTGTCCCAGCTTGCGGCCTCGCCGCAGGCCTGCAGGCCGAGACTGGCGCGCTGGCGCTCGTGCAGACCCCAGCGCGCGCCCGACTGCTCCATCCAGCGCGCCAGCAGCGGGCGGTCAGCCGGGTCCAGTCCGAATCGCGCCGCCACCGCCGGCACGTCCAGCAGGTCGCAGACCTCGCTGAGGGTGACGCGGCGGCGCGCGATGCCCAGCAGCCACTCCAGCGCGAGCAGCAGCGAGTGGCTGTTGCGCCGGTGCAGGTCGGCGATATCGAAGGGAATGCGGCGCGGATCGTCGTACGCGTACTGCCCGAACACCGCGCGCACCGCGGGCGCGAATTCCTCGATGTCGGGCACCATGACCACGATGTCGCGCGGGCGCAGCGCACGGCCCGGGCGGGCCAGCATGTCGAGCAGCCGGTCGTGCAGCACCTCGACCTCGCGCAGGCTGCCGTGGGCGACGTGGAACTGGATCGAATCGTCGTCGTCCGGCAGCGGCGGCGCGGCGTGCTCGTCCAGCGGCAGCAAGTCGCGGATGGCGGCCTGCACATGCTGCAGCAGGCTGCGCGCCGGCTGCTCGTCGAACACGTCGGTGCGCGGCAACCCGCCGGGATCCGGCGCCGGCGCGTCGCTGGCGTCGAGCTGGCGCATGAAATCGCGCCCCTGGCGTCCCCACGCCGCCAGCAGCGGATGGGCGTGGGCGTGCATTTCCGATAGTTCCACCTGCGCCAGCTCGCGGCCGTCGCGCAGCGGCTGCCGGCGGTGCGAGACGCGCAGCAGTTCGCGGCCCTCGACGATATCGGCCCAGTGGAAGCGGCAGGGATTGGGCAGCGCCACCAGCACCTGCGCGTGCCGCGCCAGCGCGACCAGCAATTCCAGCAGCGAGGGCGCCAGGGTCGAGGCCCCGAACAGGCTGATGCGCGGCGGCAGCCGCAGGCTGCCCGCGGGCGCCGCGCGCAGCTGCTGCAGCACGCGCTGGTGCACCTGCGGGCGCACCAGCAGGCGCGCCTCGTCGCCGAGACCGTCGAGCAGGTCGCGCCACAGCAGCGCCTGCCAGCGCTGCGCCGGCGCCAGCGCATCGCGCCGTCCAGCCGCGTCGACCGTGACGTCGACGCCCCGCGACCAGAGGTCCAGCCAGTCGGCGCGATACACCTGGTACTGGTCGTACAGGTCGGCCAGGCGCTGCGCCAGCTGCAGCAGGCGCAGCGGGTCGTCGTCGCGAAGGAATCCGGCCAGCACCTCGAAGCCCGCACGCGCACGCACGCCCGGCAGCGCGCGCATCAATCGCCACACCAGCGCCTGGCGGTCCAGCGGCGAGCGCGCACCGAGTTGCGCGGCGCCGAGCACGCGGCGGTAGACCTGCCACGCGAAGCGCGACGGCAGCTCGACGCGCGTGCCGGCGCTGATCCCGGTGGCCTGCGCCTGCGCCGCCTTGAACCATTCCCCCGCGCCATGGCTTTGCACCAGCACCAGCTCGGGCTCCAGCGCGGCCAGCGGCCACCGCTGCTGGCAGTGCAGCAGCAGGTGGTGCAGGGTCTCCAGCCGGTTGCCGTGCAGCACCAGCAAGCCGCGCGGCGGCGTGTCGGGCCGGGCAGCGGAGGCGGGATGCGGGGGCGGCGCGGCGGGCAAGGCGGCGGGCTCGGTCTGGAGGGGCTGGCGCAGGCCTCGCAGTGTAGGCGCTGCGCCGGCGCGGCTGGCTTGCGGCAGTGCATCAATCGAATTTCCTGTTCGATCCTACGCAAACCATTCGTTTGATTTCGGAACCAAACATTCCTAAATTGCGATGCACCCCCGCTCCCGCGGCACCCCGGACCCCGGCCATGATCCAAAAACTCTGGAATCGCGTGTTCTCCATCGGCGAGCCCCTGCACCGTCCGCCGGGGCCACC
>JAJYTY010000108.1 GCA_021792835.1 Pseudomonadota bacterium
AGGGCAGGTACACGCGCAACTGTTCGGAGCGGTCGGTATGGCGTCCCCCGGTGATCGGGCCGTAGCGGGCGCCGTCGGTGCTGCCGTAGTAGTACACGTCGGCCCACAGCTGCAGGTCCAGCCTGCGTTGTCCGGGCCGGCCGAACAGCAGGTGGGTGAAGCCGATCTCGGGGTTGTTGACCCAGTTATTCGTGCCGGGGTTCAGGACCGCATCGGAACTGAAGGATCCGCTGGGCGGGCTGAGGAAGTAGGCGAGGGTGAGCACGCTGTCGGTGGCGGCGTCGTGGTAGGGCTTGACGAACACCGACAGCTGGGTCTCGGCGGCTCCGTCATGGTGCGCCACATCGACTCCGTGCACGCGCGTGTTGCCGAGGTACTGGAAATAGGGCTGGATCAACTGCAGCCCCCAGACGGTGCCGCCAGGCGACCCGAAGGTATGGATCAGTCGCAGCGTCGGGACGTCGGTCTGCACGCTGGTCTGGCCCTGCTCGGTCCCGCCGGCCGTGTAGTAGCTGCTGGCCGACGTGTAGATGTCGTAGAGCTGCGCGATGGTGATCCCGGGGCGCGGCATCAGTCCGTCGTAGGGCAGAGGCCCACCCGCGAAGGCTGGAGTTGCCGACGTCAGCATGGATAACGCCAGCGCCAGCGCCAGCGACTTGAAGATCTCGAGTCTGTTCGTTCCGCGTACCACTTCGTGTCTCCTCGTTGTTGGGGTTGTCGTGGTGCCGGTGTTGAAGCGCCTCAGGTCATGCGTCGACTCCCCGGGGCTCGGCGTGAAGGGATGCGAGCCCGGCACGCGCGCGCCGGTAGGCGGGGCGGCTGGCTGCGAATGCCAGCAGCGCGACGATGCAGGCCGCCGGAACCACGATGGCCATGGCCAGGCCCAGGCCGCGGTTGCCGTGGCCCAGCATCTGTCCGAGCAGGGCCACGCTGGGTGGTCCGAGGCCGAGTGCGATCAGGTTCAGCAACGCGGTGTAGATCGCCGTGGCGCGGGCGAGCACCGCGCCGTGCACGATTTCCTGCAGCGCCGCCGGCGCCACGCCCCACACCAGGCTCGTGCTGAACACGACCGCCGTCGCGGCCGCGAAGGTCGAAGCCGCGTGCTGCGACAGCCCCAGCAGGACGGCGGGCACGCAGGTGCACGCGGCGGCCAGCGCGCCGACCAGGAACTTGCCGTCGCGTCGCCCGGCCTTCTCCAGCATGTCGGCCAGGTGGCCCCCCGCGTAGCTGCCCAGCGGCCCGGCGAACAAGGCGATCATTCCCAGCCTGACGCCGACCGTGCCCGGGGTCCACGCGTACTCCCGGATGAACAGCGTGGGCAGCCAGGCGGTGGCGCCGTAGCTGGCGAAAGCCATCGCGGTGAAGCCCACGAAGTGGGCGCCGATGGCGCGTGGATGGTCGCGGAACAATTCGCGCAGGCCCGGGGCACGTCGCGGCGCGCCGGCGGCGGCTCGCTCATGCCTGCGCGGCGGCTCGCGCAGGAGCAGCGTGGCCGCGGCAAGCGGAATCCCCAGCGAGCCGGCCGCCACCAGCACCAGCTGCCACGGTTGCAGCGTACCGAGCACCGGCAGCACCACGCTGCGTCCGTGCAGTCGGTGCAGGATCGCGCCGCCTCCGATCAGCGCCGTCGCGGCGCCGATGTAGATGCCCGATGCGAACACGCCGAGCGCGCGGCCGCGCGCGGCCGGGCGGAAATAGTCGGCGAGCAGCGACGTGGCGCCCGGCAGGATCGTCGCCTCGCCCGCGCCGACCCCTACGCGGGCCAGGAAGAACGGCACGAAACCTCGGCTCAACCCGGTAAGGCAGGTCATCAGGCTCCACACGCCGATCCCGGCGGTGAGGATTGCGCGACGCGCGAAGCGGTCGATGGCCCACGCGATGGGCAAGCCGAATACGGAATAGAAGACCGCGAAGGCCGTGCCCTGCAGCAGGCCCATCTGCACGTCGTCGAGCCCGAGATCGTGTTCGATCGGCACCACCAGCAGCGAGACGATGTTGCGGTCGACGAAGGCCAGCGTGTAGCCGAGGAACAGCAGCGAGCAGGCGAGCAGCGCCTGCCGTGTCGGCGGATACTGCGATGCCGATTCGATGCCCGCCGGCTCGATTCCTTGCACTGCTGCCATCGCTGCCTCCCAGGTTGTCGGTACGGTCCGAGGCCGCGCGGCATGCCGCGCGACCTCGGCGCCGGCTGATCATTGCCGCGCCATCTCCGCGTTGCCGATGCCTTCGCCGTCGAGTCCCTGCTGCGGCTGCAGCTCGACCGTGACGCAGTCGAGCCGTCCGGTGAAGGCGAATGGCTGCGCGTAGTGCGATACCGGGCTGCCGCGGTCGCGCCCGATGTCCAGCCCCGACCACGAGATCAGGGTCGTGAAGCCCAGCGTGCAGGGCGCCTCGCCGACACAGGTCTCGTCGATCCACAGGCTCGCGATGCGGCTCGACGGAACCGGGACCTGGCCGTGCCCGGGAATCGGCGGCGACAGGCGCATCGGCCCCAGGCGCATGCGCACGGCGAGGCGGTGCCGCCCCGGCGGGACGGGCTCGCTCGAGCGCAGGATCTGGTGCACGCCGCCGATGTTGAGGTCATGCACCAGCAGGCCGTGCTGCAGGTACAGGCTGTAGCCGGAGGTCGCGTCGCCGTGCGCGAGCAGCACCCCTTCGGCGCCTGCCTCGGGGATCAGCACCTGCGCCTCGATGGTGTAGCTGCGGGCGCGCAGGTCCGGCGCGACGTCGCTGGGCAGGTGCCCCATCCCGGCGTGGAACACGAAGCGCGTGCGCCCGCCCTGCACGCGGCGTGCGTTCTCGGCGAAACGCGCGCCGAAGCGGTCGTCCAGCGGAAGCACCTGGTTCGCGGCGGCCTGCTCCCACCACAGGTCGACCAGCGCGGCTAGGCGCCGCGGCTCGGATTCCGCGAGGTCATGGTTCTCGGCGAAGTCCTCGTGCAGGTGGTACAGCTCCCAGCGATCGGCCTCGAAGGGCGTGCCCGGGGCGTGGTAGGCCACCGCCTTCCAGCCCTCGTGCCAGATTCCGCGGTGCCCGAACATCTCGAAGTACTGCGGGCGCGTGTGCCCCGCGGCCTGCGGGGCGGCCAGCGTGGCGGCGAGGCTCTGGCCGGCCAGCGGCATCTGCTCGACTCCGGCGAGCACCTGCGGCGGCGCCACGCCGCACAGTTCGAGCAGCGTGGGCGCGATGTCGCAGGCATGGCAGAAGGTGTGGCGAAGCTCGCCGCGCGCGGCGATGCCGCGCGGCCACGCCAGCACCAGCGGGTCGCGGATCCCGCCGCCGTGGGTGTTCTGCTTGTAGCGCTTGAGCGGCGTGTTGGCCGCCATCGCCCAGCCCTGCGGGAAATTCGCGTGGCTGCCGGGACCGCCGATGTCGTCGATGCGCAGCAGCTTCTCGGCGATGTCCTCCGGACGCAGGTTGTAGGGACCCATCGCGTTGACGAAGCCGGCGACGCCGCCTTCCTGGCTCGCCCCGTTGTCCGACAGCACGAGTACCAGCGTGTCCTCGGCCATGCCGCTGGCCTCCAGGAACTGCATCAGTCGCGCGAGCTGCGCGTCGGCGTGCTCGAGCATCGCCGCATAGGCCGACTGCAGGCGGGTGAACACGCGGCGTTCGGGTTCTCCGAGGCTGTTCCATGGGGCGACGCGGTCGTTGCGCGGCGGCAGCTCGGTGCCGGGGGGTACCAGCCCCATCGCCTTCTGTCGCGCCAGGCGCTGCGCGCGCTCGACGTCCCAGCCGTGGGCGAACTGCTCGTCGTAGCCGCGGATCAGCGCCTGCGGCGCCTGGTGCGGGGCATGACAGGCACCGAAGGCCAGCCATAGCAGCCACGGCGCGTCGGGTGCGTCGGCCTGGTGCTCGGCGAGCATGCGGATCGACTGGTCGACGAGGTCGGCGCTGAGGTGGTAGCCCGAGGCGAAGTCGCCCGGCGGGTCGATGTGGGTGTTGTCGCGCACCAGCTCCGGGGCGTACTGGTCGGTCTCGGCGTCCAGGAAGCCGTAGAAGCGGTCGAAGCCGCGACCCAGCGGCCAGCCGTCGAAGGGGCCGGCCGGGCCGCCCTGGGTCAGAGGCACGACGTGCCATTTGCCGACCATGTAGTTGCGCCAGCCGTGCGGCCGCAGCATCTCGGCCAGCGTTCCCGCCTCGCGGCTGATCTTGCCGCGGTAGCCCGGGAAGCCGCTGTCGAAATTGGCCAGGCAGCCGACGCCGACCGCGTGGTGGTTGCGCCCGGTGAGCAGCGCGGCGCGGGTGGTCGAGCACATCGCGGTGGTGTGGAAGCCGGTGTAGCGCAGCCCCTGCATCGCCAGCGCGTCGATGGCCGGAGTGCGGATGCTCGAGCCATAGCATCCGAAGTCGGAGAAGCCGACATCGTCGAACAGCACGAGCAGGATGTTGGGTGCGCCGTCGGGTCGTCGCGGCGGCTGCGGCCAGTGGGGCGTGGATTCGGCCAGGGTGGGGCCGATGCGTGGCGGCTGTGCAGCGGGATCGTTGGAAGCCATCGACGGGACCTCGTCAGGAGCGTGGAGGGGAGGTGATCAGGTCGACGGCCTTCTCGGCGATCATCACCGTCGGGGCGTTGGTGTTGCCGCCGACCAGTGTCGGCATCACGCTGGCGTCGATCACGCGCAGCGCCTGCACGCCGCGTACCCGCAACTGCGGGTCGAGCACGCAGGCCGGATCCGCCCCCATGCTGCAGGTGCCCACGGGGTGGTAGATGGTGTCGGTGCGCTGGCGCAGGAAGCGCTCGATCGCGGCGTCGTCGCCGCAATCGGGCTCGGGCACCAGCGGCCGGCCGGCATGCGGGGCCAGCGCGCGCGTGCGCAGCAGGCGCGCGGTGTGCCGGTAGGCGGCCGAGAGCGTCGCGACATCCTCGGGGTGGGTCAGGAAGGCGGGGTCGATGCGCGGCGGCGCGAGCGGATCCCCCGAGGCCAGGCGCACCGTTCCGCGCGACTTCGGGCGCAGCACGCAGGCGTGCAGGCTGAAGCCATGGCCGGCGCGGCGCCGGCGCCCGTGGTCGTCGACCAGCGCCATCACGAAGTGCCACTGGGCATCGGGCCGCTGCAGCCCGGGCCGGGTGCGGAAGAAGCCGCCGCTCTCGGCGAAGTTGGTGGTCAGCAGCCCGGTGCGTCGGCGCCGGTACTCACCCCAGGCGCGCCACAGCCGCAGCAGGCCGGCCGGGCTGTTGCCGAACAGACGCGGGTCGCCCAGGCGCCGCGCAATGATGCAATCGGCATGGTCCTGCAGGTTCGCACCGACCTGCCAGGAGGAGGCGACCTGCGGGATGGCCAGGCGCCGCAGCTCGTGGTCCGGGCCGATGCCGGAGAGCATCAGCAACTGCGGGCTGCCGAAGGCGCCGGCGCTGAGCAGTACCTCGGCCTTCGCGCACAGGCGCAGGCGTGAGTTGCCCTGCACGACTTCGACGCCGACCGCGCGCCGCGACTCGAACACGATGCGCGTGGCGTGGGTGTCGGCGAAGATGCGCAGGTTGGAGCGTTCGCGTGCCGGGTCGAGGTAGGCGCTGGCGGTGCTGCAGCGCACGCCTTCGTGCTGCGTGAGATGGAACAGGCCCACTCCTTCCTGCTCGGCGCCGTTGAAGTCGTCGTTGGGTCGGTGGCCGAGTTCGGCGGCAGCCTCCAGGATGTGCCAGTTGAAGCCGCTGGGCGAGCGTGGCGCCGAGACCTTCAGCGGGCCGTCGAAGCCGTGCCAGCGCGGATCCAGCTGCGGCACGCAGCAGCCCTCGGCACGCTTGAAGCAGGCCAGCACCTCGTCGAAGGACCAGCCCGTGCAGCCCGCGGCTGCCCAGTCGTCGTAGTCGCTCGGGTGACCGCGCACGTAGCACATGGCGTTGATGGCCGAGCTGCCGCCGATCACGCGGCCGCGCGGCTGGTAGCCGACGCGTCCGCCGAGGCCGCTCTGCGGCACGGTCGACAGGGCCCAGTTCAGGCGCCGCGTCGGCACCGTGCCGATCAGCCCGGCGGGGATGTCGACCCAGGCGCCGCGCCGGTCCGGGCCCGCCTCGACCAGCGCGATGCGCAGCGAGGCCCGTTCGCTCAGGCGCCCTGCAAGCACGCAGCCGGCCGATCCGCCGCCGACGATCACGTAGTCGAACTCCAGCGCATCATCCATGGTGGGCGTCCAGCGTCGGGGAGTCGGCCGAGTCGACGACGGGGAAGTTGCCGCTGAAGCGGTCGAACAGCGCGAACAGCCGCGCCAGCAGCGAGGCGTCGCCGGACAGGCGCAGCTTGCCGCGCGCCACGGCCTCGGCCGGCGCCAGCGTCTGCAGCAGCAAGGCGTCCAGCGTGGCGCGGTCGGTGTCGATGCGCAGGTCGGCGGCCTGCGGCGCTTCGACGCGCAGGCTGCTGAGCGCGGCGTTGGACAGCGAGCACAGCCAGTGCTCCCCGCTGTCGGTGAAATGCCACGCCAGGTCGCATCGCAGGTCGCCCGCGCGCGATGCGACCACGCGCATCGCCAGGTTGTCGAACAGCAGTTCGTTGGGCAGCGCGGCCAGCATCGCCTGCCCGGCCGCGGGGCCCGCGGGCGGCGCTCCTTCACGGTATTCGCGAGCGCCCAGCAGGTAGGCGTTGCGCCAGGTCGCCGATTCGGCCTGGAAGCCGAGTTGCTCCAGCGCCGCCGCGGCCAGTTCGCGCGCCTGCGCGTTGTCGGGTTGCGCATAGACCAGATGCGCCATGACCTCGGCGACCCAGCGGAACTCGCCGCGCTCGAAGTCGAGCCTGGCGTTGCGCAGCAGCGCGTCGGCTCCGCCCATGTATTGCACGTACTTGCGCGCCGCCGGTACCGGGGGCAGGCGCTGCAGGTTCGCCGGGTGGGCGTCGTACCAGCTCAGGTAGTGCTGGTAGATCGCCTTGACGTTGTGCGACACGGTTCCGTAGTAGCCGCGCGCGTGCCAGCGCTGGCGCAGCGCTTCGGGCAGGCAAAGCCGTTCGGCGATTTCCGCCGGCTTGAGACCGTGGTTCATCAGTCGCACGGTCTGGTCGTGCAGGTAGCGGTACAGGTCGCGCTGTTCGGCGAGAAAACGCCGGGCACGCTCGCCGCCCCAGGTCGGCCAGTGGTGCTGAGCCAGGATCACGTCGGTGCGCGCGCCGTAGCGGTGCAGCGCTTCATGCAGGTATTTGGACCAGGCCAGCGCGTTGCGCACGCGTGCGCCGCGCAACGGGCACAGGTTGTGCAATGTGTGCGTGGCGTTTTCCGCCAGGTTCAGCGCGCGCTGCGACGGCACGTACAGATGCATCTCGGCCGGGGCCTCGGAATCGGGCGTCAGCTGGAACTCGATCTCCAGCCCGTCGATCACGTGCGTCTCGTGGCTGTCGCGGATCTCGAGCGTGGGTGCGATCAGCCCCGGGCGCGAGCGCGGCATGTTCTTGCCCAGCCCGGAGTCGACCTGCGCGTCGCTCGCGATGGGCAAGGTATGGCCGAACTGGAACTGGGCGCGTCGCGCCATCGCGACTCCGGCCATCACGTTTTCGGCGACGGCCTCGCGCAGGAATCCGGCCGGGGCGATGATCTGCACGCGCCCTGCGCGCACCTCGGCTTCGTCGACCAGCCCGGCGACGCCGCCGAAGTGGTCGACGTGGCTGTGGCTGTACACCACCGTGTGCAGGCGGCGGTCTCCGCGGTGCTCGCGGTACAGGCGCAGTGCCGCGCGGGCGGTCTCGGGACAGGTCAGCGCATCGAGCGCGAGCACCCCGTGGTCGGTCTCGATGAACGTGATATTGGCGATGTCGAATCCGCGAACCTGGAAGATCCGCTCGGTCACCTGGAACAGCCCGTGCTCGCGGTTCAGTCGCGCCTGGCGCCACAGCCCCGGGTGCACGGTATCCGGCGCGGCCGGCTCATCGAGGAAGCCGTAGGCCTGCAGGCTCCACACGGCGCCGCCGTCGGCGCGCGCCACTTGCGCATCCGGCAGCGTGGCGAGGAAGCCGCGGCGCGCATCGGCGAAGTCCTGCGCATCGGCGGGCGGCGCATCCTCGGCCGCCAGGCGTTGCAGATCGAGGGTCGCGCGGTGCGCGCAGCTTCGCGGGAGGGGGTCCATGCGCGTCGTCTCCCATTCAGTCGTGCGCCTCGCGCAGATCCAGGTACGCGCTCAGCACGCTGAGCAGCTCGGCATGCAGCTTGCGGTCGTCCAGTCGCAGCGGGCCCGGGTCGGTCAGCGCTGCATTGATCAGGATGCCCTGCAGCAGCTGGTGCGCGAAGTCCAGTCTCGTGCGCGCGGCAGCGCCGCGCCAGCGGGGCCAGCGCGCCATGGCGTCGACGAAGCACGCGCGATTGCGGTCGCGCAGCCGCAGCAGCGGCGAGGCGGCGGCAACGGCAGGCGGCTGGCGCCGCAGCTCGATGACCGCCGTCGCGTACAGCCCGCGGTGGGTGATGAAGGAGTTCAGCGCCAGCGAGACCCAGCGGTCCACGAAATCCAGCGGGCTTTCCTCGGAGCGTTGCGGTGCATCGAAGAACTCGTCGCTGCGGGCCTGCATCGCGTCGACCACCAGCCCGACCAGTACGTCGAAGTAGTCCGCCTTGCTGCGAAAGCGCGTGTAGAAGGTACCCGCCGAGCAACCGATCTCGGCGGCGATGTCGCCCACCTTGACCTCATCCCAGTTACGCGTCTCGGTCAGGCGCAGACCGGCGCGTATCAGCGCGTCCTGGCGTTCGACGCCGCGTTGCTGGCGCGGTGCGTGCACGAGGTGTCGCGGGGGTTGGGGCAAGGATTCGGGCATGAGCGAGCGACCGGAAAAACATGAATGACGATTCAGTTTTGCGAAGCTTAGCGAGCGCGCGCGGCGGCGTGACACCGCATTTACCCTTGGTGCGAGCATGCGCGGCCCTGGCCGGGAGTTCAGGGCGACCCGGCCATGCGCGGCGGTGTGCGCGTGCCGGCGGACCTCGGCCTGGCCGGCGGGCCGTCAGCCGGATCGGGACTCGCCGGGCGCGTGCCGCGGCGCGGCGGGCCAGCGCACCGGGGCGTCGTCGGGGGCGCGGACCTGGGTCCACCAGTCGCGCGCGCCGGCCTCGCCGAGCACGCTGCCGGCGCAGGCGAGGAATTTCGCGGCCAGTTCGGCGGGCTCGAGGGGGCGGCTGGCATGCCCCCGTGCCCGCTGCACCGGGGCGGAGTCGACGGTGCTGCCGTCGCGCATGCGGATGCGGACCCGGTCGGCGGGGGCGAACAGCGGCTCCAGCGCATCGCGCTGCGACAGCAGCACGACCCTCGCGCGGCGGGTCAGGCGCTGCACGTCCGGTGCACGCACCACCTGCTCGCTGAAGTCGTCCAGTCGCACGTCGCCGCGCAGCAGCGCGCAGGAGACCACGTACGGGGCGCTGAACTTCGCGTCCAGGCCGCTGCACGGTGGCTCGCGGCGCAGCATCGCGGCCTGCATCTCGCCGAGCTCGATCACGACCTCGTCGATGTCGGCGACGCGCTCGCCCAGGCGCGCATGCAGCTCGAGTGCCGCATCGATGACGCGATGGGTCGCGTAGCAGGCGGGATAGCGCTTGACGTTGAGTCCCTGGCGCATGATCTGCCACTCGTGCCCGATGCGGCAGTCGCCGTCCAGGCGCACGCGGCCCGACGGGGAGATCGCGTGCAGCAGTCCGGTCGGGCTCTCCAGCGCGTCCGCGGCGGCCGTGATGCCGCGCCCGGCCAGCGTGGCGGCGAGCATGCCGTTGGAGGCGGCCAGTCCGACCTGCAGGGCCTTGGTCATCGACCCGAAATTGGCCACCAGCCCGCCGGCCATCGACGCGGCGATTCCCAGCGCGTTCGTGGTGGCCGCCTGCGGCAGTGCGCGCATGCGCGCGCTCGCCGCGGCGGCGGCGACGGTGCCGAACACCGCGGTCGGGTGCCAGCCCTTCGCATGGTGGCGGTCCTGGTCGCGCCCCAGCAGTTCGGCCCAGGTCTCGTAGCCGGCCACGTACCCGACCACCGCGTCGCGCCAGCTCGAACCGAGGCGCTCGGCCTCGGCGAGCACGACAGGTGCGAGCACGACACTGGGGTGACCCTCGAGCCCGGTGTCGTCGAAATCCAGCGCATGGGCCATGACGGCGTTGGTGCGCGCGGCGTCGCCCGCGCCCACGCGGGCGTCGCACGCCCACACCCGCGACGTGCCCTGGAGCGACGCGCCGTCGAGCAGCGCCAGCGCGTGCGCGGACACCGGCTCGACGCTGCCGGCGAAGGCCACCCCGATGCAGTCGGCCATGCCGCGCCGCACGGTGGCGAAGGCCGCCGCGGGGATGCGTGCCGCGTCGAGCTCGCAGACGAAGCGGGCGATGTCGCGGGTCAACGCCATGGGGCAATCAATAGGAGCGAGGCAGGCCGAGCACGTGCTCGGCGATGTAGGACAGGATCAGGTTGGTGGAGATCGGCGCGGTGCGCTGCACGCGGGCCTCGCGCCACTTGCGCTCGATGTCGTATTCGCGCGCATAGGCGAAGCCCCCGTGGGTCTGCATGCAGGCCTCGGCCGCCTCCCAGGCCGCCTCCGAGGTGAGCAGCTTCGACAGGTTGGCCTCCTCGCCGCAGGGCAGCGCGCGCTCGAACATCGCCGCCGCGCTGCGCAGCATCAGCTCGGCCGCCCGGGTCTGCGCGTAGGCGCGGGCGATCGGGAACTGGATGCCCTGGTTCTTGCCGATCGGGCGATCGAACACCACGCGCTCGTTGGCGTACTTGACCGCGGTGCGGATGAACCATTTCGCATCGCCCAGCGACTCGTGGGACACCAGGATGCGTTCGGCGTTCATGCCGTCGAGGATGCAGCGCAGTCCCTTGCCTTCCTCGCCGACCAGGCTGTCCGTGGGAATGCGCAGGTTGTCGAAGAAAACCTCGGTCGTGTTGTGGTTGATCATCGCCTGGATCGGGCGGATGCTCATGCCGTGGCCCACCGCCTCGCGCATGTCGACCAGGAACACCGACAGCCCCTCGGTGCGCTTGGCGACCTGGTCGAGCGGGGTGGTGCGCGCCAGCAGCAGCATCAGATCGGAGTACAGCGCGCGCGAGGTCCAGACCTTCTGCCCGTTGACCACGTAGGCGTCGCCGTCGCGCACCGCGCGGGTCTTCAGGCGCGTGGTGTCGGAGCCGGTGCCGGGTTCGGTGACCCCGAAGGCCTGCAGGCGCAGCTCGCCGCGCGCGATTGCGGGCAGGTAGCGCGCCTTCTGCGCCGGGCTGCCGTGGCGCAGCAGCGTGCCCATGGTGTACATCTGCGCGTGCGCGGCCGAGGCATTGCCCCCGCTGGCGTGGATCTCCTCCAGCACGACGCCGGCGGCGCGCAGCGGCAGTCCGGTGCCGCCATATTCCTCGGGGATCAGCGCGGCGAGGAATCCGCTGTCGGTCATCGCCTGCACGAATTCCGCGGGGTAGGCCTCGCGCTGGTCGAGGTCGCGCCAGTAGCTTCCGGGGAAGTCGGCGCAGACCCGGCGCACGCTGTCGCGGATCTCCGGATAGTCCTCGCCGAGGTCGACGGTGAATGGGGGATGTTCGGAGCCTGTGTCCATGGTGACTTGGTTCAGGGTTGCCGGGCGTTCAGTGCCCGGTGGCGCCGGCGGGGCGCTGCGGGGGCGACTCGAGGGCCGCGCGCTGCGCGGCGCCGAGGTAATGGCGGGGCAGGCCGGCCTTCGCGATCGCGCCTGCCAGGCTGTCGGCGCCCAGCGCCGACGCCGGGAACTCGCGCACCGCCAGCAGCGCGCCGATGTCCACGCCGGTGCGCAGGCCCATCGAGTCGAGCATGAACACCAGGTCCTCCATCACGATGTTGCCGCTGGCCCCGGGCGCGAACGGGCAGCCGCCGAGCCCGCCCAGCGAGGC
>JAJYTY010000109.1 GCA_021792835.1 Pseudomonadota bacterium
TGCGCGCCGCGCGCGACCAGGGTCACGTGCACCCCCTCGGCGGCCAGCGCCAACGCGCACGCGCGTCCCAGCCCCTTGCTCGATGCGCAGACCAGCGCCCTGCGTCCGGCGATGCCCAGATCCATGCGAGTTTCCTTGGAAGAGTTGTACTTGTACGAGGGTGCTTCGACGCGTCGAGCACGGCGCCCGTCATGCTAGCGCCCGCTGCGGCCGTCGATGCGCCTCGTCGCACGGCCCAGGGCCGAGGATTCAACCCGGCGGCGTGAGCAATTCGCGCTCGGCTTCGCCGAGATGGCACCAGGCACCCTCGGGCAGGTCGAGGGCGTCCAGGCGCAGCCTGCCGATGGCCACGCGCTGCAGTGCCACGCACTGGTTGCCGGCTGCCGCCAGCATGCGCTTGACCTGGTGGTACTTGCCCTGCTCCAGCGTGATGGCGACCTGGTGCGAGCCCGGCGACTCGCATCGCAGCGCCGCCAGCGGAGCCGGCTCGTCGTGCAGTTGCACGCCTGCCAGCAATGCCGCGACCAGTTCGGGAGTCACCGGGTCGCAGGTGCTCGCAAGGTAGTGCTTGGGCACCTTGCGCCGGGGCGAGGACTGGGCGTGGATGAAAGCGCCGTCGTCGGACAGCAGCAACAAACCCGTGGTGTCGTGGTCCAGGCGCCCCACGGGTTGCACGCCGCGCGCGCGCAAGGGCTCGGGAAGCAGGCTCAGCACGCCGGGATGGTGGCTGGGACGGCGCGAGCATTCATGACCCGCCGGCTTGTTCAAGGCCAGGTACACATGCTCGCTGGAGACCCAGGCCTCGTCGAACACCGTGAATTCCAGGCCCTCCCTGTCGACCTGCAGCAGCGGATCGAGCACCGGATTGCCGGCCACGCGGACATGTCCCTCGGCAATCAACTGCTGGCAATGCCTGCGGGTGCCGAAGCCCTGGGACTGCAGCAGGCGGTCCAGCGTGACCCGGCTCATGGCTGCGGGAAACCGTGCAACGGCATCCCCGAGGGTCCCCCGCCGATGCTGACCACCTGGGTATCCATGACAGTGCTCGTCCTCCGTTGCAGCCCGGGCCGGGCCGCTGCAGGACAAAGCATACGAAGAGCCGGACGACCCGGCAGAGGCTCCCGCGATCGCGCGCCCTGTCAGGGCAAGGCGCAGGACTGCCCTTCGCCCCCGTCTGCACTCGCAGCGGACTCCTGCAACCAACGCTCGAGCGCGGGCAGGATGCGCGCCGCGGGCTGGAAGCCGTGCGTGATCAGCGCGTAGCGGGGGTCGGCGCCGGCTCCCGCGATGAGGGTCGGGAAGCCCCGGATGCCGGCCTGCTGCGCGATCGCGAAATCCCTTCGGGTCTCCTCCTTCACGTCGTCGCGGGCGAACTCGTCGCGAAAACCGGCGGGATCCACGCCGAACTCGCCGGCCAGCGCGGCCAGCGTGTCGACATCGGTGACGTCCTGGTTTTCGGCGTAGAAGGCGCGCTGGATGCGCTTCAGCGCGGCCATTCCCGTAGGCATGCCGCGACGGCGCAGCACGACCACCGCCCGGCTGGCCGGCTCGGTGTCGTACACGAAGCGGCTGCGATCGAAGAACGCGAAGTCGAAGGGCTGGCCCGACGCCTCGTGCACATGCTCCCAATGGCCGCGCACGTCCTGGCGCTCCCGAGGGGTCATCGGCTCCGTGGTCCACGGGCGCAGGCCCCCGAGCACGAGGCGCACGGGCAAGCCCGGGCCGAAACGCTCCGAGACCGCCTGCATCACCGCCGAGAATCCCCAGCACCAGGAGCACATCGGATCGGCGAAATAGACCAGGTGGGGATCTTGCACGGTGGCTCTCCTTGAAACACAGGCTTGTGCCGTGAACTGCGGGCTTGTTTTGTATCGTTCGTTCCAGTATTCTGCGGCACATCCCCTCGCACCGCAACCCCCGTGCGCAACACGGCGGCGCGTCGCACCCGCACCATGTCCAGGCCCAGGAATTTCGATCAGCACGCCGTGGTCGACGCCGCCATGCAGGCCTTCTGGAGCGGCGGCCTGGCCACCACCAGCGTGGACGAGCTGCTGCAGGCCACGGGGCTGGCGCGCTCGTCGCTGTACAACAGCTTCGGCAACCGCGACGGCATGCTCGAACTCGCCGTGCAGTGCTACGTGGACCAGCAGATCGCCGCGATCCGCAAGACCTTCGCCGGCGCCTGCCTGGATGTCGCGCTGCGCCGCCTTTTCACCGACGCGGCGGTACGCAACTTCGGCGGCCGCGGCTGCCTGCTGGTCAATGCGCTGGGCGAACTCCATGCGGGCGACGCCTCGTCCTTGCAGGCCGTGCGCGGTGCCTTCGCGCGCCTCGCCGCGGCACTGCAACAGGCCATCGAGCAGTGCGCGCCGCAACGCGACGACGCCGCGCAGCTCTGCGCGGCGTCGATGGCGGCCATCGCCGGGCTGCGCACGCTGCAGCGTGCGGGCACACCGCTGGCGCTGCGTCGCGACGCGGCCGCGAGGTTCGCCACGGCACTGGCCGGGAATTGATGCACCGCCCCGGGCGCGAGCGCCGGCCGGGATATGCCTTGCATGGAACGCCAAGGTCCGGAATTGCGGTGCAATTCGACTGAAAGCCTCGCACGAGCGTCAATCGTCGCAAGAACGCAATGATCCGCGGCCAATTCCCTGCGCACCCGGCACGGGTACTCTATGATCGTCCGCGGAACCTGCCTCCCTGACCGCCCCCGGTTCGTCAGGGGAAACCCGCGTCCTGCGCACAACCATATGACTGGGGGCCTTGCCAATTGCGCCGACATCTCCCCGCGTGGCTCGTACGAGGTCTGGCCGGGTGCATCGCGGGCCTGTTGGCGATGGCGGCCGCGCTGCCCGCGCAGGCAGCGCAGCGTACCCTGCGCGTCGTCACCGATGACAACTATCCGCCCTTCCTGTTCCTGAGCAGCGATGGTCGGCCCGAGGGATACCTGGTCGACCTGTGGAAGCTCTGGCAGGCCAAGACCGGCGTGAAGGTCGACCTCGAGCCCATGCAATGGGCCGCGGCACAGCGCGCGATGCACGACGGCAAGGCCGACGTGATCGACATGATCTTCCGCACCCCGGTGCGCGACCAGATCTACGAATTCTCCAGGCCCTACTCCACGCAGACCGTGGGCATCTACGTGGATCACAACATCCATGGAATCACCGGTCCGCGGTCGCTGCGGGGCTTCACCATCGGTGTCGAGCGTGGCGATGCATGCATCGACAAGCTGGCAAGCCTGGGGCTCACGCGACTGGCGCTCTACCCGGACTATGGAGCCATCCTGAACGCGGCCAGGTCAGGCTCCATCAAGATGTTCTGCATGGATGACGATCCGGCGAACTACTACCTGTACCTGTACCGCGACCAACTGCAATTCACCAAGGCCTTCACGCTCTACGAGGGCCGCTTCCACTGGGCCGTGAATCGCGGCGACACTGCCACGTTCGCACTGGTGCAGCGCGGCATGGCCATGATCACCCCGGTCGAGCGTGAGGCGCTCAAGCGCAAATGGTTCTCCCAACCGATCCAGTTCAGGCCCTATCTGCGCGTGATCCTGCTCGTGCTCGCGGGGGCGCTGGGCGTTCTCGCGGTGGCAGGCGTGTGGATCGGGATGCTGCGCAGGGCCGTGCGCATCAAGACGGCGGAACTCGACAAGGATCGAGCCCAACTGCGCACCCTGCTGCAAAGCAGTCCCGACGCGATGTGGCTCAAGGACGAGCACGGCCGCTATCTGGAGTGCAATGCCGCGGCCGTCGAGGTGATCGGCAGGCCGCGCGAACAGGTCCTGGGGCGCACGGACGCGCAGGTTCATTCGAATCAGGAGATCGTGGCCGCGATCCGCGAAGTCGATCAGGAAGTGGCCCGGACCGGCACCGCGCATCGCATCGAAATGCAGTTCAAGCGCGCGAGCGGTGACATCCACGACCTGGAAATCATCAAGGTTCCGATCCAGTCGACGGACGGGACCCTCGTAGGCTTGCTCGGGGTCGGACGCGACATCACCGAGCGCCGCCGCGCCGAACGCGAGACGCGCCTGGCCGCCGCGGCCTTCGAAAGCCAGGACGGCATGATCGTGACCGACGCATCCAACGTGATCGAGCGGGTCAACGAAGCCTTCACGCGAATCAGCGGATATTCGGCTGCCGAGGCGATCGGCAAGACTCCCGCCATGCTGCGCTCGGGTCGCCATGACCGGCATTTCTACGAGCGCCTGTGGGGGGAACTGCGGGCGAAGGGACGCTGGTCGGGCGAGTTCATCAACCGCCGCAAGAATGGGGAGCTCTTCATCGCCCGCACGGGAATCACGGCGGTGACCGATCCGCAGGACCGGCTGCTGCACTTTGTCGGGGCGTTCCAGGACGTCACCGCCGAACGCCAGGCCCGGCAGGAAGCCGAGCACCTCAGACTCTTCGATCCGCTGACCAACCTGCCCAACCGCAGCCTGCTGGACGATCGCATCGCGCATGCCCGGGCAACCAGCGCGCAAGCGCGTCAGATCGGCACGGTGCTGATGATCGACCTCGACGACTTCCAGCGGGTCAACGACGCGCTCGGCCACGGCACCGGGGATGAACTCCTGGTCCAGGTGGCCCGGCGCATCCAGTTGGCGGCCCGCGAGGGCGACACCATCTGCCGCTTCAGCGGTGACAGCTTCGTCGTCGTGGCCGAAGAGCTCGGCTCCGAACGCACGCATGCGGTGGCGGGGGCGCTGGAACTCGCGGAGAGGATCCGCCATGCCATCGAGGCACCCATTGGCCTGACCGGACAGTCGCTGGTGTGTACGGCGTCCATCGGACTATCCATGTTCCAGGGCTGTTCCGAGTCGGCGGAGTTGTTGCTGCGCCAGGCGGAATTGGCCATGTACAAGAGCAAGCAGGCCGGACGCAACACCGTTCGATTGTTCGCCGATGCGATGCAGGCCGAGGTCGAAGCGCGTTCACGCCTGGAAGCCGAATTGCGCGAGGCGGTCAAACAGCGGCAGTTCGTTCTTCATTACCAGCCCCAGGTGGACGCGGACGGCCGCCTGATCGGCGCAGAGGCGCTGGTGCGCTGGCAACATCCGCAACGCGGCCTCGTCGGCCCCTGCGAGTTCATCCCGCTGGCCGAGGAAGCCGGCCTGATCGAGCCCATCGGACGCTGGGTGCTGGAGCAGGCCTGCCAGCGACTCGCGCTTTGGTCCATGAGTGACGCCCTGCGCAATCTGACACTTTCGGTCAACCTCAGCACACGCCAGTTCCGCGCGCCCGGGTTCGTCGACGAGGTGCTCGCCGAGGTCGCACGCTGCGGGATCCGTCCCGAGCGCCTCAAGCTCGAGATCACGGAAAGCCTGGCCATCGACGACTTCGAGCACTCCATCGAGAAGTTGCGGGCCCTGCGCCATGCCGGGATCTTGCTGTCGATCGACGACTTCGGAACTGGCAACTCCTCGCTCACCTACCTGACCCGGCTGCCGCTGAACCAGCTGAAAATCGACAAGTCCTTCGTCGATGAACTGCCCGCGAGCTCCAGTGCCGCGATGGTGGCGCAGGCCATCATCGCCATGGGCTTCGGCCTGGGCCTGAACGTCATCGCCGAGGGCGTGGAGACCCGCGAGCAACGGGAATTCCTCGCCGCGCACGGCTGCCACGCCTACCAGGGCTACCTGTTCGGCAGGCCAGTACCCCTGGAGGAGTTCGAGCGCGACGCCGGCGGCGCGCCGGAGTCCTCGGCGCACACCTGAGAGAGTCCATGTCCATGCGAGCAGGGTGGATCGCGAGTGCCTGCCTGTGCCTGTTCGCGGCCTCGGCCCGGGCGCAGCCTGCCAGCCTGATCATCGCCACCGTCGACAACGCGCAGATGCTGCAGATGCAGCGACTCACGCCGGTGTTCGAGCAGGCCCATCCCGGCATCGCGGTCCGCTGGGTCACGCTGCCCGAAGCCTCCCTGCGCCGCGACGTGGCCTCCGACATCCGCACCCGGGGCGAGCAGTTCGACATCGTGACCATCGGCATGTACGAGACCCCGCTGTGGGCCCGGCGCGGCTGGCTGCGGCCCATCCGGCCTGCAGCGAGCTACGACGAAGCCGACGTCCTGCGGCCGATCCGCGAAGGCCTCTCCTACCACGGCATGCTGTATGCGGCGCCGTTCTATGGGGAGAGCTCGCTCCTGATGTACCGCAAGGACCTGCTGCGCCGGGCGGGCCTGCACATGCCCGCGCAGCCGACCTGGAGCCAGATTGCCGACTTCGCCACCACGCTGAACGACCCCGCGCACGGGGTGCACGGAATCTGCCTGCGCGGCAAGCCGGGCTGGGGCGAGAACATGGCCCTCGTGACCACGATGGTCAATGCCTTCGGCGGCCAGTGGTTCGACATGGATTGGCGACCGCGATTGCTGAGCCGACCGTGGAAGCAGGCCGTGGGACTGTATGTCGATCTGCTGCGCAAGGACGGGCCGCCCGATGCGACCGAGCGCAACTACAACGGCAACCTGAGCCTGTTCGAGCACGGCCACTGCGCGATGTGGGTCGGGGCCTCGGTCGCGGCCGGCTTCGTCGCCGACCCCGAACTCAGCAAGGTGGCGAACGTGGTCGGCTTTGCGCCGGCACCCGCGGAAGTCACGTCCAAGGGCTCGCACTGGCTGTGGGCCTGGGCGCTGGCGATTCCGGCCGACATCAGCCACAAGCAGGCGGCGCTGGCTCGGAGCTTCATCGCCTGGGCGACGTCGCGGGCGTATGTGCAGCTTGTGGCGCAGCGCTTCGGCTGGGAGCGTGTTCCCTCGGGCACCCGCCGCTCCACGTATGCGGACCCTCGCTTCCAGGCCGCAGCTCCCTGGGCGCGACTCGAATTGCAGGCCATCGACAGCGCCGACCCGCGCGATGCGACCCTGCCCCCAAGCCCGTACACCGGCGTGCAGTTCGTGGAAATCGCGCATTTCCCGAGCATCGGCGACCAGGTGGGCCGGCAGATCAGCCTGGCCGTACGCGGGCGAATCAGCGTCGGGCAGGCGCTCACGGCGGCGCAAGCCGCGACGCGGTACGAGATGCTTCTGGCCGGCTACCCGGGCTGAGCCCTGGCCAGCCCGGGCATCGGGCCGCGCGGGGACCCTGCGAACGCCCGGACGGCCTCGGCCGCCCCGGCGTCGTGGCGGGAGCGATAGCTCGTCGAGCCTCGAGGATCGATACCAGGCTTCGCCCCCTGGCGCTCAAATTTCCCCCGTGCGTGATCCGGATTTAGCGGTCTTTCAGGCATCGACAAACGGTCGCGACGGGCACCGGTACATTGACCGGCTCTTTGTAGGTTCACGTCCTTAACGATACGCCGCCCCCGCGGCGCGAGGTGTCCGTCATGAGCCATGCACCGATCCGATCTCCCGCGCACGACCCCTGGTGGCGTGTGGGCTCGATCTACCAGATCTACCTTCGCAGCTTCCAGGACAGCAACGCCGACGGCGTGGGAGACCTTCCCGGCGTGCTGCGACGCCTGCCCTACATCGCGCAACTCGGCGTGGACGCGATCTGGCTGACGCCGTTCTTCCGCAGCCCGATGAAGGACTGCGGCTACGACATCAGCGACTACCGCGAGGTCGACCCACTGTTCGGCACCCTGGACGATTTCCGGCGCGTGACCGCGCGTGCCCACGATCTAGGGCTGAAGGTGATGATCGATCAGGTGCTGTCGCACACTTCCGACCGCCACGCCTGGTTCCGCGAGAGCTGCGCCAACGCGACCAACCCCAGGGCCGACTGGTACGTGTGGGCCGATCCACGGGAGGACGGCTCGCCTCCGAACAACTGGCTGAGCGTGTTCGGCGGCAGCGCGTGGGAGTGGAACTCGCGTCGCCAGAAGTACTACCTCCACAACTTCCTGGCCAGCCAGCCCGACCTGAACTTCCACAACCCCGAGGTGCAGCAGGCGTTGCTCGACGACGTGCGCTTCTGGCTCGACCAGGGTGTGGACGGGTTGCGGCTCGACACCGCGAACTTCTATTTCCACGACCCCCTGCTGCGCCCCAATCCGGCGCGTGGCTGGCCGGTCGACAGCGACCCGGCGGTGACCGCCGTCAACCCGTATGCGTGGCAGCGCCACGTGTACGACAAGAGCCGCCCCGAGAACCTGCAGTTCCTGCGCCGGCTGCGCGCCCTGCTCGACACCTACCCTGGGACCGCGATGGTCGGCGAGATCGGCGATGACGACGGGCTGGGCCGCATGGTCGAGTACACCCAGGGCGACGACAAGCTGCACATGGCCTACAGCTTCGACCTGCTGGGTCCCCGTCACGATGCGCCCTATCTGCACGCCATGCTCGAGCGCCTGCTGCGCATCGTCGGCGACGGCTGGGCCTGCTGGTCCCTGTCCAACCACGACGTGCCGAGGCTCGCCAGCCGTTGGGGCGGCGAGCGGCCCCACGCCGGCCTGCTGCGCCAGGCCGCCGTGCTGCAGATGACCCTGCTTGGAACGCCCTGCGTGTACCAGGGCGACGAACTCGGCCTGGAGGAGGCCGAGTTGTCCGAGGCCGAGCTGCGCGACCCCTACGGCATCGCGATGTGGCCGATGTTCAAGGGCCGGGACGGCTGCCGCACGCCCATGCCATGGGACGCCGCGCAGCACTGCTTCGGGTTCACCGAGGGCACGCCATGGCTGCCCTCCTGCGAAATGCACCGCGCGCACGCCGTGGCGCAGCAGTCGCCCGGCGGCCTGCTCGACTTCTACCGCCAACTGCTGGCCTGGCGCCGCCACCAGCCGGCCCTGCAGGCTGGCGCCATGCAACTGCTGCCCCCGCACGATCAGATACTCGCCTACACGCGCGAGGCCCGCGACTCGTCCCAACGCCTGCTGTGCGCGTTCAACTGCAGCGCGCAACCCCTGCGCTGGAAGCTGCCCGCGGAGTTCGAGGCGATGGTGCGGGCACCGCGCTGCGGCGCCGACCTGGTCGACGACACCGCGCATCTGGAGCCCTGGGGCGTGCTGCTGGCGCAGGCGCGCCACGAGCCGCCGCACGCGATGCAGGAGGTCGCGGGCAAGGGGGTCCGGCTGTGATCGACCGGCCTGCCGCCCGAGCCCGCTGCGAGCATGCCGGAGCCGCACGGGCGGCTCCGGCAATATATCTCCTTGCAGTAATTGCAAATCCATGGGAAGTCAAACACAAAATCCCACACGAATGCTTCCGGAAATGATTCATCCTGACCATTTGTCAGGGAAATGATCGCGGGAGAAAAGCGGGCGACTTTGCGCTGCCCTGCAAATACCTGAAGGCCGATGCGGCGGCAGCCGGACAAGCTAGCATTCATTGCGCTCCCCGAGGCACGCAATGGCACCGGAGCACCCGCGAGGCCTTCCCTCGCCCCTTGTCGTCTCGATATCTCCGATCGCTCCGTGGATTTCACGTGAAATCCACGGCGTGCCACCCTTTCCCTTTGCTCCAATTTCCACCGTGATCCGGAAAAAACTCCTGCCCGCCCTTTTCATGGCCACCTCGTGCGTCTGCGGGGTCGCCCATGCCAGCCCCCGCTGGACCCTCGGAGCCAACCTGTCCGGCTCTCACGCCGAAGGTTATGGAAAATCCTCGAATTTCGGCCTGGATATCGGATATGACCTGAATCCGCGTTGGGGGGTCGATCTCAGCTACGAATCGCTGATGGGATACGAGATGACGGTCATCGGCGCCAGCGCGATCCGGCGCCATGCCATCGGCGACGGCTGGCAGATCTTCGGGCGCCTGGGCGTGTCGTACTGGACCGAGAGCCCGACCGGCGCCTACAACGCTAGCGGCGAGGATCCGTTGCTGGGTATCGGCCTGTCCTACGCCATCGACCGCTCTCTGAGCGTGCAGGCCGAGTACCAGGTGATCCCGAACCTGACCGGCAACCTGGGTGTCAACCTCGATACGGCACTGCTCGGGCTGCAGTACCACTTCTGAGGCATCCAAGGAAGCCCCCGCGAAGCGCCGGCTTCGCGATCATCATCGCGCTGAACGGCCCCTGCAGCAGCACGGCAGGTATCGCTGGCTGGATGAATCGCGGATCACCCAGCAAGTCCGAGACCGCCTCAGGCGCGGTCTCAGGCGCGGCCTGTCAGCGGGCGATGGGGGTGTTGGTCTCCGGCGCAGCGGGCGCCGGTTGAGCCTTGCGCTGAGCTTTTTCGGCCTTCTTCTGCTTCTTCTGTTGCTCGCGCTGTCGCTTTTCGAACTGGTAATTGGGCTTGGCCATGTGGGTTCCTTCTTCCTTTGCTGACTGTAGGGATCTCACCTTAACAGGCTGTTGAAATACCGGGTGGGCTGCGGCGCGGGATGAAGATGCGAACTGGGCTGCGACGCTGACACCCTGAGCGACTGCCCCGTTTGACGCGACGAGTGCACCCGCCGGCCTGGCGGCGCACCACTCCGGTGCGACAGGGCACCGGAGGCGAGCGCCCCAACCCAACAACCGTGCACGCGGCGGACCACCGGCCCGTCCGCTCCCCGGGAAGGGCGTGGCACGTCGCTTGCGGTATCTGCTGCAACGCACAACGGGAGCCCATGATGAGTCTCGTACACGCAGCAGCAGCCGGTCCCGCGACAGCGGCCACCACTCAAGTCGATGCCCGCTACCAGGGAGCCATCCTCATCCTGGGCCGCACGCGCGAGGGCCAGCGCTTCCGTCCCGACAACTGGGCCGAGCGTCTTTGCGGCACCGTGTCGGTGTTCGACGTAGCGGGAGCCGGTACCGTGCCGAAGCGCCACGGCTATTCGGCCTATTGCGTGCCCACGCGAGCCGACGGGGTCAGTGCCGTGCTGCTGAGGTGCGAGTTGCTCGCGGTAGAACGCAGGGCGTTCGAGTTCATCCTCGGCTTCGCGCGCGACAACCAACTGCAGACCGTCGCGGCGAGCGCGCTTCACGCGCCCCTCAGCGTCGACGCAACGGTCAGGCTCGCTGCCTGAGCAGCGCCGGCGACCAGTTCCTCCTCGCCAGGGCGCGGGCGCAAGCGCAGGTAGCCGCTTACGTAGCGCGCCGCCAGGCCGACGCTGCGCAGCGCCGAGACACACTTGGTGAGCTTCGACCGCGACTTCCGCAAACTGTTGCCGCGCTCTCGCTTCACGCACTTGAAGACCTGAGCGCGCGCGGCTCGCTGGGCCCCTCCACGCAGCGGGTACCAGCCGCAGCGTCCCCGGCTTGAAGGGACGCAGCCCGGCGCGCGGCCGGGCTGCGTCGTTCCATGGTCGGGTGCGGCGCGGGACGAAGATGCGAACTGGAGCATGGCGCTGGCGCCCTGGCGAACATGCCATCCATGACGCAGAAGACGGAACCAGCTTGCCCATGCGGGCGTAACGGACTTGGCTCTATTGTATCGAATACGATACAATCGGCCCGTGTGTGTGTTACGTCATCCGTGTTACGTCATCCAGCAAACCGTGGCCTTCGCCAGGTGGCGCGCGAGCCTCAAGGACCTGCGGGCGGCGACGGCGATACGGCGTCGCCTCGAGCGCGCCCAGGCAGGCAACCTCGGAGACTTCAAGCCGGTCCAGGGCGACGTATCCGAAATGCGCATCGACATCGGGCCAGGCTACCGCCTGTACTTCACGATCCGGGAAGGGGTCGTGGTGTTCCTGTTGACCGGCGGGAGCAAGTCCACGCAAAGCGCCGATATCCGGCGCGCCGTGAAGATGGCCAGGGAGATCTGAACCATGAACCGGAAATTCATCCCCTTCGACATCGT
>JAJYTY010000110.1 GCA_021792835.1 Pseudomonadota bacterium
GATGCAGCCGTTGGACATCTGCACGATCTGCTCGTCGCGGTCCTGCACCAGGATCTCGTTGTCGATGTTCTCCTCGCCGAACTCGTTCTCGATCACGGCGATGCGCGAGCCGTGGGCCTCGCCGAGCACGCGCTTGAGCAGCGTGGTCTTGCCGCTGCCGAGGAAGCCGGTGAGGATGGTGGCGGGGATGAGCACGGACGACATGGCGGGATGGATCGGGCAGGCAATGGACGGGACGATGGCGCGGCGCGCCATCGTCCGCCAGTGTACGGCCCGCCCCGGTTCAGCGTGCGCGCAGCAGCAGACCCTTCAGGTAGTCGCTCTCGGGAAAGCTCAGCAGCAGCGGGTGGTCGGGCGCGGCGCCGACGCGGCGCACGATTTCCGCGTCGCGCCCGGCGTCCACCGCGGCACCGGCCACCACGCTCTGGAACAGCGCGGCGTCGATGCCCCCGGAGCACGAGAAGGTGAACAGCCACCCTCCGGGGCGCAGCAGACCGAGCGCCAGGCGGTTGATGTCCTTGTAGGCGCGCGTGGCGCGTGGCGCCTGCGCCACGGTCGGCGCCAGCTTCGGCGGGTCGAGCACGATGGCGTCGAAATGCTGCCCGGCGTCGCGCAGCTCGCGCAGCACGCGCCCGACGTCGGCCTCGCGCAGCTCGCTGCGCCCCGGGTCGAAGTTGTTGTCGCGCACATGCTCGGCGGCCAGCGCCAGCGCCGGCGCCGAGGAGTCGACGGTGATCACGCTGGCGGCTCCGCCGGCCAGCGCTGCCAGCGTGAAGCCGCCGGTGTAGCCGTAGCAGTTCAGCACGCGCTGCAGGCCGCGCTCGCGCACCAGATCGCGAAAGCGCCGCCGGTTGTCGCGCTGGTCCAGGTAGAAGCCGGTCTTGTGTCCCTGCGCGACGTCGACGTGCAGGCGCATGCCGTGCTCCTCGATGTCGACCCGGGTGCAGCCCTCGCCGTGCAGCCAGCCGGCGCGCTCGGCCAGCCCCTCGCGGGCGCGCACGCCCACGTCGGAGCGCTCGTGGATGCGCAGATCCGGCAGGCATTCGCGCAACAGCTCCAGCAGCACGGCGCGCCAGCGCTCGGCGCCGGCACTGAGCAGTTGCACCACGGCGATGTCGGCGAAGCGATCGACGACCAGCCCCGGCAGGCCGTCCGACTCGCCCCAGACCAGGCGCGCGGCGCGCGGGTCGATGCCCAGCGTCTGGCGGCGCTCGATGGCGCTGCGAAGCCGTTCGCGCAGGAAATCGCGGTCGATGCGCTGCGCCGCGTCGAAGCTCCACATGCGCAGCCGGATCTGCGAATGCGGGCTGTAGGCGGCCCAGCCCAGCACCTGGCCTTCGTGGGACTCCACGCGCACGGTTTCGCCGCTGTCGGCGCTGCCGCGCGCGATGGCGCCGGCGAACACCCAGGGGTGGCCGCGCAGCAGCGCGCGTTCCTTGCCGGGATGCAGGCGTATGACTTTCACGTGCCGGCTTCAGCGCGGCTTGCGCGCGCGCGGGTGGGCCTGGTCGTAGACCTTGGCCAGATGCTGGAAATCCAGGCGCGTGTAGACCTGGGTGCTGGCCACGCTCGAGTGCCCCAGCAGTTCCTGCACGCCACGCAGGTCGCCGCTGGACTGCAGCAGGTGCGACGCGAAGGAATGTCGCAGCATGTGGGGATGCACGGTCCCGGGCAGACCGGCCGCGATGGCTCGGCGGCGCAATTCCTCGCGTACGCGTTGCGCGCTGATGCGCGCGCCGCGCGGGCCCAGGAACAGCGCCGCGCGATCGGACTCGCCGGCGTGCTCCGGTTGCGGGCCGCGCAGGCCCAGCCATTCGCGCAGCGCCTGCATCGCCTGCGCACCGATCGGCACGCTGCGGCGCTTGCCGCCCTTGCCCAGCACGTGTGCCTCCGACGCGTCCCAGTCGATCCAGCCCTGCGAGACATGCTGCCGGCCGCGCACCGGGCGCAGGTCCAGCCCCACGAGTTCGGACACGCGCAGGCCGCTGGAATACAGCAGCTCGGCCAGCGCGTGGGATCGCGCGCTGGCCCGTGGGTCGGCGGCCGGCGCGGCGCCGTCGGCGCCGGCGGCCAGTGCCACCGCGTGCTCGACGCTCAGCGCCTTGGGCAGCGGGCGTTGCGCGCGCGGCGCCCGCACGTCGCGTGCCGGGTCGCTGGCCAGCAGGCCGCGCGTGCCCATCCAGCGCAGCAGCCCGCGCCACGCCGACAGTCGCGCCGCGATGGCACGCGGGCTCATGCCCTGCGCATGCAGCGCGGCGACCCACGAGCGCAGGTGGCGGGGCTGCAGTTGCGCCGCGTCCACGCCGGCCTGCGCCGCGCGCAGGCACAGGTCGTGCAGGTCACGCCGGTAGTTCACCAGCGTGCGCGGCGCCAGCCTGCGAACGTGCTCCAGGCGCTGCAGATGCTCGCGGCAGGCCTGCTCAAGCAGCGGCGCCTGCGCTGCCGCGGCATCGGGGAGGTCGTGCCGCTGCATGGCGCCGGATTCACCTCGGCTGCAGCAGGCGCAGCAGCGCCGCGGAGGCCACCTCGCCGACGCGGGCCAGGAACTCGGTGCCCATGTCGGCGGTGAAACGGTCGGACTGCGGCGAGCCCAGCACCAGCAGCCCGAAGGCCGGCGACTGCGCGCCGGCGCGCAGCGCCACCAGTGCCAGCGACTGCGGCGGCGACGCCAGCCAGCGCGCGGCCTCGAAACCGGCGTTGGCGCCGCAGAAGGGCTGGCTCAGGCTGTTGGCCAGCACCGGGATGTCGTCGCCCACCGGCGCCGCCTCGTCCAGCCCGGCGTACTCGGGCAGCACGCCCCAGATGCGCAGCGCCGCCAGCGGCAGCTCGAAGCCCTCGCGCAGTTCGTCGACCACGGTGCGCGGCAGTGCCGCCGCATCGCCCTGGACGAGCAGCGCGCGTGCCCAGGCCAGCAGGCGGCCGGACCGGATCTCGTTGTCGGCGGCATTGCGCATCAGATCGGCCAGCCGATGCTCGAGCGCGCGCATCTTGTCGCGCAGCATCTCGATCTGGCGCTCCTGCAGCGACACAGCGCGGTTGCCGTGCGGGCTTTGCAGCTGCACGCTGGACAGCAGCTCGGCGTGGCGCTCGAAGAAATCGGGGTGCTCGGCCAGGTAGGCGGCGAGATCGTGTTCGCTCAGTTCCATCAGGGCGTTCCTTGGGTGTGTCCCGGGGGCAGGGGCAGGGAGTCGAGATCGATGCTGGCGTCGAACACGTGCACGGCCGGGCCGGTCATGCGCACCGGGCGTGCCGGGCCGTCCCAGGCGATGCCCAGTTCGCCGCCGCGGGTGTGCACCGCGACCGGGCTGCGCAGCCAGCCGTGGCGTATCCCCGCGACCGCGGCGGCGCAGGCGCCGGTGCCGCAGGCCAGGGTCTCGCCGGCACCACGCTCCCACACGCGCAGCCGCACCCGGTGCGGATCCAGCACCTGCAGGAAACCGGCGTTGACCCGCTGCGCGAAGCGCGGGTGATGCTCGAGCAGCGCGCCCACGCGTGCCACCGGCGCGGTGTCGACGTCGTCGACCCGCTGTACCGCGTGGGGATTGCCCATCGACACCACGCTCAGTTGCAGCAGCGCGTCGTCCAGCGGGAGTTCCCAGCGCTCCAGGTCGCCTTCGACCCGGCTGCGCAGCCCGGCGCTGTCGAAGGGGATGTCGGCCGGCGCGAAGCGCGGCGCGCCCATGTCCACGCACACGCGCCCGTCGTCCTCCATGCGCGGCTCGATGATTCCGCCGCGCGTGAGCACCCGGATCGAGCGCTTGGCGGTGAGCCCGCGACGCAGCACGAAGGCGACGAAGCAGCGCGCGCCATTGCCGCACTGTTCGACCTCGCCGCCGTCGGCGTTGAAGATGCGGTAGCGGAAGTCCACCTCGGGTCCCGGCGGCGGCTCGACGACCAGGATCTGGTCGGCGCCGACGCCGAAGTGCCGGTCGGCCAGCAGGCGCAGCTGCCGCGGGCCCAGCGTGAAGGCCTCGCGGGTGGCGTCGATGACCACGAAGTCATTGCCGGCGCCGTGCATCTTGGCGAAATCCAGGAGCATGGGGTGCGATGCGGAGGCGGTTTCGGGCGCGGCGGGCTGGTGTCAGTACAGCGGGGTCTCGCCGGGAGGGCGGGTCTTGAATCGCTTGTGCACCCAATGATATTGGCTGGGCATCTCGAGCACCCGCTGTTCGATGAACCGGTTCAGGCGCAGCAGGTCGCCGTCGATGTCGCACACGCGGCCGTCGCGCAGCGTCGGATAGTCGGTCCACGCCGGGTGGATGGTCACCTCGTAGCCCTGCGCGCCCGGCAGCATGCGTGCCACCACCGGGTACACGCGGGCATGCGCCGAGGCGGCCAGCCGCGGCACCACGTCGAGGGTCGCCGCCGGGATTCCGAAAAACGGCACGAAGCGCGAGTGCTTGGGCCCGAAATCCATGTCCGGCAGCGTGTAGAAGGGCGTGTGCCGGCGCAACGCGCGGAGCATTCCTGTCGCGCCTTCATGGCGCGACACGATGCGCTCGGTGGCGAAGCGGCTGCGCCCGGCCAGCACCCAGCGATCGAGGTGCCGCGACTTCTGCGGCGTGTACATGCCCGACAGCGGACGCCGCGCGGCCAGGGTCAGTGCCGTCCACGCGGCGTCCATGCCCTCGAAGTGCAGGCCGACCAGCAGCACCGCGCCGTCGCCGTGCAGCGCCTCCTCGACCGGCCCTTTCAGGTGCAGCACGCGGCGCAGGCGCCGCGGGCTGGCGCCCCACAGGAAGGCGCGCTCGAGCAGGGCGCGCGCCACGCAGACGAAATGCTCGCGGGCCACGTCCTCGCGCTGTCGCGGGCTCCACTGCGCGAAGCACAACTCCAGGTTGCGCAGCGCGATCCGTCGGCGGCGCCGCGCGAACAGCCACAGCAGGCGTCCCAGGCCGTGGCCGAGCGTGGCCTGCAGCGGGTAGGGAAGCCACTGCAGCAGCCACAGAAATCCCAGCAGCGCGCGGGTCATGGGGGGACCGCCTGCGCCGGCGGCAGCGGCGCGCCGGCCGGGATCTTGTAGCGGTTGTAGCCCCACAGATACTGGCGTGGACAGCTGCGCACGAGGTCTTCGATCGCGCGGTTGATACTCGCCGCGGCCAGTCCCGGATCCTCCGCAAGCGTGTCGTCCAGCGCGTGCAGGCGCAGCCGGTAGCCGCGCCCGCGCGGCAGTCGCTCGGCGAAGGCGAACACGATGCGCGCGCCGGTCAGCTGGGCCAGTCGCGCCGGCAGGGTCATGGTGTAGGCGTCGCGCCCGAAGAACGGCACCCACACGCCTTCGCCGGCCGACGGCGCCTGGTCCGGCAGCAGTCCCACCGCCTCGCCGTTGCGCAGCGCGCGCAGCAGCGGGCGCATGCCGGCCGCGGTGGCCGGCGCGGTACGCAGGTTGTCGCGCAGGCGCGCCGGCGCCAGCGCGGCCAGCCACGACTTGTGCGGGGGCCGGTACAGCACGGTGATCGGCCCCCACAACGCGGCCACCTGCGCCGACACCTCGAAGCAGCCCAGGTGGGGGGTCAGGTACAGCACGCCGCGGCCTTCGCGCCAGGCCTGCTCGACATGCTCGCGCCCATGCACCTCGACGCGATGTACCGCGGCGTGCGCACCCCCCCGCAACCAGACGTAGGGCAGTTCGCCCACCATGCGCCCGGCCTCCAGCGCCGAGGCCAGCGCCAGGCCGCGCGAGTCCAGGCCGGCCTGGCGCAGGTTGTCGTGCAGCACCGCCCGGTAGCGTGGCGACACGACGTACACCAGGGCGCCGAGCACGGCGCCGACGGCCTGCAGCAGGCCCAGCGGAAGCAGCGACAGCGCATGGAACAGGCGCAGCATGGCAGTGTGGAAGGAGGGATTCGACGCGGCGGCTTCGGCAGGGCGTTCATGTTATCCGGCGCGCCGGGCGCGCAGCGAGGACGCCGCGGGATGCCTATAATCAGCGCATGTCGCCGAGTTAATGACAACTTGCGGGGCGACTGGCCTGGGGGGGTTCCCCCTGGGCGCCCTGAACCGCTAAAGCGTCGGCATGCAGCAGGCACGAGGCGGTCCGACTTCCGCAGTCACGTTTCCTGGAGCCCTCGCATGGCCGACCTGTCTTCCTCATCCCATCTTTTCACCTCCGAGTCGGTTTCGGAAGGGCACCCCGACAAGGTGGCCGACCAGATCTCCGACGCCGTCCTGGACGCCATCCTGGAGCAGGACCCGCAGTCGCGGGTCGCCGCCGAGACCCTGGCCAACACCGGGCTGATCGTGCTGGCGGGTGAAATCACCACTACCGCAGTAGTGGATTACATCCAGGTGGCGCGCGACACGCTCAAGCGCATCGGTTACGACGATGCCGACTTCGGCATCGACCACAAGAGCTGCGCGGTGCTCGTCGCCTACGACAAGCAAAGCCCCGACATCGCGCGTGGCGTCGATCGCGCGCACGACGACGGCCTCGACCAGGGTGCCGGCGACCAGGGCCTGATGTTCGGCTACGCCTGCGACGAGACCCCGGACCTGATGCCGGCGCCGATCTACTACGCGCACCGCCTGGTCGAGCGGCAGAGCCAGCTGCGGCGCGACGGGCGCCTCGCATGGCTGCGCCCGGACGCGAAAAGCCAGATCACCTTCCGCTATGCCGGCGGACTTCCGGTGGGGATCGAGACCGTCGTGCTGTCGACCCAGCACGCGCCCGAGGTCGACATGGCCGAGCTGCGCGAGGGGGTGATCGAGGAGATCATCAAGCCGGTGCTGCCGGCGCACTGGATGCGCGGCCCGGTGAAGTACCTGATCAACCCGACGGGCCGCTTCGTGGTCGGCGGGCCGCAGGGCGATTGCGGGCTGACCGGACGCAAGATCATCGTCGACACCTACGGCGGCGCGGCGCCGCACGGCGGTGGCGCCTTCTCCGGCAAGGACCCGAGCAAGGTCGATCGTTCGGCTGCCTACGCCGCGCGCTACGTGGCCAAGAACATCGTCGCGGCGGGGCTGGCCAAGCGCTGCCTGGTGCAGGTGTCCTACGCCATCGGCGTGGCCGAGCCGACCAGCATCATGGTCACCACCCAGGGGACCGGCGTGGTCGACGACGCGCGCCTGGAGCAGATGGTGCGCCGGCACTTCGACCTGCGCCCGCGCGGGATCATCCGCATGCTCGACCTGCAGCGTCCGATCTACACCAAGAGCGCCGCGTACGGGCACTTCGGCCGCGACGAGCCGGAGTTCACGTGGGAAGCGGTGGACAAGGCGCAGGCGCTGCGCGCCGATGCCGGGCTCAGCCCCGAGCTGCCGGTGGCGGCGGCCTGAGGACGCCTCGACGGCCGCCGCGCGACGCTGTCCAGGCGCGCGCAGCGGCTACAATCTTCGGCACCCCGAGGAGCGTTGCAACGCATCCCGCGGCCGCGCCCGAGGCGCGGCGCGCGCGATCGCCAGGCTCGGGGTCCGGTTCACGGGTGCGCCGCCGCAGTTGCTGCCGCGCGGCGCCAGTGCAACGGCGCTCACCCTACCCGTGCCCGTCACGGGGATGCGGTGTGCATCCCGTGGCGGGCCATCGTCCTGCGGAGATTCCGACATGAACGCTGTGGCCCAAGCTTCCTCCTCCCTTCCCGACCACGTCGTCGCCGACCTCGGCCTGGCCGAATGGGGGCGACGCGAGATCCGTATCGCCGAAACCGAGATGCCCGGGCTGATGGCGATCCGCGAGGAGTTCGCGGCGCAGCAGCCGCTGCGCGGTGCGCGCATCACCGGCAGCCTGCACATGACCATCCAGACCGCGGTGCTCATCGAGACCCTGCAGGCGCTGGGCGCGCAGGTGCGCTGGGCCTCGTGCAACATCTTTTCCACGCAGGACCACGCCGCCGCGGCGATCGCCGCCAGCGGCACGCCGGTGTTCGCGGTCAAGGGCGAGAGCCTGGAGCAGTACTGGGACTACACCCACCGCATCTTCGACTGGCGCGACGGCGGCTTCTCCAACATGATCCTGGACGACGGAGGCGACGCCACGCTGCTGCTGCACTTGGGTGCGCGCGCCGAATCCGACCTGGCGGTGCTCAACCATCCGACCAGCGAGGAGGAACGGGTGCTGTTCGCGGCCATCCGCGCGCGCCTGCAGTCCGACCCCACGTGGTATTCGACGCGCCTGGCGCATGTGCGCGGCGTCACCGAGGAGACCACCACCGGCGTGCATCGGCTCTACCAGATGCACCAGCGCGGCGAACTGCGCTTCCCGGCGATCAACGTCAACGACAGCGTCACCAAGAGCAAGTTCGACAACCTGTACGGCTGCCGCGAGAGCCTGGTCGACGGCATCAAGCGCGCCACCGACGTGATGGTCGCGGGCAAGGTCGCCGTGGTCTGCGGCTATGGCGATGTCGGCAAGGGCTCGGCGCAGGCGCTGCGCGCGCTGGCGGCGCAGGTGTGGGTGACCGAGATCGATCCCATCTGCGCGCTGCAGGCGGCGATGGAGGGCTACCGCGTGGTCACGATGGAGGAAGCCTGCTCGCAGGCCGACATCTTCGTCACCGCCACCGGCAACTACCACGTGATCGCGCACGAGCACATGCTGCGCATGAAGGACCAGGCCATCGTCTGCAACATCGGGCACTTCGACAACGAGATCGACGTCGCCTCGCTGGAGCAGTACCGCTGGGAGGAAATCAAGCCGCAGGTCGACCACGTGATCTTCCCGGACGGCCGGCGCATCATCCTGCTGGCCAAGGGGCGCCTGGTGAACCTGGGCTGCGCCACCGGGCATCCGAGCTACGTGATGAGCTCGAGCTTCGCCAACCAGACCATCGCGCAGATCGAGCTGTTCACGCGCACCGACCAGTACCCGGTGGGCGTGTACACGCTGCCCAAGCACCTCGACGAGAAGGTCGCGCGGCTGCAGCTTCGCAAGCTCAACGCGCACCTGACCGAGCTGACCGACCAGCAGGCCGCCTACATCGGCGTGCCCAAGGAAGGCCCCTACAAGTCGGCGCACTACCGCTACTGAAGCACCGGCATGCAGCTCGACCATCTGAGTTTCGAGTTCTTTCCGCCGAAGACCCCGGAGGGCGCCGAGAAGCTGCGCGCGACGCGCCGGCGCCTGTACGCGCGCGCTCCGGAATTCTGCTCGGTGACCTTCGGCGCCGGCGGCTCGACGCAGGAGGGCACGCTGGGCACGGTGCTGGAGATCGCCGCCGAGGGCATGCGCGCGGCGCCGCACCTGTCGTGCATCGGCGCCAGCCGCTCCAGCGCGCGCGAGCTGCTGCAGCGCTACCGCGCCGAGGGCATCCGCCGCATCGTCGCGCTGCGCGGCGACCTGCCGTCGGGTTACGGTCTGGGCGGCGGGTTCACGCATGCCGCGGACCTGGTGGAGTTCATCCGCGCCGAGACCGGAGACTGGTTCCACATCGAGGTCGCCGCATACCCGGAGATGCACCCGCAGGCGCGCGGCCCGGCGGACGACCTGAAGCATTTCGTGGCCAAGATGCGGGCCGGCGCGAATTCCGCGATCACGCAGTACTTCTTCAACCCCGACGCGTACTTCCGCTTTGTCGACGAACTGCGCCGCGCCGGCGTCGACGCGCCGGTCGTGCCCGGCATCATGCCGCTGACCAACGCCAGCCAGCTGCTGCGGTTTTCCGAGGTCTGCGGCGCCGAGGTGCCGCGCTGGGTGCGCCTGCGCCTGCTGGAGTACGGCGACGACCGTGCATCGATCGTGGCCTTCGGGCGCGACGTCGTCGCGGACCTGTGCTGCCGGCTGCTCGCCGGGGGAGCGCCGGGGCTGCACTTCTACACGCTCAACCAGGCCGACGCCAGCCTGGGGGTGCTGGAGCGCGTCGGCGCCGCGTGAGCCCGGCGGTCATGCCGCTGGGCCGAAGTGGGAAACGGGACGCCTGCTAAGCTGGCCCGCATGCGTCCCATCCCGCCTTCCGCCTCGCCGTCCGCCTCGTCGGACGCGGGTTGCGCGCCGTCGGATTCCCCGTCGGACGGGCTGCCGCTCGCGACACCCCTGGCCGACGCGCCGCCGCCACCGCATGGCGGCGAGACGGCGCAACGCAGCCACGTCGACGCGGCTTCCGCGTTGGCACATGTGCAGGCCTTGTACGCCGACGGCGTCGCGCGCCTGCATGATGCGCTGCGCGAGATAATTGCGCACGGCCCGGGCACGCAGCGCGTGCGCGCCTTCTACCCGCGCGTGCGCCTGGTCGTCGATTCGCCGCCGCGCGTGCACATGCTCGCCGATTCGACCCCCAGCTACGGCTTCGTCTCCGCCCCCGGTGTGTTCGAAGCCACGCTGACGCGCCCGGACCTGTACGCGGACTATTACCTCGAACAGTTCGAACTGCTGCTGCGCAACCATCGCGTACCCCTGCTGGTGGGGCCCAGCGAGGTGCCGATCGCGCTTCCCTTCACCTTCGACGAGCACACGCGATTCGAGGCCGAGCTCGACGGGGCCGCGCGCCGCGAACTGCTCGGCTGCTTCGACATGCCCGATCTTGGCGCGATGGACGACGGCATCGCCAACGGCACCTTCGTGCCGGCGCCGGGCCAGGCCAGGCCGCTGGCGCTGTTCACGGCGCCGCGCGTCGACTATTCGCTGCAGCGCCTGCGCCACTACACCGGGACCTCGGCGGGGCACTTCCAGAATTTCGTGCTGTTCACGAACTACGGGTTCTACGTCGACGAGTTCGTCGCCATGGCGCGCGAGATGATGCGCACCCCGCAAGCGGATGCGCAGGACTACTGCGCGCTTGTCGAGCCCGGCAATGTCGTCACGCGCCGCGCCGGGGTCGCCGGCTCCGACGCCGATGCCGGGCAGCCGCCGCAGCGCATGCCGCAGATGCCGGCCTACCACCTGGTGCGCCCGGACCGCTCCGGCATCACCCTGGTGAACATCGGGGTCGGGCCGTCCAACGCACGCACCATCACCGACCACGTCGCCGTGCTGCGCCCGCACACCTGGTTGATGCTTGGGCATTGCGCGGGCCTGCGCAGCACCCAGCAACTGGGCGACTACGTGCTGGCGCACGGCTACGTGCGCGAGGACCACGTGCTCGACGAGGACCTGCCGCCGTGGGTCCCCATCCCGGCGCTGGCCGAGGTGCAGGTGGCGCTGCAGCAGGCGGTGGCCGAGGTGACGCGCCTGCAGGGCCCGGAGCTCAAGCGCGTGATGCGCACCGGGACCGTCGCCAGCACGGACAACCGGCACTGGGAACTGCAGCCCTTCGGCGGGCCGCTGAGCACGCCGCGGCTGCGCTTCTCGCAAAGCCGCGCGATCGCGCTGGACATGGAAAGCGCGACCATCGCCGCCAACGGCTTCAGGCTGCGCGTGCCCTACGGCACGCTGCTGTGCGTCAGCGACAAGCCGCTGCACGGCGACCTCAAGCTGCCGGGAATGGCCGACCGCTTCTACCGCGAGCGCGTCGGGCAGCATCTGCGTATCGGGCTGCGCGCGCTGGAGATCCTGCGCGGCCAGCGCATGGAGCGCCTGCACAGCCGCAAGCTTCGCAGTTTCGACGAAGTCGCGTTCCAGTAGCGCGCTGCCGCCGGGCTAGGCGCTCGCGCCGCCGGCCTCGGCGACCCAGTCCGCCCACTGGCGCAGCAGCGCGCCGTCGACCGCGGCCAGCGCCGAGCGCTTGCGCAGCGAGTTGTCGAACACCTCGTCACCCTGCAGGGTCTGCGCGCTGCCCCCGGCTTCGG
>JAJYTY010000002.1 GCA_021792835.1 Pseudomonadota bacterium
GTGGCCGGATTCGTTGATGAAACCGGTCTTCGACACCAGCATGCGCCAGTCGCCGGCGTACAGCAGGTGGTCGCTGTTGCGGTAGACCAGGGTGCGCCCTTCCGGGTGCACCACGGTGCCCACGTCCGTGGTGTCGTCGTGGATGGTGGCGTAGCGTGCCGCCGCCTCCACCGCCAGCGCGATGTCATGCGCGTTCGACCGGTTGCCGGGCCACAGTCCGGTGGGGTCGACGTAATGCGTATCCAGCATGCCCAGGCTGTGCGCCTTGCGGTTCATCGCGCGCACGCAGGCGGCGACGCCGCCGGGATAGTGCCGCGCCAGCGCGTGCGCCGCACGGTTCTCCGAGGACATCAGCGCCAGCTGCAGCAGCCTGGCGCGCGTGAAGCGCATGCCCGGAAGCAGGCGCGACGCGCTCCATTTCAGCGTGTCGATGTCGGAGCGGCGGATGGTGATCACCTGGTTCATCGGCTGGTGCGCGTCCAGCACCACCATGGCCATCATCAGCTTGGTCAGCGACGCGATCGGGCGCACGGTGTAGGGGTTCTTCTCGAACAGCACGCGCTGATCCCGTGCGTCGATCACCAGCGCGGAGGCCGAGTGCAGCAGCAGCGGATCGCGCTGCCACAGCCGGAACACGGGATGGGTCGCCTCCGGGTGCGCCAGCGGCATTGCGCCGGCCGCGACCACTCCGCACATCCACAGCAGCAGACCCGGCACGAAGCCGCGCGGCCCCCAGGCCCCGAACCATCCCGCCCCGAACCATCCCGCCCCGAACCATCCCGCCTTGTTCCATGCCGCCTTGACCAATGCCGCCTCCTGCGTGCGTTCACGTTCAGCCTCCCGGCGCCACACTGCTTCCGGCCGCCGGATGGCTTCGATCCAGTCCGCGCGCCGCGGCGCGCGGGCGCTACCGTAGCAAATCCGGACCCTGCGCCGCAAGGCCTGGATGGGGCCCGCATACGGCCCTGCCAGGGGTCCCTCGGGTGTAACAGGCCCGACTTCGTGAACAAATTGGCAGGTATCTCGCATATCGAATCAATTCAGGCCGCGCATGGGTTGGCCAGCGCGGACAATCCCGCATGTCTCCGCGGCGGTGCCGGGGACCGTGCCGATGGGCTGGCCTCATCCCCTTTCCTAAGCCGTGCCGCAGGAAATTCCCGCTGATGTATTCCGTCTCCTATGCGATACCGCTGGTGCTGGCGTCGCTGCTCGTGGCCGTGCTGGCGGCCTACACCGCGCTCGACCTCGCCGCGCGCATCTCGAGCGCGCGCTCGGTGCAGGCGCGTGCGTGGTGGCTGGGCGGCGGCGCGCTGTGCATGGGGGTCGGAATCTGGTCCATGCATTTCGTCGGCATGCTCGCCGCCAGCCTGCCGGTTCCGGTGGCTTACGCACCCGGCCTGACCCTGCTGTCGCTGCTGATCGCCGTTGCGGCATCGGGATTCGCGCTGTACATGGTCAGTTCGGCCGAGCTTCCCGCCTGGCGCCTGGGCCTGGGCGCGCTGGGCATGGGCAGCGGAGTCGCCGCGATGCACTACACAGGCATGGCGGCGATGCGCATGGCGCCGTTCATCCAGTACAACCCCTGGCTGGTGCTGCTGTCGATCGCCATCGCCATCGGCGCGTCGGGGGCGGCGCTGTGGATGGCGTTCAAGTTGCGCCTGCGCGAGCCGCGCAGCGTGTGGCTGCGCATCGGCGCGGCCTGCGTGATGGGCGCGGCCATCTGCGGCATGCACTACACCGGCATGGCCGCAGCCGGCTTTCCGCAGGGCAGCCTGTGCGGCGCGCTGCCGGGAGGCTGGAGCGGGCAGGGCCTGGCGCCGCTGGTGATCGTCGCCGCGGTGGCGGTGCTGACTGCCGCCATCGTGCTGTCGATGCTCGACATGCGCTTCGACTCGCACACCGACTCGCTGCTGAGTTCGCTGTCGCGGGCGCATGGCGAGATATCTTTCCTGGCGCTGCACGACAGCCTGACCAAGCTGCCCAACCGCCTGCTGCTGGACCGCCGACTCGAGGTGGCGATACGCCACGCGCGCCGCACCGACCAGTCCTTCGCCGTGCTGTTCCTGGACCTCGACGGGTTCAAGGCGGTCAATGACGCCTTCGGGCACCAGACCGGGGATCGCCTGCTGGGGCTGATCGGACGCCGCCTGGGCGACGCGATGCGCCCGCGCGATACCGTGGCGCGGGTCGGCGGCGACGAATTCATCGTCGTCTCCGCGGCGCGTCGCCGCGACGACGCCGCGGCGCTGGCGGCGCGTCTGGGCACGCTGATGCGCGAGTTGTTCGAGGTCGACGGCCATCTGCTGCGCATTTCCGCCAGCATCGGCATCGCCATGTATCCGGAAGACGCATCCACCGCGACCGACCTGATGAGCCGCGCCGATGCCGCGATGTACCGCTCCAAGTCGGGCGGACGCGACGCGCAGACCTTCTTCGACCCGTCGATGCTCGCCAATGCGCAGGAGGACCTGCAGCTGCTGGCCGAACTGCGTGAGGCGCTGGAGCGGCGCGAGTTCGTGCTGCACTACCAGCCCAAGTTCGACCTGCGCCGCGGCGTCGCCGTCGGTGCGGAGGCACTGCTGCGCTGGAACAGCCCGACTCGCGGGCTGCTGGCTCCCGAACGGTTTCTCGCGCTGGCCGAGCATGCGGGGCTGATCGTGCCCATCGGCGAATGGGTGCTTGACGAGGCCTGCCGCCAGGCGGCTGCGTGGCGTGCCGCCGGCCACGGCGAATGGAGTGTCGCGGTGAATCTGTCGGCGCTGCAGTTCGACCACCCCGGACTGGTCGGCGCGGTGGGCGATGCGTTGCGGCGCCACGATCTGCCGCCGAGTTCGCTGGTGCTGGAGATCACCGAGTCCACGGCCATGCGCAATGTCGAGTCGAGCATGGCGATCCTCGATCGCATCGACGCGATGGGTGTGGGAATCTCCATCGACGACTTCGGCACCGGCTATTCGAGCCTGCTCTACCTGAAGCGCCTGCCGGCGCGCGAACTGAAGATCGACCGCGGCTTCATCCGCGACATTCCAGGCGACGCCGACGACACCGCGATCGTGTCGGCCATCGTCGCGCTGGCGCAGCGCCTGCAACTGCGCGTTGTTGCCGAGGGGGTGGAGACTCCGGCGCAGCACGAGCACCTGATGCGCCTGCAGTGCGACTGCGTGCAGGGCTACCTGTTCGGCGCCGCGACGGCCGCCGCGGATTTCGCGCAGGTGGTCGAGCAGGCGCGGCAGAACCTTTCGTGCCCGGCGCAGCCCTGCGTGGCCTGAGGTGGCGGCCGCCAGCCCACCGTCGCCGCTGCGGCAGCGAGTAGCATGCAGCGCATGCGACATCGTGCCTACACCAATCTGCTCGGAATCCTCGTGCTCGTCGGGACCGTGGTCTCGGCGTGGATGCTGGTTCCGCTCTCCAACCTGCCGTTGGGCTCGCTGTCGTCCTCCCAGGGCAACCGCGTGATCTGGGGCTGGGCGCTGGCCACGCTGGTGTTCGGGCTGGCCTGCCTGTGGGTGGTGTTCGTCGTGCACGCGTGGATCCAGCGTCGCCAGCAACGGGTCGCCGACGCCACGCAGCGCGTGGGCGGATGAGCGCGCGGCCTGGATCCCTGTCCCCACAAAAAAATGCCCGGCACGGGGCCGGGCGAACACCATTGTGAGGAGATGCGCTTGCAGCGTAAGCCTGCGTCGCGGATGCCGGATTGACGCGGATCAAGAGTTTCCGGATCCGGGAGTCCAGAACCGGCTCGCGGCCGGCGCAGGCGGCTGCTCGAGCTGGCGCCGGCCGCCAGCCAGCAGCTCCCGCAGGTCCGCCTCCGGCACCATGCCGCCCCCGGTGGCCCACACCAGGTGAGTCGTGCCCGCGGGCAGGGACTGCGGCGGAACGCGCCAGGCAGCGGCGAATCCGGCCACGGCTGAAGCTTCCAGGCGCAGCCGGGCGTGCTCGCTCGCCAGCGCCACCAGCGCCAGCAGTTCCTCGTCGCGCACGGTGCAGCAGGCGTCGATCAGCGGCTGCATCGCCCGCCCCACGAAGCCGGACGGTCGCCCGACCGCGAGTCCGTCGGCCAGCGTGCGGTTGTCGATGCCGAAGTCCTGCACCGACACCGCGTCGTGCAGCCCGGTGTACAGGCCCAGCAGCATGCACGGGGCGTGCGTGGGCTCGACGAACATGCAGCGCACCGCGTCGCCGAATTCCAGCTTGAGCCCGAAGGCGACCCCGCCGGGACCGCCGCCGACCCCGCATGGCAGGTACACCCACAGCGGATGCGCCGCGTCGACGCGCACCCCGGCGGCCTCGAGCTGGCGGCGCAGCCGGCGCGCCGCGACCGCGTAGCCGAGGAACAGCTGGCGCGAGTTCTCGTCGTCGACGAAATGGCACAGCGGGTCGCGCGCGGCCTCGAGGCGCCCCTCGCGCACCGCCTCGCTGTAGTCGCTGGCGTGCTCGACCACCTGCACGCCCCGCGCGCGCAGCAGGGCCTTTTTCCAGGCGCGCGCGTCGGCCGACATGTGCACCGTGACCCGCAGGCCCAGCGCCGCGCCGACGATCCCGATGGACAAGCCGAGATTGCCGGTCGATCCCACGGCGACGCGGTGCCGCCCGAACAAGGCGCGTGCCGGCGCGCCGTCGAGGCGAGCGTAATCGTCGCCCCGGTGCAGCAGCCCGGCCGCCAGCGCCAGCGACTCGGCATGCTGCAGCACCTCGTGGACCCCGCCGCGCGCCTTGATCGACCCCGACACCGGCAGTTCGCTGTCGAGCTTGACCCACAGCCGCCCCGGCAACGCGGCGGCGTAACGTTGCTGCAGCGCCCGGTGCAGCGCCGGCACCTCGCGCAACGGCGACTCGATGATTCCTCCGGCCGCCGCCGCGGCGTCGAAACGGCGTGCCACCCACGGCGCGAATCGCGCAAGCCGCGCCGCCGCGTCGTCGACGTCGGCGCCGCGCAGGCCGACTCGCGCGAGCCCCTGCGCGGCCGGCAGCCGCGCGGGGTTGAGCCAGGTGGTCTCGCGCAATGCGACCAGCTCGCGCAGCAGCGCATGCTCGCGCAGCCATGGCTCGACGTCGAGGTCCGGATTCACGCTGGCGGCAGGTGCAGGAGGTCGAGAGGGCCGCGCCGCGGTCCGAAGGCATGCCCCGGGATCGCGCGCCGCAAGCGGTATTGTCGCAGCGGCGCGAAGCGGGCAGACATGCGGCCCCCGGCGCATCGTAAGGGGTCGGCGCGGGCATTCGATACGTGGGAATGCTTATATGGCTTGCGCATAACTGCTAGAGCGTACGGGCACTGGCGCGAGGCCCCCGGCATGGCGGAGCATGCGCCCCCAGAGATCGAGCGCGCAATCGCCGCCGCGCGGTGCAGGCAGGTCATGCATGCAGCGCGCGCAAGCGTGATGCAATGATCCGCCGCCACGCCAACGAGACAAGGGAGACCGATTCATGCAAGCACAGAGTGCCGCCCCCGCGCTGACCCAGCGCCAGGTGGTCGCGGCGATTGCCTTTTCCGCGCTGGGCTGGGCCTTCGACCTGTTCGACCTGTTCATCCTGCTGTATGTCGCGCCGGTACTGGCGAAGGTGTTCTTTCCGTCGGGCCAGCAGATGCTGTCGCTGGCCGGGATCTACGCTGCCTTCACCGCCACGCTGGTCATGCGTCCGGTCGGCGGCTGGCTGTTCGGACGTTACGCGGACCGCCAGGGGCGCAAGCGCGCGATGGTGGTGGCAGCCACCGGGGTCGGATTGGCGACCGCGCTGATGGGGGCGCTGCCGACGGTCTACAGCATCGGCCTGCTGGCGCCGGCGCTGTTCCTCGCGCTGCGTCTGGTCCAGGGTGTGTTCATGGGCGGCATGGTGGCCTCCACGCACACGCTGGGAACCGAATCGATCGCGCCGGCGCGGCGCGGCCTGGCTTCGGGGATCATTTCCGGCGGCGGCTCAGGCGTCGGCAAGCTGCTGGCGTCGCTGGTGTTCCTGCTCGTGACCTCGGTGTTCCACGGCCCCGCGTTCGCGCAGTGGGGCTGGCGAGTGATGTTCTTCAGCGGCCTGCTGAGTTCGCTGCTCGGACTGTTCGTGTTCACGCGCCTGCACGAGTCCCCGCTGTGGGAGGCGATGCAACGCGGCGGGCAGCCAGCCGCGACCGCGGCGGCGCCGCCCGCGAGCCTGCGGCACTACGTTCCGGTGATTTTGCTGTGCATCGTGCTGACCACCGCCGGCGGCGGCCTTTCGTACCTGACCTCGGGCTACCTGCCGACCTTCATGAAGCTGGTCAACCACGTCAAGCCGCAGCAGCTCGGCATGATCCTGAGCGTGTCTGCGCTGGCGGTCATCGCGTCGTCGGTGCTGTCGGGCTACCTCACCGACCTGGTCGGGCGCAAGCCCGCGATGCTGGTGTACGGCATGGTTTCGCTGCTGGCCATCCCGCTGCTGTACCTGGGGCTCGCGCATGCGGGTTCACTGACCCGCATCGGCATGTACTCGGTGCTGCTCAGTGCCGCCGGCACCTTCTGCTATGCGCCGCTGCTGATCGTGCTGAATGAACGCTTCCCGACCTCGATCCGCGCCAGCGCGACCGCGGTGTCGTGGAACGTCGGTTTCGCGCTCGGCGGGTCGATGCCGGTGCTGGTTTCGCTGGTGGCGAAGGTGTCGAGCGGACTCAGCGGCTCGCTGGCATTGAGCACCGCGGCGCTGGCAGCGATCTACCTGTTCGCCACGCTGGCGACACCGACCCGCCGCAACCTGATGAACTGACTTTCGCGGCGAGCGCCGCGCGAGGCCCCCGGCGCAAGTGCACGGGGGCCGGGCGGAGCTCGCCCGCCGGATCTCGCGCCCCCAACCATGCAACCACCCGAACACAAGGAGACAACGCCATGAAACCCGGACATCTGCTGGCCATGGCCTGCGCGGCCGCCGCGGCGACTGCGCACGCCGCCGGGCCCACCATCTACGGCAACATCGACGTCGGCATCACCCATGCGACCGGAATTCCCAAGGGTTCGTCGACGCAGATGACCGGCGGAAGCGACTTCCCGAACCAGATCGGATTCAAGGGTGCCGAAGCGCTGGGCTCCGGCACGTCGGTGATCTACAACCTGGCGACTGGCTTTTGTTCGGCCGGCGGCTTTGCCGCCAACGGTCCGGTCGCCAGTCTGCCGGCGGGGGGCTACTGCACCGGCGGCGGTTTCATGCAGCGCACGTCGCTGCTGGGTGTTCGCGGGCATTTCGGCAAGCTGATCGGCGGGCGCTTCCTGCTGCCGGTGTACACCAACGCGGTATCCATCGACCCCTTCAGCAACGGCACCCCGGCGGCGATCACCAGTCTGAACCGCGCGGTGTCGGCGTTCAACTACCTGCGCGAATCGCAACTGGTCGAATACGCGGCGCCAGGCGTCGGCGGGCTGCGAGCGACCCTCGTGTACGGACTCGGCGGAGCCGTCGGATCGGCCCGCGCGGGCCGGCTCTACAACCTGAGCCTGAACTATCGTCACGGCCCGCTGTATGTCGGTGTCTCGTACCTGTATAACAATTACGCGACGGCGCAGGCGCTGGAATCGGGACGCATTCCCGCCGGCAGCATCACCCACAACCGTGTCGCGCAGGTCTTCGGCCGCTACGACTTCGGCGTGCTTGCGCTCAGCGCCATGTACCAGAGCTTCAGCAGCGGGTTCCCCGGTTCGACCTTCGTGCCGGTGAAGTCCTCCACGGCCGCGCTGGACAACCGCTTCTGGATGGTCGGCGCGGCGATCCCGCTGGGTCGCGGCCGCATCGACATGTCGTACTCGAGCGCGCGGGACCAGGAGATCGCATCGTCGGGCGCGACCATGGTCGCGCTGGGCTACACGTACGCGCTGTCGAGATCGACGACCCTGTACAGCGGTCTCAGCCACATTTCCAACGATTCCGCGGCCGCCTATGGCGTGCACGATGCGTCCAACACCTTCGCCGGCAGCTACGGCCAGGCGGCCGACGGCATCGCCGTCGGCATGAGGCACTCGTTCTGAGGAGTTCGACGATGAAACGCATTTCCTCGATGATCGCCGCGCTGCTGCTCGCCGCCGCGGCGGGCGGTGCGGCGCGCGCCGCGCAAGGGCCGGGCTTCCCGCTGTTCGACACCCAGGTGCACTTCTACACCAACGACTTCGCGAGTTTCCCGCTGCACGACCGGCTCGCCTACATGGGACAGGCCGTGATGACCCGGCGCGCCGCCGAGCACCCGACGACCCCGCTGAGGGTGTTCGGCGACTGGAAGCGCAATGGCGTCGGAGCCGGCGTGGGAATCCAGTACGGCGCCGCGTATGGCGGCGACAACCGCTACGTCCTGTCGGTGGCCGCGCATCATCCGCGGCGCGTGGTTCCGGTGGTCATTCTTGATCCGGATGCGCCGGATGCGCCGGCACGGCTTCGCGAACTCGCGCTGCATCACCGCGTCGCCGGATTTCGCAAGCTCGGCAAGCGCGCGGCCGACGGCGCCTACCCGTGGCTGCACAGCCCCGGCATGCTGCGTCTGTGGAAGGTGGCCGACGCGCAGCACCTGGTGGTCGAGCTGATGCCGTATCCGCGTGATCCCGATCCGCGCTTCCTGCGCGACATCGACCGCCTGGCCAGGCGCTTTCCCGGTGCAAGGATCGTGCTCGACCACTGCGCGTGGCCGGAGCCGGCAGCGGCTCCGGACTACGGCATCGACGGGCCCTTCGAAGCGCTGGCTGCCGATCCGAACGTGTATTGGAAGGTGACCAGCGAGAACTTCGAGCGCGCCAGGTTCGATCCCGTGCTGATGCAGGGGCTGGTCGACCGCGCAGTGCAGGTGTTCGGAGCCGACCACGTCATGTGGGGTTCGGACATGGGCAACACCATCATGCCCTATGCGCGCATGGTGCACGCCGCGCTGACGGCGACCGCGCGGCTCGATGCGGCGCAGCGCCGGCAGGTGCTGTGGTCGACGGGGCGCAGCGTGTATGGCGCGTCACGCCCCTGAACCGGCGCAGCGCGGCGGCTCGCGACTCAAGCCGCGGGCGCTGCGCGGCCTGGTGCTGGCGCTGCAACTGGGCAGCGTGCGCGGCGCCGCGCGGGCGCTGGGAATCTCGCAGCCCGGCCTGAGCAAGCTGCTGCGCGAGCTCGAGGCCGAGTTCGGCGCGCCCCTGCTGGTGCGCAGTCATCGCGGCGTGGCGGCCACGCCGGCAGGAACGCTTGTGTGCGAGTATTCGCGGCGCGCCGACGGGGAGCTTGCGCTGGTGCGTGAGCGTATACGCAGCCTGCCCGGCGCAGTCCGGTAGAGTTCGCGTGTCCCACCCGCGCGCCGCGCCCCGATGACTTCCCTGTCCCTCGCCGCACCGAGCGTTCCCGTCACCCGCCGCCGCTGGCTGTGGTGGAGCATGCTGGTGGCGCTGATCGCGGTGGCGCAGACCTGGCTGGTGTCGCTGACCATCGATTTCCAGGCCTCGCGCGCGCAGCAGCGGGTCGACGCGACCACTTCGGCGGTGGCAGGTGCGTTGCGCCACCGGCTGTTCGTCGACACGCAGCGCCTGAGCGCGCTGGCCGATTCGCGGCAGAGCGCCGCGGCGTGGCGCCAGGAGGCGCAGGCCCTGTTGTTGTCGCAGCGCGAACTGCTGCGGGTGGAACTGCGGGATCGCTCGCTGAAGATCGTAGACGCGCTGGACAATCCTCTACACAAGCCGCTTTTCTCGGATTTTCCTCGGGACCAGCTCGACTTCGCCACGCAGAACGCCTGCCTGGCGGCGCGTCGCGCAGGGCAGCCGCAGTACTCGCAGAGCTACTTCGTGCCGCTGGGCAACGGACTGGGCGAGGAGGTCATGGACCTGTGCATCGCGCGGGTCGTCGACGACCGGCTCGGCGGCTACCTGGTGGGGTCGATCTCGCTGGCCTCGCTGCTGGAAAGCGTCGAGAGTCCCGCGGTGGCCAACGACAACGAGGTCTCCTTCATCGAGGGCGACGGCACCCGCGTCGTGCGTACCGGTTCGCCGCACGGCGCCGGGGTGTTCGTCGCCGACCGCGTGGTCAACGTGCCCGGGCACAGCCTGCAGTTGCACCTGGACAGTGCATCGGGCCGACCCGGCGTGATCCCCAACCTGACCACCGCGCTGGTGCTCGGGCTGTCGCTGCTGCTGTTCGGGGTGGTGCTGGTGCTGGCCCACGACGTGCGCCGGCGCGCGCAGGCGGAACGCGCATTGGGCGAATCCCTGGCCTTTCGCAAGGCGATGGAGGACTCGGTGCTGGCAGGCCTGCGCGCGCGCGACATGCAGGGTCGCGTGACCTTCGCCAACCAGGCCTTCTGCGACATGGTCGGATACGCGCCGTCGCAGTTGCTGGGGCGCGACGAGCAGGCCTACTGGCCCGCGCGGGACGCGGCCGCGACCGAGGGCGGGCAGGGCGGCGCGGGCTACGAGACCGAGTTCGTGTCCAGCGCCGGAAGACGCTTCCCGGTGATGATCCACGAGTCGCCTCTGCTGGACCGCATCGGTCGCCAGACCGGCTGGATCTGCACCGCGCTGGACCTCAGCTCGCAGCGCCGCATCGAGGAGGTGTCGCGGCGCCAGCAGGATCGCCTGCAGGCCTCGGCGCGCCTGGCCACCATCGGCGAGATGGCCTCGCTGCTCAGCCACGAGCTGAACCAGCCGCTGTCGGCGATCGCCAGCTTCGCCACCGGTTCGATCAACCTGCTCGACGAACCGCAGCCCTTGCCGGTGCAGCCCTCGCTGCTGCGCCAGGCCTTGGAGAGGATCGCCGAGCAGACCGAGCGTGCAGGACGCATCATCCGCAGCGTGCAGGATTTCGTGCGTCGGCGCGAACACGAGCGCCACGCGATCGACGCGGACCGCCTGATCGACACCATCATGCCGCTGGTGCGCATGCAGGCGCGACGCAGCGCCTGCCGCGTCGAAATCGACGTCGAGCAGCCGACGCCGACGGTGCTGTGCGACCGCACGATGGTCGAGCAGGTGCTGATCAACCTCGCGCGCAACGGGCTGCAGGCGATGGAGCAGGTGCCGCCGCAGGTCGACCCGTTGCTGCGCATCGACGTGCGTAGGCTGGACGACGGCATGGTGGAATTCGCCGTTTCCGACCGCGGCACGGGCATCGGCGACGAGGTACGCGCGCAGTTGTTCACGCCCTTTTTCACGACCCGCGACGAAGGCATGGGCCTGGGCCTGAGCCTGTGCCGCACCGTCGTCGAGCAGCATGGCGGCTCGCTGGACTTCGACAACCTGCTGGACGCGCAGGGCCGCGTCGTCGGCGCCTGTTTCCGTTTCACGCTGCCGGCGGCCGCCAGTCGCGACGATCCCCTTCCCGTGGAGCACCCCAGCCATGCATGAGCCTTGCGCCGCGCAGCCCGTGCTCGGGCTGCCCATGGTCTATCTGGTCGACGACGAGCCCGCGGTGCGCGACGGCCTGCAATGGCTGCTGCGCTCGCGCCGCCTGCTGTGCGAGTGCTTCGGCGACGCCGCGGGTTTCCAGGCCATGCTGGGCGAGGCGCTCGCGCAGGACGCCGAATGGCCGCGCGCGCCGGCATGCCTGCTGCTCGACATCCGCATGCCCGGCACCAGCGGGCTGGCGCTGTTCGAGAGCCTGGCGCAGCGCGGCCTGTGTGCCGCGCTGCCGGTGATCTTCCTGACCGGGCACGGCGACGTGCCGACGGCGGTGGCGGCGATCAAGCGCGGAGCCTTCGATTTCGTCGAGAAGCCCTTTTCCAACAACGCGCTGGTCGACCGCGTGGAGCAGGCGCTGCGCAGCAGCACCTGTGTGCTGGGCGAGCGGCAGCGCCTCGGCGGGCTGCGGCGTCGGCTCGCCGAGCTCACCGAGCGCGAGCGCCAGGTACTCGAACTCGTGGCGCGCGGCGAGGCGAACAAGCAGATCGCGCGCCGGCTGGACATCAGCGTGCGCACCGTAGAGGTGCACCGCTCGCGGGTATTCGACAAGATGGGCGTGCGCTCGGCGACGGAACTGGCGAATCGCCTGCGGGAGCTGCAGCCCGGCAACGGCGAGGCATCGGCGGCAGCGGCCCCGCGCCCTGCGCATACGTAGTCGCCACACGCCGCGCCGCACGCGGGCCCGCTACAGTGTGGGGTGCGTGCGCAGTGAGCCACCGCCTCCGATTCCCCAGGAAAACCGCATGTCCGTAACGTTCCCGCGCGACGACGCCGGCGCGTCGCCATCGCGGCGGCGCGCGCTGTCGGCATTGGCGCTGGCGCTGCAGCCGATCGGGCTGCGCCGCGCGCTGGCGCAGGCGAGCGCTCCGGGGCAGCTGCGCATCCTGGTCGGCTACGCCGCGGGCGGGGCGGTCGACACGCTCGCGCGCTTGCTGGGCGCCGCGCTGGCGCTCGAGCTCGGCCAGACCCTGGACGTCGAGGACCGGCCTGGTGGCGGCAGCATCCTGGCGGTCAAGCTGCTGATGCAAAGCCGTGCGGACGGCCACACCCTGCTGCTGGCGGCGAATGCGCTGGCAGCCGACGCGTCGCTGTATGACCCGCCGCCCTACGATCTCGCGCGAGACATCGAACCGGTGGCCATGATCGGGCGGGTTCCGGTGGTCATCGCGGTGGGGGCCGACTCGGGCCTGCACAGCCTGCGGCAACTGCTCCAGGCCGCCGCGCGCAAGCCTGGCGGGCTGACCTTCGCGTCTCCGGGAATCGGCTCGACCCCGCACCTGGCGATGCTTGAATTCGAGCATGCCGCGCATGTCTCGCTGCGTCACATCCCGTACAAGGGCGGCGCGCCCGCGATCGCCGACACGCTGGAGGGCGAGGTCGACTGCGTGGCCGTCAACGCGCTGGAAGTGGTCGGGCTGGCCCGCAGCGGGCGCATGCGCGTGCTGGCGGTGATGAGCGCGCAGCCGTCGCCCGCCTTCCCCGGAGTTCCGACCGTGGCCGCGGCCGGCTATCCGGGCTTCAGGGCCTCGGTGTGGTACGGGCTGGTCGCGCCGGCCGGAACCCCGGCGGCCACTGTACAGCGGCTGAACCTGGCGACGCGCCGCGCGCTGCGCGATCCGCAGGTGACCGAGCGCATCGTCGGCGCCGGCGGGCAGATCGACCCCGGAAGCCCGGGGCAGTTCCGCGAGCTGATCCTGGCGCAGCGGGCGCGCTATGCGCAGCTGATTCGTGCCGACGGCATCCATACCGAGTGATCGGGGGCGGCGGATCGTTGCGATGAGTCATGCCTCCGACGGCGCGCAGCCGAGCCTGGGCTGCGCGCAGCTGTTCTGGCTTTTCACGCGCATCACCATGCTGGGCTTCGGGGGCGTGCTGCCGTGGATGTATCGCGTGCTGGTCGAGCAGCGCAAGGTGCTCGACGCCGCCGAGTTCCGCGAGCTGCTGGCGCTCGGGCAGGTGCTGCCTGGCCCTTCGATCTGCAATGTCGCGGTCATGGTGGGGCACCGGCACGCCGGCGTCGCCGGCGGCGCCAGCGCGCTGGCCGGCATCATGCTGGGGCCGATGGTGCTGGTGATCCTGCTCGGGCTGGGCTACGAGTCGAGCGGCAGCTCGGCGCTGCTGGCGTCGGTGCTGTCGGGCATGTCGGCAGCGGCCACCGGGCTGATCGTGGTGGTGGCGCTGCGCATGGCCGCCGGCCTTCCGCGACGCTGGCGCAGCGCGCTGCTGGCCGGGTCGGCGTTGCTGGGGATCGCGGTGCTGCACCTGCCGCTGTGGCTGGTGCTGGGAGGTCTCGGTCCGGTCGGCATGCTGCTGCTGCGCCGTGAGCCTTCGCCGGCGATGCGCCGGGGCCAGGCGGCCGCCGGCGATCCCGATGCGCCGGGCGGCGCGCCTCGATGAGCGCGCACCTGCTGATCGCTTACGCGATCCTGCGGCACTTCTGCCTGATCTCGATGATGGCGGTGGGGGGTGGCGTGGTGTCGCTGACCCCGGAGATCTATCGCTACGTCGTGCTCGAGCACCACTGGCTGCGCCCGCAGGGCTTCGTCGCGGCATTCAGCATCGCGCAGGCCGCACCAGGCCCCAACTTCCTGTACGCGACCCTGGTCGGGCTGCAGGCAGCCGGGGTGCCGGGGGCCATCGCCGCCACCGTCGCACTGGTGGTTCCGCCGGCCGTGCTGACGCTGGTGGCGCTGGAGCTGCGACTGCGCGGTCGCCTGCGCGACGCGATGGCGCTGCTGCGCGTGTCGCTGTCGCACATCGCGGTGGGCATGATGCTGGCCACCGCCGTCGCACTGGTCGGCGCCGCCGACACCGGCTGGGCCACTGGCGCGCTGACCGCGCTGACCGTGCTCGCGGTATGGCGCTTCGACGTGCACCCGCTGCTGCTGATCGCTGCCGGAGCCGTGCTGGGCCTGCTGCTGGCGCGCTGAGGCGGCGGCCGTTTGCGCCGCGTCGCGAATCCGCCGGCCTGGCGGCTGCGATGGGTGTACCCGGGGTCAGCCCAGTTTGTCATAGGCGATCCACGCGTAGATCACGAGCGCCGCGAACACGAAGCTCCAGAAGTGGATGCGCGCGAGCACGCGGTCCAGCCGGGTCGTGTGGGCACGGATCAATTGGGACCTGGCGTTCAGAAAGCCCAGGGGGCTGTCTTCGAGCAGATGTGCCCAGCGCCTGGGTCTCGACAGGGCCAACGAGACATTGATGATGTCCCACCCGGGGTAGAACTCCATCCCCAGGTAGTTCCTGGTCGCGGGGTTCCTGCGCAGCTTGCGCACGGTGACCTGACCAAGGATCACGAGCAGGATGCCTTGCAGCAGCGTGCCCGCCAATGCAAAGAGGCCGAGCCAGAACATGATCTTGTCATGGGTCATGGTCTGCCTCGCATCCATGCCGCAGTGCTGTCATAGGCGTCCTCTGTCCAGGCGCGCGCCAGGCTATCCGCCGCGATGGACGTGGCCGCGATCGCAGCCGCAATGGTCAGCCCTCCGACGATCAGGGCCCAGCCGGCCGGAGTCGCGGCGCTCACGACAATAAGCATTTGGGCGCCGGCCGACGTTGCAGCCGCGCCGGCCACGGTCGCTGCGGCGAATCCGGCAGACTCGACGAAGGCCTTGCGCCCCCAGTCGCCCCCGGAGTCGTATTCCACCTGGATGTCATGCACCCGGTTGCCGAGGTCCAGCGCCATGAAGCCTTTGCCAAGGTATTTCGCTCCCTGTCCGAGCCTGGCCAGCAGGCCGGACTCGACGAGCGAGGCGACGTCGAGCCTGGACGCCTTGCGGGTGTGGCGCACGAGGTCGGCCAGGCGCTGCTCGTCGGAGCTGAGGCTGCGGTAGCGCGGGGTCATGCGGCGCCGCGCGATGTCCATTTCGTTGCGGAACACCCGGTTGAGCTCCTCATTGGCGCGGATCAGCGCCTGACGGGCGGCGCCGCGGCCCGAACCCGAGCCCGGGCGCGTCGCCTGGTAATAGTCCAGGATCGCCTGCTGAGAGGCCTGCACCGCGCGGGAGAAGGAGCCCAGGCGGGCGCGGGCGAGCCCCGTCGCCGCGGACGCATAGCTGGACGCCGACGACGCGGTGGGCAGCAACGGGTCCAGCACATCAGCCAGCACCCGTGTCGTATCGCCGCCGTAAGCGGCCGCGACGCGGGTGAGGGTCTCGGCGATCGTGAGCGGGGCCAGATCCGACAGGATGGCGTGGTCGGTCGCGCCGAGCGCCTCGCCCAGTGCGTAGGGCGTGCATGGCCAAAGGGTCCTCGGGCAGCCTGGTTCGCGGCCGTGGATCAATCCGTCGGGTACCCCGGCGTCGCGAAAGAGCTGGCGGGAGTCCAGGTGGGTTTCGGTCAGCAGGATCGACGGCATGGCGCGGCGCAGGCAAGGGCGAGGGGGGCGAGGGCATGGTTCGAGCCCGCGAACCATGCGGTCCTCGAGCCGCCGCGCTTGAGCTTAAGCACACGTCCAAGGCCCGATGACCTGTGCGCGATCCAGGCTTCACGGGAGCAGCCACCCTGGCCGGATGCGCCGCGCGCCCACCTGCGGGCCGTCGTGGGCGAGATTGTCCTGGACAAAGGTGGCCACAGGCGGCCTGCCGCGGGCGCGGAGATCCCGGATCCCATCCCGTCCCGCATCCCATCCAAGCTGTGAAATGAACGCCTTTTTCCGAGATCAAAAAGACCATTGGAACTCAGTGGGTATAGGCGAGTGATTCGACAAACGCCATCGCTGCGCGCATGATTGTCCAGGACAAATGTCCGACCCCAGGCCTTGCCCATCCGTTCCCGTGGGCCGCGGAGCAGCATCCCGCACCTGGCGCGTCCGAGCCATCCATCGACCTTGCGGAGAATTCCGATGAACGCGCCTGAACTGCTGTTTCCCCGCGCCGCCGCGGCCACACTGCCCGATGTCCAGGCCAGCGCCGACCGCCGCGGCATCGCGATCCAGAAGGTCGGGGTGCGAGACGTGCGCTACCCGGTACGTGTACGCGCGGCGGGCGGCGTGGCGCAGTCCAGCGTCGGCGTGTTCCAGATGACGGTGGCCCTGCCGCCCGAGGTCAAGGGCACCCACATGTCGCGCTTCATCGAGGTGCTCGAGGGCCTGGAGCATGAACTCGACGCGCAGGCGCTGGGCGGGTTGCTCGACGCCATGCTGTCGCGCCTGCAGGCCGACGCCGGGTCCATCAGCCTGCGCACGACCTGGTTCCGCCGCAAGACCGCTCCCGTTTCCGGCGTTGCCAGCCTGCTCGACTACGGCGTGCGCCTGGAGGCCGAGCACGACGGCACGCGGCGCGTGCTGCGGCAGACGGTCGAGGTTCCGGTGACCAGCCTGTGCCCCTGCTCGCGCGACATCTCCGCCTACGGAGCCCACAACCAGCGCTCGCTGATCAGCATCGGCGCCGAGCTTCGCGGAGCGCTGGAGCTGGACGAGCAGATCGGGTTCGCCGAGGACGCCGCCTCCTGCCAGCTGTGGGGACTGCTCAAGCGCCCCGACGAGAAGTACGTCACCGAGTACGCCTACGACCACCCGAAGTTCGTCGAGGATCTGGTGCGCGACGTCGCGCTGGCGCTGCGCGCGGACCCCCGGGTCGCCGCGTACACCGTGGCCTCGGAGAACTTCGAGTCCATCCACAACCATTCCGCCTACGCTTGGCTGGAAGGGCGCAACCCTTGAACGCGCGTGACATGGCGGGCCCGCCCGCGGCCTCGCGGCCGCGCTCCGGTGTTCCCCGCGTGGCAGTCGTCGGCAGCGGCATCGCCGGGCTGGCGGCGGCGTGGGCCCTGAAGGACAGCACGCGCCTGAGCCTGTTCGAGGCGGGCAGCCACTTCGGCGGCCATGTGCGCACCGTCGACGTCACGCTCGACGGGGTGACCGACGCGGTCGACACCGGCTTCCTGGTGCTCAACCGCCGCACCTATCCCGGGCTGCTGGAGTTGTTCGCCGAACTGGGCATCGAGCTCGCGGAGTCGGACATGTCCTTCTCGGTGCGCCGGCCTCGGCCGGCGGGCGGGCAGCTCGAATGGTGCGGTTCCGGCCTGGCCGGGGTGTTCGCGCAGCCGGCCAATGCACTGCGTCCGCGCTTCTGGGGCATGCTGCGCGACATCCTGCGCTTTCATCGCGAGGCCACCGCGCTGGCGCGCGCGGGCTGCGACCCCGAGCGTGATCCGCGCACGGTCGGCGAGTTCCTGCGCCAGCGCGGCTATGGCGACGGTTTCGTCCACGGCTACTTCCTGCCGATGGTGGCCTGCATCTGGTCGTGTCCCACGGCGCAGATGCTGGAGTTCCCGATCGCCACCATGGTGCGTTTCTGCGACAACCACGGCCTGCTGCAGATCGACGGACGCCCGCAGTGGCTGACCGTGCGTGGTGGCGCGCGCCGCTACGTGCAGCGCATCGTCGGGCGGCTCGACGACGCGCGTCTGAACACTCCGGTGCTGCGCATCAAGCGCCACGACGTCGGCGTCGAACTCGCGACCGCGCAGGGCACCGAGTGGTTCGACCAGGTGGTGCTGGCCTGTCACAGCGACCAGGCGCTGGCGCTGCTGGCCGATGCCGACGCGCGCGAGCGCAGCCTGCTCGGCGCCGTCGCCTACCAGCCCAATCGCGCGGTGCTGCACACCGATGTCGGCATGCTGCCCACGCGGCGCCGCGCCTGGGCGGCCTGGAATTTCGAGAGCGGTGTGGCCGCCGACGACCTCTCGGCGCACGCATCCAGGCCCGCGGTGTGCCTGCACTACCTGATCAACAAGCTGCAGCCGATCGCGTCGCGACGCCCCGTCATCGTCTCGCTGAACCCGCTGCGCGAGCCGGACCCGGCCAGCGTGCTGCAGCACATCGACTACGCCCATCCGGTGTTCGATGCGGCCGCCATCGCCGCGCAGCGCCGCCTCGGCGAGGTCCAGGGGCGGCGCCGCACCTACTACTGCGGTGCCTGGTGCGGCTACGGCTTCCACGAGGATGGTCTGCGCTCCGGTCAGGCGGCCGCGCGGGCCCTGCTCGCGCAGCAGGGTGCGCACGCTCGCGGCGAGGTACCTGCGCGCGCTCCGCTGCCGACCGGAGCGCAGGCGTGATGCGCATGGCCCAGGCCGCGGTCGGGGCGCCGCCGCGGCCGTTGGTCGGGCGTGGCGTCGTGCGCCATGCCCGGCTGCGTCCGGCGCGCAATGCCTTCACCTATCCGGTGGTGTTCGTGTTGCTGCCGATGCGCGCGCTGGCGCGCCGGCCTGGCGCGTTGGCGTTGGCGCGCAATCGCTTCGGGCTGCTGAGTTTCCATGATCGCGACCATGGGGACGGCGGCCCCGACAGCCTGCGCTGGGTCGAGCAATTGCTGTGTGCCAGCGGGGTCGACGGAGTCGATGGCGAAATCTGGCTGCAGTGTTTCACGCGCGTGCTCGGCTACGTGTTCAACCCGGTGAGCTTCTGGTATTGCCACCGGCGCGACGGCTCGCTGGCGGCGGTGGTGGCCGAGGTCAACAACACCTTCGGCGAGCGGCACTGCTATGTGCTGCGCCCGCGCGCGTCCAGCCGCGGCATCGCGTGGGGCGAGGAGCTGCACGCGGTCAAGACCTTCCACGTATCGCCGTTTTGCCGCCTTGAAGGCGCCTACCGCTTCCGCTTCCTGCGCACCATGGGCGAGGGCGGCGAGCGCATTGTCTCGCGCATCGACCACGACGACGCCGAAGGCCCGCTGCTGCTGACCAGCATCAGTGGGCGCCTGGAGGACCTGACCGCGTCGAGCCTGGCGCGAGCCTTCGTGACCCAACCCCTGCACGGACTGGGGGTGATCGCGCGCATCCATTGGCAGGCGCTGAAGTTGTGGTGCAAGCGCGTGCCCTTCGTTTCCAGGCCCACCACGCCGATCGAGCCCATGTCCCGATGAATACGACCACCCATTCCGCCGCCATCGCGAGGCCGCCGCACGGTGGCCCCGGCGCCGCGCCGCGCCTGCCGCTTGCCGCGCGCGGCGTGATCGCGCTGTTGCGTAGCCTGCAGCGCGGGCGCCTCGAGCTGCAGCTGCCCGACGGCGCGCTGCTGCACCTGGGTGACGCGAACGCCGCACAGGCGCCCATCGCGCTGCAGGTGCACGACTGGAAGGTGTTCACGGCGGTGCTGCGGCGCGGCGGCCTCGGCTTCGCCGAGGCCTATTTCGAAGGTCGCTGGAGCTGTGCCGACCTGCCGGGGTTGCTGCGGCTGATGCTGGCCAATCGCCAGGCTCTCGATCGCGTGTTGCATGGCAGCCTCGTCGGGACCGTGCTGGACAGACTGCACCACCTGCTGCGCCGCAATACCCGCGCCGGCAGCCGAGACAACATCCACGTTCACTACGACATCGGCAACGACTTCTACGGGCTGTGGCTGGATCGCTCGATGACCTACTCGTCGGCGCTTTACCTGCGTCCCGACATGAGCCTCGAGCAGGCGCAACAGGCCAAGCTCGAGCGCGTGCTCGGCGAGTTGCAGTGCCGGCCCGGCCAGCGCGTACTGGAAATCGGCTGCGGCTGGGGCAGCTTCGCCGAACTGGCCGCGCGGCGTGGTCTGGTGGTCGACGCCATCACCCTGTCGCGCGAGCAACTGGACTACGCCGCGCAGCGCATGCATTGCGCGGGCCTGGCCGGCCATGCGCGCCTGCATGGGATCGACTACCGCGACGCGGCGTCGATCGCGCCTGCCGGCGGCTTCGACGCGGTGGCTTCGATCGAGATGTTCGAGGCCGTCGGCGAGGCCTACTGGGGCGTCTGGTTCCGTGGGCTGGCGCAGTTGTTGCGCCCAGGCGGGCACGCGTGCATCCAGACCATCGTCATCGATGACGCGGCTTTCGAGCGCTATCGCCGTGGAACAGACTTCATCCAGCGCTATATCTTTCCCGGGGGCATGCTGCCCAGCCACCGCCGCTTCGCCGAGGAGGCCCGCGCCGCCGGCCTGCGGCTGGTGCGCGAGCACCGCTTCGGCGCGGATTACGCGCGTACGCTGGCCTCCTGGCGCCAGGGTTTCCTGGCGGCCCTGTCGCAAGTGCGTGCACAGGGATTCGAGCGCCGCTTCGAACGCCTGTGGGAGTTCTACCTGGCCTATTGCGAGGCCGGATTCGCCGAGGCATACATCGATGTCGTGCAGTACACCCTCGTCAGGCCCGTCCGGAGTTGAGGCGCCCGCTGCGGCGGTGTCGCGGCGGCGCCTGGGCGCCGCGCTTGCGGCAGCCCTGGCGTGGGATCTGTTCGGGTTCGATGCCCTGGCACGTGCGGCGCCCGTGGCCTCGCCCCTGCTGCCGCCGCGCTGGCTGGCGCGGCGCCTGCCGGGTTGCACGCTGGCAGGGCAGGGGTGGTTCCGCTGGTGGGGCTTCGAGGTGTATCGGGCCTGCCTGTGGGTCGGCCCGCGAGGCCTCGATCCCGTGCATCTGGGCTCGCTGCCGTTCGCCCTGGAACTGCGTTACGCCCATGGGCTGTCCGGGCATGCGATCGCCGACGAGGCAGCGCGGCTGATGGCCGAGCTCGAGCTGGGAAGCGCCAGGCAGCGCGGGCAATGGCTGCAGTCGATGCGTACCAGTTTTCCCGATGTGCGGGCGGGCGACCGGCTCGCCGGGTTGTACCGTGACGATCCGCCGCGTACCGGGTTCTGGTTCGACGGTACGCGCGTGGGCGGCATCGCGGGGCGTGCTTTCGCCGAGGCGTTTTTCGGCATCTGGCTGTCCCCTCGCACCCCGGCCCTGGCGCTGCGCCACGCGCTGATCGCGGGACTGGAGCCCGTGCGATGAACCTGCGGGCCACGTCGGCGCGCGCGGGGCCACGGGCTCACGATGCCTGGCCGCCGGGCTGCAGCGGGGGTTGAGCGACATGTCCCTGAACCCCGCCATGGTCGACTGGAGCGGGCGCTGCGTCTGGATCGTCGGCGCCTCGTCGGGAATCGGCGCCGCGCTGGCGCGTGCGCTGGTCGAGCGCGGCGCGCGCGTCGCCGTGTCGGCGCGCAACGCCGAAGCGTTGGCGGCGAGCGGCGCCGAGCTCGCGCTGCCGCTGGACGTGCGCGATGCGTCGGCGCTGGCGCGAGCCGGCTCCCGGCTGCACGAGCACTTCGGCGGCCTCGACCTGGCCGTGTACTGCGCCGGGACCTACCAGCCGATGCGCGCCGGCGATTTCGACCTCGAGCGCGCCCTGGCGCACGACGACGTCAACTACCGGGGCGCGCTGCATTGGCTGGCTGCCGTCCTGCCGTTGCTGCAACACCGCCGAGGCGCGCACCTCAGCCTGGTTTCCAGCGTGGCCGGCTGGCGCGGCCTGCCGCAGGCGCTGGCCTACGGCCCGACCAAGGCGGCACTGATCAGCCTGGCCGAGACCCTGTACGTGGACCTGCGCGACCGGGGCATTGCGGTCAGCGTGATCAATCCCGGCTTCGTCGACACGCCGCTGACCGCGCAGAACTCGTTCGCCATGCCCGCGCTGCTGCAGCCCGAACAGGCGGCCTTGGCCATCCTGCGTGGGTGGCGACGCGGCCGCTTCGACATTCACTTTCCGCTGCGCTTCACCTTGTGGCTGCGCCTGCTGCGCTGCCTGCCGTATCGCGCAGGCTTCGCCATCACGCGCCGCTTCACCGGACTGTGACGGGACGGCCGACAGGCGCCGCCGCCTCGCAAGGCGCCAAGACACCGGATGACACAGTTCGAGTCTTGACGATCAAGAATATTCGGATAGACTTATATAAACCCTCCTCCAGGGTCTTCACTCCTAGTGTGAATGTTCGCCCGGCCCACGTGCCGGGCTTTTCTTTGGGCGAGGGTGTTAATACGCAGATGACCAAACGACCGCAACTTCAATGAGTTGCGGTCGTTCCTGGCTGGGGCCGCAGGCTCAATGCCGTGGAGGCCAGCGGCGCGCCGTGTGGACCAGTGCCAGCACCCACACGACCTCATCTGGCTCGTCGACTTCGTAGATCAGGCGATAGCTCTCGTGAACGACCAGCTCTCGCGTTCCCGTGATCATGCCGGGCTTGCCCAAGCGCGGGAAGTCGGCCAAACGACCTGCTGCGGCACCGAACAACTCATCCGTCGCGATGGCCGCCAGCACGTTGTCCGCGGCGATGTGCGCCAGAATGTCTTCCCGATCCTGCTCGGCCCGACGCGTCCAGCAGACCCTCACGCTCCCGCCTTGCCAAGCCCAAGCAACCCGGCGCGGCGAGAGGCAAAATCCGCCTCGACCGCCGCGTGCTCACGGCCACGCCCCGCATGCCTGTCCTCGCGCGCAGCCTCGACCTTGCTGTGCACGAAGTCACGGTAGTCACGCTCCTCTTGCTGGCGCATCAGGAACTCGCGCATCAGATCGCGCATGACCTGGGATGCCGGGCGATCCAGAGCGCGCGCCTCTGCCATGAACTGGTCGCGCAACTCGGCCTCCAGCTTCATGGTGAAGACGGCTTCCTTGGACATCACGGGCTCCATACTGACAACGTATGACCGAAGTGTATACGTCAGGGGCCCCATGTGCAAACGCCAAGGAGCCGTCGTAGATCTGAGCTTTCAACCTCGGGAATGCACAGCATTTGTGCAAACTCACGCGCCTTGGGTCATCTCCTCGTTGACACCCTTGGGCGATTGCCATGATGTCGCTGATGCACAACACGGGAGGTCGTGTGTCGGCCATGCTTTCCAGCACCCGGCCGCGGAACCAGGCGTCATGGGCCTGGGCTTCCTGCTGGGTGCCGAACTCGGACTCGATCGGGGAGAGAACAATGTCCATGGCGGGCATGGGTAATCCAAAGTCGCCTGCGAAGCCATCTGCCTGCCAGACGCAGGGCCTTGGCGACGCCGCCGACCGCGTGCGTATAGACGCCTGGGTGAAGCAGGCGCGAGACTGAGCCGTGCGGGAAGCCGGGGCGGGCGCATCCGCGGGCCGCCGAACATCGTGCGGAGTGGTTACGGTGTCTTCCGGCAATTTGCACGAAGTTACCGTTGCCGCGCGCCGGCGGGCACCCCGTCCACCCGGGCCTGCCGTAGCATCCGCTCACTGTGTCCCCAACCGCAGGGAGGCTTGCACATGACCGACAGGCGAAGCATGGTCGACGACCTGGTGCTGGAAGCCTTGCGCTCGCTGCGCTCGTTGCTTGGCATGGACGTGGCTTTCGTGTCCGAGTTCCGGGACGGCCGGCGCGTGTTTCGTCACGTCGATTCCTGCGACCCGTCGATTCCCGTCGGTGTCGGGGCTTCGGACGCGCTGGAGGAGAGCTATTGCCAGCGTATCGTCGACGGACGCCTTCCCGGCTTGATGCAGGACGCGCGCGCGGTGCCCGAGGCCTTGCGCCTGCGTGCGACCCTGGCGATTCCGGTCGGCGCGCACCTGAGCGTTCCGATCCGACTCGGCGACGGGCGTCTCTATGGCACCTTGTGCTGCTTCAGCCGCGACGCGAACTCCGGGCTGGGGCAGCGCGACCTGGAGATCGTGCACTGCTTCGCCGACATGGCGTCGCGCTTCATCCAGGAACAGGCGGCCCACGAGCGCCAGGAGCGCGAGTTGCAGGCGCTGCATCGCGAAGTGCTGGCCGCGCAGCGTTTCCACATCGTCTACCAGCCTATCGTGCGAGTGGCGGGCAGGCGCGTGGTCGGCTACGAGGCCCTGGCGCGTTTCGACGACCCGCCTGCGCGACCGCCGGACCAGTGGTTCCGCGAAGCGGAGCGCATCGGCATGCAGACCGCGCTGGAGGTGGGGGTGATGCGCAAGGCCCTGCAGGCCCTGGGACGTGTCCCGGCCAGCGTGTACGTGTCGATCAACGCATCGCCGGGGACCATCCTCGACGGCGGCATCGACTCGCTGTTCGACGGACACGACTGTGCACGCGTGTTGCTCGAGCTCACCGAGCATTCATCGGTCGACGACTACGCGGTGATCGCCCGCGTGCTCGCGCCGCTGCGCCGGCGCGGCCTGCGCATCGCCGTCGACGATGCCGGCGCCGGCTACGCGAGCTTCCGCCACATCCTCAAGCTGCGCCCGGACGTGATCAAGCTCGACAACAGCCTGATCCGCCAGGTCGACTCCGACTGCGGCTACCGGGCGCTGGCGGCCGCGCTGGTGCGCTTCGCCGAGCAGACCGGCAGCGAGGTGGTGGCGGAGGGCGTGGAGACGCAAGCCGAGCTGCGGGCGCTTGAAGAACTCGAGGTCGACCACGCGCAGGGCTACCTGCTGGGCCGCCCGGCGCCGCTGGAGCGCTACCTCGCGTAGGCGCAATCGGCCACGGCCCGGGTCCACTGCGTCAACAGCCTGCTACTAGGCCAGCGCGGCCGCGCCGGCGGCGATCAGTGCCACCGCCACGAGGGCGCGCGGCGCGGGGCGCTCGCCGAGTACGGCCCAGGCCAGCAGCACCCCGAACAGCATCGCGGTCTCGCGCAGCGCCGCCACCTGCCCGACCGGCGCGCGGGTCATCGCCCACAGGGCCAGCGCGTAGGACGCGACGCTGCTGGCCCCGCTGCCCAGGCCACGTCCGAGCAGGCGCAGCGCCACCGCGGCATCGCCCGCGTGGCCCGGGTGGGGGCGCAGCAGCGCACGCGGGCCGCTGCCGCGCAGCAGCCAGCAGCTCGTCGGCAGCGCGGTCAGCGCGAAGCTCCACATCGCATAGGCCATCGGCGCGCCCGACAGTCGAGCTCCGGCAGCGTCGTTGAGGGTGTAGGCGGCGATCACCGCCGAGTTCGCCAGCGCCAGCGCGACGGCGCCGTGCTCACCCGGCAACAGTCGTGCGCGCAGCAGCAGCACGCCCGATGCCACCGCGGCCACGGCCGCCGCCTGCATCGCGTGCAGCGGCTCGCCGAACACCCACACCGCCGCCAGCACCACCACCACCGGCGCGACCCCGCGCATCAGCGGGTAGCTGACCGCCACCCGCGCGCGCGCGTACGCCGCCGCCAGCAGCGCGAAATAGCCCACGTGCAGCAGCGCGCTGAGCGCCAGGTGCGGCCACGCCGGCGCGGCCGGCTGGCGCATCCACGGCAACAGCGCGACAGCGACGACGGCGCTGCCCAGCACCAGGCGCGCCGTGTCCAGGCGGCGGTCGCCGCCGTGGCCGCGCACGGCCACGTTCCAGCCGGCATGCAGCAAGGCGCCCAGCAGCACGGCGGCGAAGGCGAGGGCGGGAACGTGGGAAGGCACGGTCTCCAGCAGGCTGTTGAAATACCCGCGGGGCCGGGCCTCAGGCGAGGAAGCGGGCCGGGTTGTCGATGCCCCAGGTCGCTGCGTCCTCGGGCCCGGCGATGCGCTCGTTCGTGGACCCAGCCGCCAGGTCGATGGTCGACACCCGCACGTAGGCGCGACGGGTCGTGGAATAGAACACCCGCACCCGCGGCTGCAGCAGCGAGGATTCCGATTGCTCCACCACCACTCCGAGCAACCCCGATTCGAGGCGGACCAGGCTGCCCACCGGATAGATGCCCAGGCTTTTCACGAAGGCGTGGAACACCCGGCGATCCAGGTGGTCGCCGGCCCACGCTGCCATGCGGCGCATCGATTCGGCGGGGTCCCAGCCCCGCTTGTAGGGGCGGTCGGAGGTGATCGCGTCGTACACGTCGCACACCGCGCCCATGCGCGCCGGCAGCGACAGTGCCTGCTCCGCCAGGCGGTCCGGGTAGCCCGCGCCGTCGATGCGCTCGTGGTGGTGCCGGCACACGTCGAGCACGACCTCGTCGCGCAGCCCCATGTCCAGCAGGTACTGCGCGCCGCGCGCCGGGTGGCCGCGCATGACCGCGAACTCGGCGTCGCTGAGCTTTCCCGGCTTGTTGAGGATCTCCAGCGGGACCCCGGCCTTGCCGATGTCGTGCAACATGCCCGCCAGCCCCAGTTCGCGTACCCGCTCGGGCTCGTCGATGCCGAGTGCGCGCGCCAGTGCCATCATCAACGCGCAGACCGCCACGGAATGCATGTAGGTGTACTCGTCGGCGCTTTTCAGGCGGGCCACGCTGATCAGCGCGGTGGCGTTGCGCTGCAGCGACGCGGAGATCTCGCCGACCAGGTCCTCCAGTCCCTGGCGATCGATGGCCCGCCCGAGGCGGGCCTCGTGGAACATCGCCTGCATGATCGGCTTGGACTGCGCGTACAGGCGCTGCGCATCTGCGCGCTCGCGCTCGAAGCTGGTGGCGCGCGGGGGTGTCGCACCCGCCGAGCCGGGCATCGCGGACGGCGAAGCAGGCGCCTCGGCTGGCGGCGCGGGGTTGGCAGGCGGGGAAGCGGGCGGAGAAGCGGGCGGAGAAGCGGGCGCGGACGCAGGCGCCTCGCGTTGCGTGTCGGCGGCGCCTGGGTCGCCAGGCTGCGCCGGGGCGTCGCGAAGGTCCAGTCCGCGCGACGGATCGATCCACGCCTCCGCAATGCCCGATTCCAGGATGGCGCGGATCTGTTCGTCCTGCTCGAGCAGGAAGGCCCGGCGCCAGAACGGGTGCTCCAGCCAGGAACCCGCGAGTCGGGCGACATACATGCCGACGATCAATTGGTCGGTCTTGATTTTTCTCAGCATGGTTCGAGACGCGCGGTCGGCACGACGCCGAGGCGGCATGGCCCGGGAGTCCGCTGCCATCCAGCCTACGCGAAGGCGTGAATCAAGGTCGGTGTGTCAGGGTTCGTCGTCACGATTCGGATTCGCCAGCCCATCCCAGCGAGCGCTGTACCGCCTGCTGCCAGCGCTGCTGCAGCCGGCGCCGCCGCGCCTCGGGCATGCGCGGCTGCCAGCTGCGCTGCGCGCGCCAGTTGGCGCGCAACTCGGCCGTGCCGGACCACACGCCTGCCGCCAGCCCGGCGGCGTAGGCGGCGCCCAGCGCGGTGGTCTCGCTGCACTGCGGCCGCAGCACGTCGGTGCCCAGCATGTCGGCCTGGAACTGCATCAGCAGGTCGTTGACGCTCATGCCGCCGTCGACCTTGAGTTCGCGCAGGCGCACGCCGCTGTCGCGCTGCATCGCGTCGACGATCTCCTGCACCTGGAAGCCGGTGGCCTCCAGCGCCGCGCGCGCGATGTGCCCGCGCTGCGAATGGTGGCTCAGCCCGACCAGCACGCCGCGTGCGTCCGGGCGCCAGTATGGCGCGAACAGCCCCGAGAAGGCCGGCACGAAGTACACGTCGCCGTTGTCGGGGACATCGCGCGCGAGCGCTTCGATCTGCGAGGCCTGTTCGATGAGGCCCAGGTTGTCGCGCAGCCAGCGCACCAGGGCGCCGCTGACCGCCACCGAACCTTCCAGCGCATAGCAGGCCGGCTCCTGGCCGAAGCGATAGGCCACGGTGCCGAGCAGGCCGCAGCGCGAGTTCACCGGCGAATGCCCGGTGTGCATCAGCAGGAACGAGCCCGTGCCGTGCGTGACCTTCGCCTGCCCCGGCTCGAAGCAGGCCTGGCCGATCAACGCCGCCTGCTGGTCGCCGAGCAGGGCGCACAGCGCCACGCCGGCCAGCGGACCGTCGGCGATGCGCCCGATCGGCTGCGCCGACGCCACCACGCGCGGCAGGCAGGCGGCGGGGATGTCGAGTTCGTGCAGGATCTCCTCGTCCCACGCCAGACGGTGGATGTCGAACAGGTTGGTGCGACTGGCATTGGTCACGTCGGTCACGTGCAGTCCGCCGCGGCTGGCGCCGGTGAGGTTCCACGCCAGCCAGCTGTCGATGGTGCCGAACAGGACCTCGCCACGCGCCGCCGCGGCCGCCGCGCCCGCGTGCTCGCGCAGCAGCCATTGCAGCTTGCACGCGGAGAAGTAGTTGGCTGCCGGGAGCCCGGTGCGCGCGCTCCAGGCTTGCGCCCCGCGGCGGCGCACGATGTCCTGCACAAGCGCGTCGGTGCGGCAGTCCTGCCATACCAGCGCGTGCCCCAGTGCCCGCCCGCTGGCACGCTCCCACAGCAAGGTGGTTTCGCGCTGGTTGGCGATTCCCACGGCCGCCAGGTCCCCGGCACGCAGACCGGCCTCGCGCAACGCCTGCCCGCACAGCTCGTGCACGTTGCGCAGGATCTCGTGCGCATCGTGCTCGACCCAGCCGGGTTGCGGGCAGATCTGGCGGTGCTCGCGCTGTGCCATCGCGACCACCCGCGCATCGCGGTCGAACACCATGAAGCGCGAGCTGGTCGTGCCCTGGTCGATCGCTCCCACGTAGAGATTCATCGGTGTCGTCTTTCTCCCTTCGCGTAGCGTATTGCAGTTCTGGCGCGCGCGGTCACGGGATCGGGACTTGCCGGGTCGACTTCAAGCAAAAAATTACACAAAACAACGATGTGCAGGACCTCCAGCGTAGTCACGGAAGCACCTGCGGTCCCTGCACCGCTACCGGGGTGGCGGGAGCCTTCGGAGGGCTTGTTCAAGGCTGGTTTTCCCTGAGTAATTGATTCATCAAGATAACTAAAATTCGGCTTGCGTCGCAATCCGAGCCTCGGCTGCCGAGCGCGCAGCGACGCCGCGCCCGCACCAGGAGCCTTCCCATGAGCCTCACCAAGAGCCCCCAAGAAGCAAGCCAGGACCTCCATGCCGAGCAGCCGGGAATCCGCCGTCGCGAGCTGCTTGGCCTGGCCGGCGCCGCCGCGGCTTCGCTGGCCCTGCCGACTCCCGCGCTGGCGGCGGGCCCCGGCGAGGTGCGCGTGGGTTTCATCAGCCCGCTGACCGGCCCGCTGGCCGGCTTCGGGCAGAGCGACCCCTTTGTCATCGATCTGGTGCGCCGCAAGACCGGCGGGCGCCTGCGCGCGGGCTCGGGCAGCCACGCGCTGCAGATCCTGGCGCGCGATTCCCAGTCGGATCCCTCGCGTGCCTCGCAACTGGCCAAGCAGCTGATCAACGACCACCATGTGAACCTGATGCTGGCCACCTCCACCCCCGAGGTGGTCAACCCGGTCGCCGATGCCTGCGAGGCGGCGGGAGTGCCCTGCCTGTCCACGGTCGACCCGTGGGAATCGTGGTACTTCGGGCGCGGCGCCAAGCCGGGGCAGCCGTCGCCGTTCCACTGGACCTACCACTTCTCCTTCGGCGTGGCGCAGTTCGCGCGCATGTACCTGTCGATCTGGAGCCTGCTGCCGACCAACAAGGTGGTGGGTGCGCTGTACCCCAACGACGCCGACGGCAACGCCTTGCGCGAGCATCTGGTGCCGCAGTTGCGCAAGGCCGGCTACAAGGTGGTCGACCCTGGCGCCTACCAGGACGGGACCACCGACTTCTCGGCCCAGGTGCAGGCCTTCAAGTCGGCCGGGATCCAGATACTCACCGGGGCTCCGTTGCCCAACGACTTCGCGGTGTTCCTGCGCCAGGCCGCGCAGCAGGGGCTGGCGCAGCAGCTGCGCATCGTCACGCCGGCCAAGGTCGGGTTGTTTCCGTCGGACATCCAGGCGCTGGGAAGCCTGGGGGTGGGCATCACCACCGGTGCCTACTGGTCGCCGGCCTTTCCCTATGTGTCGCCGGTGGCCGGGATCGGCGGGCGCGCGCTGGCCAATGCCTACGAGAAGGCCACGGGCAAGCAATGGACCCAGCAGGTCGGCGCCTCGCTCTCGCTGTTCGACGTCGGGCTGGGTGTGCTGCAGCGCAGTGGCGCGCCGATGGATCGCAACGCCGTCGTGAAGGCCATCCGCGGCCTCGACATGGTGACCACGGTGGGCCGCGTGAACTTCCGTGACGGCCCGGTTCCCAATGTCGCGACCACGCCGCTGATCGGCGCGCAGTGGGATGCGGCGCCATCCGGAAGCCGCTTTCCCTTGCGCTACCTGACGGTCGAGCACGCCGACGATCCGCACGTGCGCATCCAGACCCGGCTGCGTCCCTACCACGTCTGAGCGGGGCGAGCCTGCCGATGAGCGACATCGCGAAGCCCGAACTGGTGTTCTTCGCCGACTTCGAGGTCGAGGTCGGCGCGCCGCTGGACGCCGGGCATACGCAGCACGGCCTGCGGCGCCTCATCCCCATCCTCGGCGGCAGCGCGCGCGGCCAGGGCTGGAGCGCCGAGGTGCTGCCCGGCGGCGCCGACTACCAGTGCGTGCTGACGCCGCGCCTGGTCGAGCTGGATGCGCGCTACATGCTGCGCACCGACTCCGGCGACATCCTGTACGTGCACAACCGCGCCATCCGCTGCGCCGCCGAGGAGGTCACGGCGCAATTGCTGCGCGGCGAATCCGTGCCGCCGGACGCGGTGTACTTCCGCTGCACGCCGAGCTTCGAGGCGGCGTCGGCGAAGTGGCGCTGGGTCACCGAGCACGTATTCCTTGGTGCCGGCGTACGCACCCCCGACCGTGTTCTGCTGCGCTTCTACCAGGTGGTCTGAGACAGCGAGCGCGCTCAGCGGTCGTCGAAGGAGATCTCCACCTGCTCGGTCAGCGGGTGCGCCTGGCAGGCGAGGATGAAGCCGGCTTCCAGGTCGGCCTTCTCCAGCGCGAAATTGCGGTCCATGCGCACCTCTCCGCACAGCAGTCGCGCGCGGCAAGTCCCGCACACCCCGGAGGTGCAGGAGAACGGCAGGTCCATTCCGGCCGCCGTGGCGACATCCAGGATGCTCGGGTCTCCCTTGCGGAAATCCACCGTCTGCCGCAGACCGTCGCGCACCACGGTGACCCGCGCAAGCGGCGGGTCGCGCGTCTCCGCGTGGTGCATCACCGCACCCGCGGAGGCCGCCTCGGCCTGCCCCGGGGCCACGCCGAAGCGCTCGATGTGGATGCGCTCGGCCGCCACGCCTGCCTGCACCAGCGCGGCCTCGGCCTGGTCGTTCATCTGGTAGGGGCCGCACACGAACACGTGGTCGATCGCTCCCGCCGGAACGACCCGCCGCAGGAACTGCGCGACTTTCGAGGCGTCCAGCACCCCCTGGTGCAGCGGCGAATCGCTGTGCTCGTCGGAGAACACGTAGTGCAGCTGCAGCCGCGACAGGAAGCGGTTCTTCAGGTCCTCGAGTTCTTCCTTGAACATGGTCGAGCGCAGGCTGCGGTTGCCGTACAGCAGCGTGAAGCGGCTGTTCGGCTCGCGCGCCAGCACGGTCTTGAGAATCGACAGCACCGGCGTGATGCCGCTGCCGCCGGCGATTCCGAGGTAGTTGCGGCTCGACCGCGGGTCCACCGGCACGTAGAAGCGCCCCTGCGGGGGCATGATGTCGATGCTGTCGCCGGCACGAAGCGACTGCGCGATCCAGTTCGAGAACACGCCGCCGCGCACCTTGCGCACGCCGATGCGCAGCAGATCCTCGTCGACCCCGGCGCATACCGAGTACGAGCGCCGCTGTTCCTTGCCGTCGAGCCGGGCGCGCAGGGTCAGGTACTGTCCCTGCGTGAACGCGAAGCGCTCGCGCAGATCCGGCGGCACGTCGAAGCTGACGATCACCGCCTCGTCGGTGTCGGGTTCGACGGCGCGTACGCGCAGGGTGTAGAAGTGGGTGTCCATGGCTGGGCGTTCGGCAGCCTCGCGGCCGCCCGCATCAGAAGGGTTTGAAATAATCGAAGGGTTCGCGGCAGTCCAGGCAGCGCCACAGCGCCTTGCAGGGCGTGGAGCCGAAGCCCGACAACTGCACGGTGTGCGTGCTCGAGCATCGCGGGCAGGGCGGATTCGCCGCCTTGCGCTGCACGAACATCGCGCTGCCGGCCGCCGCGGCGCCGGCGCCGCAGACCGGCCCCGGCGGTGCGATGCCGTAGTCGCGCAGCTTGCGCCGGCCCTCGTCGCTGATCCAGTCGGTGCTCCACGCCGGTGCGCGCCTGAGTTGCGTGCGCACCGGGCCGAGCCCGGCGTCGAGCAGCGCCTTGCGCACGTCCTGCTCGATCATCTCGGTGGCCGGGCAGCCGGAGTAGGTGGGCGTAAGCACCACCTGCAGCGCGCCGTCGTCACCCTCGTGCACCTCGCGCACGATGCCGAGGTCGCACACCGAGACCGCGGGGATCTCGGGGTCGGGGACCCGCGCCAGCACCCGCCACGCCCGCTGCTCGCGCGTAGCGGCGAGCGTCGCCGACGTCACCACGCGCCTCCCGGGTAGGCGCGCTGCAGGTACTGCATCTCGGCCAGCAGGTGGCCCATGTGCTCGCTGTGCACGCCCTGGCGCCCGCGGCTGCGGAAGGCGCTGTCGGGTGGCACCTGCAGCGTCGCCGCGCGCAACTCGGCGTGCATGCGCGCAAGCCACGGCTCGAGCAGCTCCGCGCAGCGCGGGCCCAGCCCGCTGGCGGCCGCCGCGTCGTCGATGGCGTCACCGTCGAACAGCTCGTGGTGGTAGGGCCACAATTGGTCGAGCGCGCGCTGCATGCGCCGATGCGACTCCTCGGTGCCATCGCCCAGGCGCTGCACCCAGTCCGCGGCATGCCGCGCGTGATAGCGGGCCTCCTTGACCGCCTTGCCGGCGATCGCCGCCACCTCGGCGTCGGAGGACTCCAGCAGACGCTGCCACAGCAGTTCCAGCAGTACCGCGACCATCAGGTTTCGCACCATGGCCCACGCGAAGTCGCCGCGCGGCAGCTCCACCAGCGTGGGGTTGAGGTAGTCGCGCTCGTCGCGCAGGAAGGCCAGCTGGTCCTCGTCGAAACCTCCGGCGAGCTGGCCGGCGCGGGTCAGCATGCCGCGGGCCTGGCCCAGCAGGTCGAGCGCGATGTTGGTCAGCGCGATGTCTTCCTCGATGATCGGAGCGTGTCCGGTCCATTCCCCCAGGCGCTGGGCGTGGATCAGGCACAGGTCCCCGATGCGCAGCAGGTAGCGCGCGTGGTCGGACTCGGGCAGGCGGATGGAATCGTGCATGGTGCGTCTGCGCTCACATGTGGTCGACTTCGGCGGGCAGCTTGTAGAAGCTCGGGTGACGGTACACCTTGTCTTCCATCGGGTCGAAGTACATGTCCTTGTCGGCTGGGTCGCTGGCCGTGATCTGGTCGGATCGCACGACCCAGATGCTGCAACCCTCCTGGCGTCGCGTGTAGACGTCGCGGGCCAGCTCCAGCGCCAGTTTCGAATCCGGCGCGTGCAGGCTGCCGCAATGCTTGTGGTCCAGCCCGGCCTTGCTGCGCACGAAGACTTCCCACAGCGGCCAGCCGGCCGTGTCCTGTTGTTCGCTCATGATGTGTACTCCGGTGTGATGGTGAGGGCGCTCGTGTGCGCGCAGTGCCGCCCCGGGTTCCTTCAACACGTACGGGGCGGGACGGTCAGGCGGCGCGCGGCGCCTGCCGTTGCGCCTGCCGCTCGGCGTGCGCCTGCGCGGCCTCGCGCACCCAGGCGCCGTCCTCCCAGGCCTGCACGCGCGCGGCCAGGCGCTCGCGGTTGCAGGGCCCGTCGCCGCCGACCACGCGGTGGAACTCGTCCCAGTCGATGGGGCCGAAGTCGTAGTGCCCGCGCTGCTCGTTCCAGGCCAGCAGAGGGTCGGGAAGACGCACCCCGAGCACGCGTGCCTGCTCCGCCGTGGCGTCGATGAACTTCTGCCGCAGGTCGTCGTTGGAGATGCGCTTGATGCCCCAGCGCATGCTTTGCGCACTGTGCGTGCTGGCGCTGTCGGGGGGGCCGAACATCATCAGGCTCGGCCACCACCAGCGCTCCACCGCGTCCTGCACCATCTCGCGCTGCGCCTGCGTGCCGTCGCGCATCATGGTCAGCAGCGCGTCGTAGCCCTGGCGCTGGTGAAAACTCTCTTCTCGGCAGATGCGGATCATCGCCCGCGCATACGGCGCATAGGAGCAGCGGCACAGCGGCACCTGGTTCATGATCGCCGCGCCGTCCACCAGCCAGCCGATGACCCCGACGTCGGCCCAGCTCAGGGTCGGGTAGTTGAAGATCGAGCTGTACTTGGCCCGACCCAGGTGCAGCGCGTCGAGCAGCTGGTCGCGCGAGGTGCCGAGGGTCTCGGCGGCTGCGTACAGGTACAGCCCGTGTCCGCCTTCGTCCTGCACCTTGGCCAGCAGGATGGCCTTGCGCTTGAGGGTCGGCGCACGCGTGATCCAGTTGCCCTCCGGCAGCATGCCCACGATCTCCGAATGCGCGTGCTGGCTGATCTGGCGCACCAGGGTCTTGCGGTAGTGCTCGGGCATCCAGTCCTTGGCTTCGATGAAGCCGCCGTCGTCGATGCGCGCGTCGAATCGGCGCAGCAGTTCCTGTTCGGCGGCGTGCGCGGGGGCCGCGGCTTGATCCTGCGGACCGAGGTCCATCGCTTGGGTGTACATGGCGGGGCGATGCGAAGAGGATGGAAGGGGCGCCGGCCGGGCTGCGAGGCCCGCGGGCGGACCCGGTTGAAGTAAATTCAACCAACCGGTCGGTCAATAATAATAGGAGCCCGTCTGCGCCGGCCCACCGGAGAAACCCGAATGCGCCGGGTTCGAGGCAGCGCTCGTCCCGGGTGCCCCGGGCGAGGCCGGTGCACCCGGGATCCCTTACCCGAAAGCCACCAGCAGGCCCAGCACGCCGAGCAGCACGGCCAGCGCACCCAGGCGTACGTCCAGCGGCAGGCCCGGCAGGTTGTCGCGTCGGACCACTTCGAGGGTCGGGCTTCCCGGGCTCGGGCGGTCGGCGGCGCGCGTGGCGAGCATCCAGGCGCCTGCCAGCAGCAGCGTGTTGGCGAACACCACGCCGCCCACCACCGAATAGTGCAGGTGCACCCACCCGCCCAGCTTGGCGCCGAGCAGCGCGGCGCTGCACAGGTGCGCGCTGGCCAGCGTGCGCAGCGCCGCGTTCGCGCCGAACCACGGACACACCATGCCCAGCACCGCGACCGCCAGCATCGGTGACAGCGCATAGGCGATGATCTCCTGCACGTAGGCCCACAGTCCGGGGAAGTGCCGGATCATCGGCGCCCACCAGCCCGCGCCGGCGGCGATCAGCAGCGTGGCGGCGCGCCCGAACCATGCCAGGCCGCGGCTCGACACCCCCGGCAACGCCGGACGCACGAAATCCGCCGCCAGCAACGTGGCCGATGAATTCAGCGTGGCCGAGCAGCTCGACATCAGCGCCGCCAGCAAGCCTGCCAGGATCAGCCCGGCCAGTCCGGCGGGCACGAAGCTCTTCACCAGGGTCGGCCACACCTGGTCCGGCTGCTCCAGTTGCGGCAGCAGTGGGATGGCCAGTGCGCCGGGAAGGGTCATCAGGAACAGCGGCAGCAATTTGAGCGCGCCAGCGATCAGCGCGCCGCGCGCCGCCGACTCCAGGCCGTTCGCGCCCAGCACGCGCTGCACGATATGCTGGTTCAGACACCAGTAGTACAGGCCGGCCACCGGGATCCCGGTCAACAGGCCCAGCCATGGCACGCCGGGGTCGTCCAGCGGGCGGATCAGGTGCAGGTGTTCTTCGGGCACGCGGCGCAGCACCTCGGCCCAGGAGAAATCGAACTTGCCGAACACGATCAGCGCCAGCGCCGTCGAGCCGGCCAGCAGCACCACGGTCTGCAGCACGTCGGTGTAGACCACCGCGCGCAGGCCCCCGGCGGCGGTGTACAGCGCGGTGAACAGCGCCAGCCCGAGCGTGGCGTGCAGCAGTTGCAGGCCCGGCACGAAGGTGCTCAGCACCAGCGCGCCTGCATACAGCGTGCCGGCCGTGTCGACGACCAGCACCATCACCAGGGTCATGAGCGCGAAGTACAGCCCGATGACAGCGAGATCCACGATTTGCAGGGTCATTTCGACGGGGCAGCTACAAGACGGGGGGCGGCGCCACAGGGGGCGGGCGGCGGCGGCGGATCCACAGCGCGCAGGAAGGTGCACCGTAGCAGCGAGCCGGCGCGCACGCCGGCCAAGTGGCCGATCCCCTTGCGACCACATCGGGTGTATGGCTTACCAGCCGATCGAGACCCCTGCATGCAGCAACAGCGGCGCGCCGCCGTCGCTGGCCGCCACGCCGAAGCTGACGAAGCCGGGCCCGCCGCCTGGGCCGCGGATCGTGTGCGCATACTGCACGCCCAGCGCCGCGTAGCCCGCATACGAGCCGATGCCGGCGGTCAGGGAATTGCCGCTGGGGCCGAACACCGGCGCCTGGGTCAGTGCCGATCCCTGCGCGATGGCCTTCGCGGCGTAGGCCTCGGACTGCGACAGCGTGGCGGCCTCGCTGGCTTGCAGTTGCTCGAGGTTGACCGCGTCGGTGCCCTGGGTACCGGGGGCGACGTTGGTGATCTGGCGCTTCAGTCCGGTGCTGGAATTGCCGACGCTGACGCTGTCGGCGCGCCGGGCCTGCGACGCGTGGCCGAGCGCGACGGAGTCGGCGCCGGAAGCGCTGGACTGCGCACCGATGGCCACCGCGTCGCTGCCGCCGGCGTTTGCGTCCTCGCCCACCGCGACCGCCGGGTCTGCCTGGGCGCCGGCGTTGAGCCCGACGGCCGTCGATCGGTCGGCTCCGGCCTTGGCGCCCGATCCCAGCACGACCGCATCCGAGTTCGCGGCACCCGTCCCCAGCGAGCCGCTGGCAGCGAACCCGGCAAGCGCGGTCGATAGCGACGAGACGTTGCCGACAGTGCTCCCGAGCATGCCGGACAACGTTCCTATCGCGGTGCTGGTCGACGTCGACAGCGAGCCTACCGTGCCGCGCAAGCCGACGATCGCGGTGCTGGTCGATGTCGACAGGGCCGTGGCGCCGGTACGCAGGCCTTGGATGGCCGTGCTGTTGGAGGCTCCGACGGTGCTGAGGCTTCCGACGGCGGATCTGGTGGAGGCCGACAGGGTACCCAGGCCCGTGCCCAGCGTGGTTACCGCGGAACTCGTGGAAGTCGACAGCGAAGCGGCGCCGGTGCGCAGGTTTCCGATCGCGGTGCTGGTCGAGGTCGACAGGGCCACGAAGCCTGTGCCGAGGCTGCTCACCGCGGCGCTGTTGGAAGCTCCGAAGGTGCTGAGACTTCCGATCGCGGAACTGGTCGATATGGACAGGGCCACGAAGCCGGTACTGAGGCTGCTCACCGCAGTGCTGTTGGAGGCGCCCATGGTGCTGAGGCTTCCCACTGCGGCTGAGGTCGAGGCTCCGAGGGTGCTGAGAGTCCCGATGGCGGTGCTGGCGGAGGTCGACAGGCTACTCAGGCCCGAGCCCAGCGCGCCCACTGCCGCACTCGTGGAAGTCGACAGCGAAGCGGTGCCTGTGCTGAGGCTTCCGACGGCGGAGCTTGTCGAGGTCGACAGGGCAACGGCGCCAGTGCTGAGACTGCTCACAGCGGCGTTGTTGGATGCTCCGACCGTGCTGAGGCTCCCGACGGCGGAGCTGGTGGAGGTCGACAGGGTGGCCAGGCCCGAGCCCAGCGCGCCCACCGCAGCGCTCGTGGAAGTCGACAGCGAAGCGGATCCTGTGCTGAGACTCCCGACGGCGGAGCTGGTGGAGGTCGACAGGGTACTCAGGCCCGTGCCCAGCGCGCCCACGGCAGCGCTGGTAGAAGTCGACAGCGAAGCGGCTCCTGTGCTGAGACTTCCGACGGCGGAGCTGGTGGAGGTCGACAGGGTACTCAGGCCCGTGCCCAGCGCGCCCACTACCGCACTCGTGGAAGTCGACAACGAAGCGGCTCCTGTGCTGAGACTTCCGACCGCGGTGCTGGTCGAGCTCGACAGGGCAACGACGCCTGTGCTGAGACTGCTCACCGCGGCACTGTTGGAAGCTCCGACCGTGCTGAGGCTCCCGATGGCGGAGCTGGTGGAGGTCGACAGGGCAACGGCGCCGGTGCTGAGGCTGCTTACCGCGGCGCTGTTGGAAGCTCCGATCGTGCTGAGGCTCCCGACGGCGGAGCTGGTGGAGGTCGACAGCGAAGCGGCTCCCGTGCTGAGACTTCCGACCGCGGTACTGGTCGAGCTCGACAGGGCAACGGCGCCGGTGCTGAGGCTCCCCACTGCGACAGAGTTCGAGGCTCCGACCGTGCTGAGGCTCCCGACGGCGGAGCTGGTCGAGCTCGACAGGGCAACGACTCCTGTGCTGAGACTGCTCACCGCGAACGCCTTCGTGCCGATGCTGGCCTGCGAGGCCGCGTACCGCGAGTGCCCGCGCGCGGTGGCGCGCATGATGGTGCTCAACTCCTTCCACATGACGGAGCGCACCACCTTCAACCGCTTCGCGTCGAACCTGGACCTGACGCGAGACGGTCGCGCCAGCTTCGAGCCACGGCTGCCCGTGCTCGACGCCGCGGCCGCGTACGCGATGGACTGCGTGGTATCCCATCAATGGGAGAACGAACTGCGCGACGACTGGTGCGAGGTGCTGTGGGCCGGGCATGCGCTGGTGCACAACAGCGCGGCGCTGGCCGCGCATGGCGTGGGGCTGTACTACCACGGCTTTCGCGCGCGCGAGGCGGCCGCGGTGCTGCTCTCGGCGTGGCGCGCACAGCGGGAGTTCTGGGATGCCTATCGCGAGCGCGCGCAGTCCTGGCTGCTCACGCTGGATCCGCGCTCGCAGACGGTGCGCGAGGCCGTCGCGGCGCGCCTGGCGGCGGGTGTGCCCGCATGAACGGCGCACCGCCGCTGCGCGTCGGGGTCACGCTGGCGCTGCGCCACGGCGCGCAGTCGATCTGGGAGAACGGGATCTTCCAGAACTGCGCGTTCCTGGTGCAGGCGCTGCAGCAGTCGCCCGTGGTGGCGCAGGCGGTGCTGCTGGTCAACCGCGCGCAGGTCGGCGAGGTCAGCGACGGCCTGCTGCTGCACGACACCGGCCTGCGCCTGATGGGGCTCGACGAGGCGTTGCAGCAGCTGGACGTGGTGATCGAGATGAGTGCGCAGCTCGATGACGAATGGGCGTTGCAATTGCGCCAGCGCGGCGGCCGCTACGTCGCGATGCGCGTCGGCAACGATTACGTGATCGACGTCGAGCGCGCGTTGTTCGGCCTGCCGCCGGCGGGGCTGTGCAGCGCCAAGCACTACGACGCCGTCTGGACCCTGCCGCAGTACGCTGGCAGCTGCGCCGACTATTTCTCCATCATGGCCCGCGCGCCGGTGCGCGAGCTGCCGCACCTGTGGAGCCCGATGTTCGTGCAGCGCGGCGTCGCCACGCTGCCGCCGGGCACACGCTTCGCGTATCAGCCCGGGCGTGCGCGCTGGCGCGTCGCCTGCTTCGAGCCGAACGTATGCATCGTGAAGACGGGCCTGGTTCCGCTGCTGGCCTGCGAGCGGGCCTATCGCATGCGTCCCGCGCGGATCGACGCGGTGCACATGTGCAACATGCGCGCGATGCGCGAGCATCGCGGCTTCGCCGAGCTGGCCGAACGCCTCGACATCGTGCGCGAGGGCGTAGCCGCCTTTCATGCGCGCTACCCCACCTGCGAGTTCATGGCGGGATTCGGCGACTGCGTGGTTTCGCACCAATGGGAGAACGAGCAGAACTACCTCTACTACGAACTGCTGTGGGGCGCGTATCCGCTGGTGCACAACTCGAGGCGCCTGCGATACGTCGGCTACCACTACGAGGACTTCGACTGCGAGTCCGCCGCGCAGGCGCTGCTGCGCGCGATGGAGCGCCACGACCACGAACTGCCGGGCTACCGCGATGCGGCGCGCGCATTGCTGCGCACGCTGCATCCGGCGTACGCGCCGAACGTCGACTGCTATACCCGCGAGCTGCTGCGCGTCATCGCGGCGGACGGCTGATGACGGGCGTGCCCCGCTACTCGTGCAGCAGCGCCATCGCGGTGCCGAAGCCCACGAACAGGCCGCCGGTGACCCGCGCGAAAGCCCGCGCGACCCCGGCGCGGCGCAGCCAGCGACCGAGTCGCGCGCCGCTGCCGGCGTAGACGAAGTACCAGCCGACCTCGATCACCGCGAAGCTTCCCAGCAGCGTGCCGAACTGAGGCAGTGCCGCGGCGTGCGGATCGATGAACTGCGGCAGCAGCGCCGCCGCGAACAGGATGGCCTTCGGGTTGCTGCTGGCCACCGCGAATCCGTTGCGAAACAGCGCCCAGCGGCCACGCTGCGGCAGCTCGGCCGGGCAGACCTCGGCGGCGTCGCCGTCGCGCGCATCGCGCGCGCTGCGCCAGGTGCGCACGCCCAGCCACACCAGATAGGCGGCGCCGGCCAGGCGCAGCGTGTCGAACAGGGCCGGCCAGGCCTTCAGGAACACACCGAGGCCGGCGGCCGACACGCTCATCATCACCAGCAATGCGCACAGGCAGCCGGCCATCGTGGCCGTCGAGCGCCGCAGCCCGTGGCGCGCGCCGTGGCTCATCACGAGCAGCATGTTCGGTCCGGGGATGGCCGAGATCACGAACACGGTGACGACATACAGCAGCCAGGTGTGCAGGCTCATCGAGGACTCCGCGGGCAACCGGGGCCGTCCCCGGGCAAACCCGAGTATGCCATGGTGCGACGCGCAAGGCCCCGCCGCCATGGGAATTGAGCAGGATCAATGTATAAAGTCTACAATCAACTACAGTGTTGAAACCGACGGACCCGGGCCAACCGGGTTCGTGCTGCCATGACCACCATCGAGCACGACTTCACCATCGGCCAGCTCGCGCGACACGCCGAGCTGGCCCCGGAAACCCTGCGCCACTACGAGCGCCTGGGACTCATCGAACCCAGCCGGCGCAGCGAATCCAACTACCGCCTTTACGACGCGCAGGCGTTGCAGCGCCTGCGCTTCATCCGGCGTGCACAGGCACTGGGTTTCTCGCTGCCCGAGATCCGCCAGCTGCTGGGTTTGCATGCACGCGGCGAGGGCGACATGTCCGAGGTGCGCGCGATCGCCGCGCAGCGCCTGGCGCAGATCGACCAGCGCATGGCCGACCTGCAGCGTCTGCGCGACGGGCTGCAGCAACTGCTGCTGGCCTGTCCCGGGCACGGCGCGCTCGACGCCTGTCCGATCCTGGCCGCGCTGAGCGCGCCGGAGGTGTCGCAATGAACCCCTCGAGCGTGGCGGCGCCGATGCCGCAGCCGGCCGGCGCCCAGGCTCTACCCGCCAGCTGCGAACTCGCGCTGGATGTGGACGGCATGACCTGCGCGTCCTGCAGCTCGCGCGTGGAGGCGGCACTGAATGCGCTGCCCGGCGTGCAGGCCAGCGTGAACCTGGCCACCGAGCGCGCGCAACTGCGCTTCGACCCGGCGCGCGCGGACGCGCGCCAGCTCGTCGACGCGGTTGCCGCCAGCGGCTACGCGCCGCGCACCGCCGATCTGCTGCTTGACGTGCAGGGCATGACCTGCGCCTCCTGCGTCGGCCGGGTCGAGCGCGCGCTTCGCGCCTTGCCCGGGGTGCTGCAGGCCGACGTCAACCTGGCCACGGAGACCGCCGCCGTGCGCTACATCCCGGCCAGTCTGCAGTCGCAGGCGCTGCTCGACGCGGTGACGCAGGCCGGCTACACGGCGCGGGTACGCGATGCCGATGCCGCGCGTGCCGCCGGCGACGCCGAACTGCACAAGCAGCAACAGGTGCGCGCGATGCGCCGCGACGCCTGGCTGGCGGTGGTGCTGGGCGCCGCGGTGGCGCTGCTGGGCATGGGCGGCATGCTGCTGCCGCGCGCCGCGGGCGCGCTGGACGCGTTGGTGCCGCTGCCGCATTTCGGGGACTGGCTGCAGGCGGTGCTGGCGACCATCGTGCTGGCCGGCCCCGGGCGCAGGTTCTTCCGCAGCGGCTGGATCGCCTGGCGCCACCTGGCGCCCGACATGAACTCGCTGGTGGCCACCGGCGCCGGCGTGGCGTGGCTGTTCAGCATGACCGTGCTGCTGGCGCCGGGGCTGCTGCCGCCGCAGTCGCGCCATGTCTACTTCGACTCCGCCGCGGTGGTGGTGGCCGCGGTGCTGTTCGGCAAGTACCTCGAGGAACTGGCCAAGGGTCGCGCCTCGCACGCGCTGCGCGCGCTGGCGGGGCTGCAGGCGCGCGACGCACGCGTGCGCGTCGACGGCGAGCAGCGCGAGGTTCCGATCTTCCAGGTGCGCCGAGGCGACGAGGTGGTCGTGCGCCCAGGCGAAAGGCTGCCCGTCGATGGCGAGGTGCTCGAAGGCGAGTCGCATGTCGACGAGTCGATGCTCAGCGGCGAGCCGATCCCCGTGGCCAAGCGTGCCGGCAGCAGCGTGCGCGCCGGCACGGTGAACCAGCAGGGCCTGCTGGTGCTGCGGGCCACCTCGGTGGGCGCCGACACGGTGCTCGCGCAGATCATCCGCCTGGTCGAGCAGGCGCAGGGCGGCAAGCTGCCCATCCAGGGGCTGGCCGACCGCGTGGTGCGTGTGTTCACGCCTGCCGTGCTCGCGGTGGCGCTGCTCAGCTTCGGGCTGTGGATGCTGCTGGCGCCGGCGCCGGCGCTGGCGCACGCGCTGCTGGCGGCGGTGGCCGTGCTGGTCGTGGCCTGCCCATGCGCGATGGGACTGGCCACGCCGGCGGCCATCATGGTGGGTACCGGGCGCGCCGCGGAACTCGGCGTGCTGTTTCGCAAGGGCGAGGCGCTGGAGAGCCTGTCGCATGTCGACACCGTGCTGCTGGACAAGACCGGCACGCTGACCCGCGGACGCCCGCGCCTGACCGCGCTGCAGCCCGCCGCCGGGATCGATTCCGCGCAGCTGCTGGGCTGGGCGGCGGCGGTGGAGGCGGGCTCCGAGCATCCGCTTGCGCTCGCGGTGGTCGGCGCGGCACACGAGCGGGGGCTGGCGGCAGCGGCGGCGAGTGGATTCCAGGCGCGCACCGGCTACGGCGCGCGCGCAACGGTCCAGGGCGGCGTGGTCGCGCTGGGTACGCGGCGTTATCTGCAGGATCTGGGAGTTGACCCGACCGAACTGGATGCGGCGGCCGAGTCGCTGCAGCAGCAGGGCGCCACCGTGGTCTACGTGGCGCGCGACGCGCGGGCCGCCGGCGTGCTGGGAATCTCCGATCCGCCGCGCGAGGAGTCGGCCGCGGTGGTGGAGCGGCTGCGCGCCGCCGGGCTGCAGGTGCATATGGTCACGGGCGACTCCACGCGTGCCGCGCAGGCGCTGGCGCGCGCCGTGGGAATCGAGTCGGTGCATGCCGAGGTCCTGCCGCAGGGCAAGGCCGAGGTCGTGCGCACGCTGCAGCAACAACAGCGCAAGGTGCTGTTCGTCGGCGACGGCATCAACGATGCCCCGGCGCTGGCGCAGGCCGACGTGGGCATGGCCCTGGCCAGCGGCACGGACATCGCGATGGAGGCGGCCGACGTCACGCTCACGCGCGGCGAGCTCGACGGCGTGGTGGCGGCGCTGCAGGCGGCCGCGCGCACCATGCGCACCATCCGCGGCAACCTGTTCTGGGCCTTCGCCTACAACGTGTTGCTGATCCCGGTCGCCGCCGGCGCGCTGGCGCCGTGGGGCGTGTCGATGAGCCCCATGCTGGCCGGCATCGCGATGGGCCTGTCCTCGGTATTCGTGCTCGGCAACAGCCTGCGCCTGCGACGCCTGCGCGCGTGGAGCGCGGTGCGCGCGCCGGCCGTGCCTGCCGGGAGCGGTGCCGCAGCGCAGGCGGACCGGCCGCTGCCGGCCGCGTCGCCCGCGCAACCCTTCCAGGCTTTCCAACCAACCTCCAGGAGTTCCGACATGAGCCAGACCACCACCCTGATGATCGAGGGCATGAGCTGCCAGCATTGCGTGGCCGCCGTGACCAGGGCGCTGCAGTCGGTGCCCGGAGTGGAGTCGGCGCAGGTCAGCCTCGACGAGGCCAGCGCCCAGGTCAGCGGCGACGCCGCGCAGCAGGCGCTGCTCGATGCGGTGCAGCGCGCGGGCTACGTCGCGACGCCGCGTCAGGCCGCCTGAATCTGCCGCAGGTCGGCCACCGGCTCGCTGCCGAAGGCGTCGCTCAGCAGGTACTCGACCAGCCGGGCTGCGCAGTCCTCGGGGCTGGCCAGCAGGCCCTCGCGGTGCAGTTTCTCGAAGCGCTCGCGCAGCGGGAAGCGGGCCGGGTCCACGTCGCGCAGCGCGGCCTGCATCGAGGTGTCGACGACCCCGGGCGCGAGCGAGCAGATGCGCAGCCCCGGCGTGGCGTCCAGCGCCACCGCGCGGGCATGCTGGTCGAGCGCGGCCTTGGTCGCGCAGTACACGCTCCAGCCTGCGTAGGCGCTGCGTGCCGCGCCGCTCGAGATGTGCACGATGCGCCGCTGCTGGCCGACGCCGTCCAGCGCCGCCAGCGCGGCGCTGAGCATCAGCGGCGTGGCCACGTTCAGGCTCACCGCGTCGGCCACCGCCAGCGGATCCTGCGTCGCCAGTGGCCCCATCGGCTCCAGCGTGCCGGCGTTGTTGACCAGCAGCACGCGCTGGCGCCCGATGATCCAGTTCGCCAGTTGCGGGCCGGCCAGCCAGGCGCGCAGCGCGTCCAGGTCGCACAGGTCCAGCGCCACCTCGTCGAACTGGCCCGCGGCCGCCCCCGCGGGAGCGCCGACTGCGCTGCGCGACAGGCCCAGCGTGGGAATGCCGCGCTGTGTCAGCTGTTGCACGATGGCGGCCCCGAGGCCGCGCGAGTGTCCGGTGACGATGGCGCAGGTCTGCATGCGTGATGTCCTGATGAAGGGTGGTCGGGGAATCGGCTCAGGCGGGGCCGGCCGGCTGAAGCACGAACACCGCGCCCGGCGCGCCCTGCACGGTCAGCGCCCAGAACTGCTCGCGCAGTTCGTCGCTGGCCATGTGCAGTTCCAGTTCCAGTTCGGGGCGTGCCAGCGGCTCGTCCAGCCAGCGGCGCAGCAGCGCGTACAGTTCGGCGTGGCGCTGCACCAGCGCCTCGAACTGCGGCTGATGGCGCCAGCGCGCCCCCTGGCGCTGACACCACTGGCCGAAGGGGCAGCGCAGATGCGCGTCGGGCTCGCGAAGCTGCGCCTCGGTGTCGGCGTCCAGCGAGCCCTGCAGCAGCTGGCGCAGCATCGTACCCACCGAGACGATGGCCTCGATGCCATCGGGGCCTAGCGCGTTGCCCTTGCCCAGCTCCGTGCTCCAGCCCAGGCGCTGCGGCCATTCGGCCAACCACTCCAGCAGCCGCTCGGCGGGCATCGGCCGCGCGATTGCAAAGCCCTGCAGGTGCTGGCAACCCATTGCCACCAGCACGCGGGCCAGTTCGGGCGTCTCCACGCCTTCGGCGACGACGCGCACGCCCATCAGCTGCGCGGTACGCAAGATGCCGTAGGCGATGCTCAGGTCGCGGGCGTCGTGCAGCAGATCCTTCACGAAGCGGCGCTCGATCTTCAGGGTCGACACGGCCAGCGCCTGCAGGTGGGTGAGCGATGCGCTGCCGGTGCCGAAGTCGTCCAGGCTGACCTGCACGCCCAGCGCGTGACATTCCTCGATGCGCTTGCGCGTGCCGTCGCCGTCGAGCAGCGCGCCGTGCTCGGTCAGCTCCAGGGTCAGGCTGGAAGGGCGCATGCGCGGATGGCGCCCGAGAAGCTCGCGCAGGTCGTCGACGAACTGCGGCCCCAGGAAGTGCCGTGGGCTGATGTTGACGCTCATCGCCAGATCGACCCCGGCGTTGCGCCAGGTCTGCAGGCATTGCGCGGCGCTCTCGAGCACCCAGCGCCCCAGCGGAACCGCCAGACGGGGTTCGTCCAGCACATGCTCGAAGTCCCCGGCGTTGTGCAGGACTCCCTGTTTGTCGCGCAGACGCAGCAAGCCCTCGACATGGCCGACCGTGGGCCGGTCGTCGCGCTGGCGCGCCACGCTGAGGATCGGCTGCACGTGCAGCAGCAGCCGGCCCTGCTCCAGCGCCTGCTCGAGCGCGCTCAGCCAGCCCTGGCGCGCCTCCACCTCGGCCTGCATGGTCTGGTCGAACAGGCAGGCCTGGCTGCGTCCGCGCGCCTTGGCCGCGTACAGCGCGATGTCCGCCTGGCGCATCAGGGTCTGTGCGTCCTCGCCGCCGGCGCGCATGGCCAGTCCCAGCGACAGCCGCGCCGTCAGCGACTGACCATCGATCTCGATGGGCGCGCGCAGCGCCGCCATCACCCGCTCGGCGATGCGCTGCAGGCGCTGCGGGTCCTTGTTCACAGGCAGCAACAGCGCGAACTCGTCGCCGCCGATGCGCGCCAGCACGTCGGCGCCGCGCCCCTGGCGCGACTGCTGCGACACGCGCAGCGCGCCACGCAGGCGCGCCGCCACCTCGACCAGCAGCGCGTCTCCGGCGGCGTGCCCGAAGCGGTCGTTGATGGCCTTGAAGTCGTCCAGGTCGGCGATTCCCAGCGCGACCTCGTCGCGGTGCCGCAGGGTCTCGGCAAGCTGTTTCTCGAAGGCGCCGCGGTTGCTCAGTCCGGTCAGTGAGTCGCGCTCGGCGAGTTCGCGGATCTGCTGCTCCTGCACCTTGCGCTCGGTGACGTCCTGCACGCTCCACAAGGCACCCGCCGACTCACGCGCCGCGTCGCGCAACGGCGTGTAGTGCCGCAGCAGGATGCGCCCATCCTTGAGCCACACCTCGTCGACGGCAGGCTGGTGCTCGTGGAACAGGATCTTCACCTGATTCAATGCGTCGAGCCCGCCGGCGTGCAGCGGCGCGATGATCTCCCACAGCGTGCGCCAGCGTTTGCCGACGAGGTCGCGCGGCGTCACGCCCAGCCCCAGCATGCGCACGAATCCCTGGCTGCAGTAGCGCAGCGTGCCCTGGGCATCGAACACCAGCAAGCCGCCCGGCAGGTTGTCGAGCACCTGCACGAAAAGCCCGGAATCGTTGCGCTGCGCCTCGCGCGCATGCTCGCTGCGCTCAAGCAACTCGCGTGCACGCGCCACCCAGTCGCGCTGCATCGCGAGGTCGCGGCGCAACAGCACCACCAGGATCGCCGCCAGCCCGAGCGCCGCGGCCAGCGGCAGGCGCACATCCCGCCACCACGCCGCCAGCACCTGGCTGCGCGGGGTCACGACAAAGGCCGTCAGCGGGAAATCGTCGAGCGCATGCATGGCTCCGATGAACACTCCGGCGCCCGGGTCGGCCGCCGCGGTGCCCTCGGCGAAGCCGCTGCGCAGCCGCGGCGCCGCATGCAGCGCGCGCGCCACCAGCCCGTCGTGCGGCTGCGTGAAATATCCTGCCGGGTCGCCGTGCCGCGGCAGCGGCCAGCGCCCGAGCAGGTAGTCCTGCCGGTCGATCACGCCGAAGCTCATGGCTGCGCCGCCCGCGCCGTGCAGCAGCGAGCGGTACAGCGCGTCCTCACGCTGCTGATCCAGCGCTCCAGCCAACAGGAAACCCGGGCGCCCGTCGCGCGGCGCCTGTGCCCACGCCAGCGGCAGCACCAGCCGGTGCGGCGATGCCTGCAGCATCAGATGCCCGAGTTGCAGGGTGCCGGGATGGGCACGTGCCAGCGCCTGCAGCGGCGCCAGCCCCGGCACCGTGGCGCTAGCGCCCGAACTCGCGGCGGCCGCCGTGCCGTCCCAGGGCAGCACCTCGAGTTGCGCGAAGCCCCGCTCACTGCCCCGGAAATCCCGCAACGCCTTCGCCAGCGAATCGCCACCGCCTTCGAGCCAGCCGTGCGAGCCGATCTGCGCTGCCAGGAAGCCCAGCCCATGCGCGTAGATGTCCAGGTGGTTCTCGACCGCCACCTGCACCATCTGCGCGGTCTGCGCGAGCTGCGCGCGCTGGTCGCGCAACTGCTGGTCCCAGGCCTGCACCAGGAACCACCCGGTGATGCCCAGCAGCGCGGCCAGCACCGCCGCGAACAGGCCCACGCTGCGGCGGCGCAGGCGCAGGTCGTCGATCAGCAGCGGGGTGTCGGCGGGATTCATGGTGGGGCGCAGGCGTAATTTACGCGATCGTGCCGACTTTCTCCCCGAGCAAGCGCCGAGATAATTCGAGGTGAACCGTGAATTCCTTCACGCGGGGGGCGCCGGCCCCTTGTATACACTGCAAACCGCAGGCCGGTCCTGCATCGAAAAGTTGCGCGCACGAGCCCGTGCCGCGACGCGATGCGCGCCCGCCCTGGTCCCGGCGCGCAGTTCCTGCGCGTCGCCCCTCGTCGACGATCCGAGCGATGACCCGATCCGCGCCCAAGCAGACCGCAGTGCCGGCCCAGGCCAACTGGGTCGATGCCATGCCGGCACCGGTGATGGTGGTGGTCGGCGAACGCCTGCGCTACGCCAACGGCGCGGCGGTGGCGTTGCTGCGCGCGGGCGATGCCGCGCAGTTGCTGGGGCGCAGCGTGCAGGAGTTCATCCACCCGCTGGATGCGCACCGCATCCTCGCGCGCATCCAGCGCGCCGCCTCGGGCGAGGGCGACAACCCGCCCAGCAGCATGCGCGCCTTCGACTGCCAGGGCAACGAGTTGACGCTGGTCATCGCCAGTTCGCCGATCGTCTGCGAGGGCCAGCCCGGCGTGCTGGCCACCTGCATGGACATGACCGAGCGCGTCGCGATGGAGCAGCGGCTGCGCCGCACCGACGAGGACTTCCGGCGCATCATGGACACGATGCAGGACGTTTTCTATCGCACCGATGCGCAGGGCATCACACGCTACGTCTGCCCCGCGGTGAAGAACGTGCTCGGCTACAGCGCCGAGGAGATCATCGGCCTGCCTGCCGCCGCCTTCTACCCCGATCCCGCCGAGCGCGACGCACTGGTCGACGCGATCCGCACCCACGGCCTCGTGCGCGACTTCCCCGGCCGCATGCGCCGCAAGGACGGGGTCATCATCGACATTTCCATCAGCACGCAGGCGCTGCGCGACGAACGCGGAGGCTTCGCCGGGGTCGAGGGAATCTGGCGTGACATCTCCGAGCGCAAGGCGATGGAGCGCGAGCTCGAGCGCCTGGCCACGCGCGACCACCTCACCGGGCTGTTCGGGCGCCGCCGCATCCTGGAACTGCTGGGCGAGGAACTCGAGCGCCGGCGCGACCGCCGCCTGCAGGCGCCGCTGGCCGTGTTGCTGCTGGACCTCGATCATTTCAAGACGGTCAACGACACCTACGGGCACGCCGCCGGCGACGAGGTGCTGCGCCAGTTCGTCGCCACCGTGCATGAGTCCCGCCGCGGCCACGACCTGTTCGGGCGCCTCGGCGGCGAGGAATTCCTGCTCGTGCTCAAGGGCGCCGACGAGCCCGGCGCGCGCCAGCTGGCCGAGCGCATCCGCGCCGCCGTGGAGTCCACCGTGTTCGCAGTACCCGCGCAGGCTGGCGTGCGCCTGACGGTCAGCATAGGATGCGCGCATGCGCGCATCGAGGACCGGCGCCCGAGTGACCTGCTCGAGCGGGCGGACCGCGCGCTCTACGAGGCCAAGCGCACCGGCCGCAACCGCGTCTCGCCGTAACGGCACGCGGGCGGCCGGCATACCTCATAAAACCACCAGCGGGCGCGGCTCGGGGACATGGACAAGCCATCACAGCCACCAACGGGTGCGGGCACACCGACGCGTCTTCGCGGCCTGTCCGGTCGCGATCCGCTGAGCCTGCGCATCCAGATCGAGGCGCTGCTGCTCGACCCGCGCGGGCATTTCCGGCCGCGCACGGTGGCATTGCAGTCCCCCGGCGGCAGGCCCGAGGACGAACTGCTGGTCATGCAGGTCGGCGAGCACGCGGACGGCAGCCTCAGCGTGGTCACGGCCGAGCCTCTCGCGGCCGGCCAGACCTACCGCGTGCAGGTCGCCGCGGACGACGCGTCGCCGGGCCAGGGCGCAGCCGACGCGGCGCCGATGGGAAGCTACCTGCTGGCCGAGTGCCGCTGCGGCAACCGGCCGGAGGACGGATCCCAGCCCTGCTGGGTCAGCACGCTGCGACCGCAGCCGCCGGCTGGCGGCCCGGACCGCGGAGCCTGAGGCCGTGTTCCGCCGCTGGCTCGGACTGCGACCCGCCACCCATCTGGCGGCGCTGCACGCGGTGCTGTCGAGCACCCATGGGCTGTTCGTCGGGCTCGGCGAACAGCGCGCCCGGCAATTCCTCGACCACACCATGAACCGGCTGGCGCACCGTGCCGCGGCCGCCGGCGGGCTGGTGGTTCGCAGCGACACCACGTCCATGCTGGTGCTGTTCGAGCAGGCCGAGCAGGCGCTGCGCAGCGCCTGCATGCTGCGCGTGGAATTGCGCACCTGGTGCCTGGACGTCGACCCCGACTTCGACCTGCCGATGGACATGGGCCTGAGCAGCGGGGCCGTGCTGTGCCGTCCGCCGAGCTATGAAGGCGAGACCCTGCTGCGCGCATCCACCCTGGCGGCGGCCGCGCACGCGGGCGAGATCCTGCTCGACCACGGCGTGCTGGCCGCGCTGCCGCCCGAGCTGGCGGCCCGCGCGCAGCGCAGCACGGGGACGCCCGGATTCTCGCAGGCGGGCGGAGCCTGGAGTTTCGTCTGCGACGAATCCTCGCTGCCCAGGCCCGCCGCGCCGCTGTGGGTGAACCTGCGCAGTCCGGACGGCCACGTGCACCTGAGCTTCACCCCCGACCGGCCGATCCGCATCGGGCGCGACGCGCAATCGGACATCGTCGTCGACAACCCCGCGATCTCCCGCCAGCACGCCGTCATCGTCTGGCGCAACGGCCGCTACATGCTGGCCGACATGAGCCGCAACGGCACCTGGATACGCCAGCAGGCGACCCCGCGCCCGGTGCTGCTGCGGCGTGGCGTGTGCCTGCTGGAACAGTCGGGATCGCTCAGCCTGGGCCGGCGTCCGTTGCCGTGGCGCGCGCCCGATTTGCTGTTCGGAGTCACTGCACCGCCGGCGCTCGTGCCGGGGCAGGGGGTGCCGGCGGGTTGAGGTAGTGCAGTCGCGGGCATGTTTTTCTCGGGAAGCGGTCGCCTGAAGGCGCAAAGTTCCTGGGGTTTACCCGGGCACGCGTTATGCTTGTGGGTCACAAACTCCCGACGTAGCGTCGCCGGCGGAGTTCCGCCACCGGAAGCACCCCTACGCACCTGCCCGATGCCCTTTCAACGCGGCCGACTGAAGGAATTTTCCAGCGAATTCTCCGTGCTGCAGCGCCTGACCGACTTGGTGGTTATCGCTGCCGCGGCGGTGCTCGCTGCGTGGATACGCTTCGGCCGCCTCGAGTTGACATCGTCCGAGGCCACCGCCGTGGTCATCGCCTTGCTGCTGGCGTATTTCGCATTCGCCGAGTTCGGCCTGTACCGCTCCTGGCGCGCAGGCAGCATCGCGCGCGAGATCGGACTGCTCTGGGTGGGATGGGGCGGCACCTTTCTAGCGCTGACCGGCTTGTTGTTCGCCTTGAAGGTTGGCGCCCAGTACTCGCGCCTGTGGATCGGCAGTTGGTTCGCGCTGGCGGCGGCGCTGCTGGCCGTGGCGCACGTGGCATTGCGTCTTGCGCTGCGCTGGCTGCGCAACCGCGGCTACAACGTGCGTACCGTCTGCCTGGTCGGAGACGGCGAGGCTGCGGTGCGCCTGCGCGAACTCGCGGGGTCCAGGGCAAGCCTGGGCTTTCGCGTGGTTGCCTGGTTCGGGGTGCATGAGCGCCCGGAGGACCCGAGGGCTCTGCGCGTGGGGCTGCTGTCCGAGTTGCAGGAATACGTCGAATCCGCACAGGTCGACGAAGTGTGGGTAGCGGTTCCACTGCGAGAGGAGGGCATCCTGCGCAGCACTTTCCGGGCCCTTCATCACAGCGCGGCCAACGTTCGGTACGCGCCGGACCTGTATGGCTACGAGTTGCTGAATCATGCCGTGACCGAGATTGGCGGTGTGACCATGATGGATCTGTCTGTGTCGCCGATGGAAGGCGTGAACAGGCTGGTCAAGCGTAGCGAGGATCTTGTGCTCGGAGGCCTGTTCCTGCTGCTGGCGAGCCCGTTGATGCTGCTGATCGCGCTGGGGGTGAAACTTGAGTCTCCCGGTCCGGTATTGTTCAAGCAGCGGCGTATCGGTTGGTCGGGGCGGGAGTTCGTCATCTACAAGTTTCGTAGCATGCGCGAACATGTGGAGCCGGTGTCGGGCGGACTCGTCCAGGCATCGCGCGACGACCCCCGCACGACCCGGTTCGGGCGCTTCCTGCGCCGTACCAGTCTTGACGAACTACCGCAACTGATCAACGTACTGCAAGGGCGCATGTCGCTGGTCGGGCCGCGCCCCCATGCCGTGGAGCACCATCAGATCTACATCGACCAGATTCCGAGCTACGCGTCGCGGCACATGGTCAAGCCCGGGATCACCGGGTATGCGCAGATTTCCGGCTATCGCGGCGAGACCGATGCGCCCGAGAAGATGCAACGCCGGGTCGAGTTCGACATGTTGTACATACAGCGCTGGTCACTTGCGCTGGACCTGAAGATCATCGCGCTGACTTTGTTCAAGGGCCTGGTGCATGAGAACGCCTACTGATGTCGACATGCCCCAGCCGCAACGCGCGATGCGTGTTGCCCTGATCGTCCCGGTGAGAAACGGCGGTGAGGTATGGCGAAGCGCCGCCGCGGCGGTCCGCGCCCAGAGCCGCCAGCCCGATCGCCTGTTGGTGGTCGACTCCGAGTCCACAGATGGCAGTGACGAGGTGGCGCGTACATGCGGCTTCGAAGTGGTGTCGATAGCCATGCGCGATTTCGACCATGGCGGCAGCCGCCAGATGGCCGCCGAGCATTGCGGCGACTGCGATCTGCTCGTCTACCTTACCCATGACGCGGTGCTAGCCGACTCTGAGGCCTTGCGTCGTCTGCTTCGCGCGTTCGACGACCCCCAGGTGGCGGTGGCCTACGGCCGACAGCTGCCGCGGCGGGAGGCGGGGCCGATCGAGGCGCATGCGCGGCTGTTCAACTACCCGCAGCAATCGGCAACACGCACCCTGGGCGACGTTGCCGCGCTCGGCATGAAGGCGGCTTTCACATCCGACTCGTATTGCGCCTATCGCCGCCCCGACTTGATGGGCGTGGGCGGCTTTCCTTTGCGCACCATCGTTTCGGAGGACATGATCGTCGCGGCCAGGGTGCTTCAGGCGGGCAGGGCCATCGCGTACGTGGGGGACTCATGCGTGGTTCACTCCCACGGTTATACGACCGCGCAGGAGTTCCGGCGCTATTTTGATGTTGGCGTACTCCACCGCGAGCATGCCTGGTTGCTCGAGGCTTTCGGCAAACCCGAAGGTGAAGGCATGCGTTTCGTTCGCTCCGAAGTCCGCTACCTGCTGCGCCATGCGCCATGGCTGATTCCCTTGTCGGGTGTGCGCACCATGGTCAAGTACCTTGGGTACAAGACCGGCCAGCATGCTCCTTGGCTTCCTCAGGCCTGGTTGCGGCATTTCAGCATGCAACCAAGCTACTGGGGCGCCCGTCACCCGGCAGCTGAGTGATCATCTGGCCCCAGCCGTTCGATGATTCATGATCGAGTTCGCGTCCATGGGAGCCGTAGAGGCCAGCCAACCGAACCATTCGCGCCCTTGCCCCGCATCTTCCCGCTGCTCAGCCCTCGTGCCCGTATCTCGCATGCTCGGCTTGCGATGGGACGGCTCAGTGTCCGCCTGCTCAGGCCTCATCATTTCCTTGCGGGGAGGCAGCTGTGCGGGGGCTGTTGCCACTTCTCGGCCCCGTTCGCGCGCTTCTTGACCAGTGCTACTGTCTCGACTTCGCCCGGCGGGCTGCACTGCCGACTCGTTTGCATGAACCGCGATGCCTCGGGTGGCCGCACCAGGCTGGGCGATGTCGAGTCCACCGCCTGACGCCTGGCGCGCCCCGGGCACCGCGCTTGCCACTACCATCGACCTTTTACTGGACCGCAAGCCTTGATACTGCAATCCCTTCGAACGTCGATCATTGACCTGCTTGCCAGCCTGCGCGCTTGGCGCCTGTGGAGCCTGCTTGGCTGGCTGGAAATCCGACAGCGTTATGCGCGGTCCAAGCTCGGGCCGTTCTGGCTGACCATCAGCATGGGCGTGCTGGTGGGAATGATGGGGCTGGTATATGGAGCCCTGTTTGGGCAGAGCTTGGCCACCTACCTGCCGATGGTGGCAATCGGTATGGTGATTTGGAGCCTGTTCTCAGGAACGGTCGGAGAGGGGAGCAACGCCTACATCGCGAGCTCCAACTATATCCGGCAGGTCGCAACTCCTCGCCTCATCTATGTTCTACAGGCGGCTTGGCGCAACCTGGTGATATTCGCGCACAACTTCGCCATTGTGTTGCTGGTGCTGGCCATTTTCGGGGTAAGGAGTTGGGCGACGTTGCCGCTGTTCGTGCCCGGGCTGGTACTGTTCGTACTGAACGCTACCTGGATCGCCGCGCTGACCGGCTTGCTCGGGGCACGCTTTCGCGATCTGCCCCAGATCGTCGCGGCGCTGCTGCAGGTGGCGTTCTACGTCACACCGATCCTCTTCCACGGTGAGATGCTGAGCGGACGTCACCGGTGGATCGTCGAGTTCAACCCGCTTGCCTATCTGATCGACGTGGTGCGCGAGCCGCTTGTTGGTCAGGTTCCGCCAGCGTCCACCTGGGTGTTGGTGTGCACAATGACCATCGCCGGATGGCTTGTCGCGCTGATCATGACCGGGCGCTATCACAAGCGCATCCCGTACTGGCTCTGAGCATCCGGTATACGACAACCCAAACCTGAGCCCGCGCCTCTTCAAACCATGGCAGCAAGCATTTCGCTCCGCAATGTGCATCTGGAGCTACCCATCTACGAGATTTCCGCGCAGTCGTTGAAAAAGCGGGTGATGCGCTTGGGGCGGCGCAACAGCATCGCGGAAGACAACACCGGTGTGATCGTCGTCAAAGCCATCGATGACCTGAGCCTTGAACTGCGAACGGGAGATCGGCTCGGCCTTATCGGACACAACGGCGCCGGCAAGAGCACGCTGTTGCGGGTGATGGCTGGCATCTACTCACCGACGGCAGGGGAGCTGCGAGTCCAGGGTGTCACGGTGCCTTTGCTTGACATCACGCTTGGCATGGACGAATTGTCGACGGGACGGCAAAACATCCGACTCCGCGGCCTGCTGCTGGGCATGAATAGTGCCGAGATCAAGCGCAAGACTGACGAGATTGCGGATTTCACAGAATTGGGGGATTACCTCGATTTGCCGCTGCGCACCTACTCCAATGGCATGCGCTTGCGCTTGGCGTTCGCAATCTCGACGGCTGTCGAGGCCGACATCCTGTTGCTGGACGAAGTGCTTGGCGTGGGTGACGCCAGCTTCCAGGAAAAGGCCGAGCGGCGCCTGCGTGAATTGCACAACCGAGCTGAGATCGTCGTGCTCGCAATTCACTCAAGCGAGACGGTCTTGAAAACCTGCAACAAGGTCCTATGGATGGAACAAGGCCATGTGAGAATGTTCGGCGAGGCCCACGACATCGTGCAAGCCTACGAACGCGACATGCGGCATGCTTGACGGAGGACATCATTGCGTTGCGACGGCTGAAGCTCGCAGAGGCCGCGTGATGCTATAAGACTGACTCCTCCCGCTGCAGAACATGGGATCGGGGGCCCAGGCCGCCGGGCCCGCAAGGCCACACGTGCAGCAGCTGGAATGGCTACGCGGAGGTGCGCATTTCCGGGGGTTTGGGGCCGAACGTGCAAGCTCGCCGATCCGGGCGCATCGTCGCACTTCGTCTTTGTTGAACCACATTTGTGACATTTCGAGCATGAGCGCAACCATTGGTGGTATCGAGGCATTCGCGGAGCCCATCTACGTCACGCGCCCTTTCCTGCCGCCGTTCGAGCGCGTGGAGGGGCGGCTGCGTGAGATCTGGGCGTCCCGGCGGCTTTCCAACATGGGGCCCCAGCATGACCTACTGCAGGCCGAACTTACCAGGCATCTCGGAGTTCCCGAGCTGCGCCTGTTCAGCAACGGCACCCTGGCATTGCAGATCGCCCTGCTTGCGATGGGCATCACGGGGAAGGTGCTGACGACGCCGTTCACATTCTCGGCTACGGTGCACGCCATTGCTCTTTGCGGTGCCGAGCCGGTATTTTGCGACGTCGACCCGCACACCCTTTGCATCGACCCACGCTCAGTCGAGCGCATGATCGACGACGATGTCGCGGCCATTATCGGTGTGCATGTTTACGGCACCCCGTGCGACGTAGACGCGCTCTCGCACATCGCAAAGGCACACGGCCTGAAGTTGATTTTCGACGCCGCGCATGCCTTCGGCACGACCTTGCAGGGACGCCCGATCGGCAAGTTCGGCGATGCGACCATGTTCAGCTTTCATGCGACCAAGCTGTTCCATACGGCCGAGGGAGGCGGGTTGGCGTTCTCCGATCCGGCGCTGGCGCACAAGCTGGAGTTGCTTCGCAACTTCGGGATCGAGAGCGAGGATGAGGTTGCGCTCGTTGGCACGAACGCCAAGCTCAATGAGATCCAGGCTGCGATCGGTTTGGAGGTTCTGGCTACCCTGGAGTCGGAGCGGGCACTTCGCGCCGAGGTCAAGGCGGCATACGTCCGCGGGCTTCAGGATACTCCGGGGATACGAGTCGTTCAGCCAGGCGCTGGCATTAGTGACAGCCTGCAGTACGCAGTAATCCGCATTGACGAGGCCGAGTTTGGCATGAACCGCGATGCACTCTGGGCGGCATTGAAGGACTGGAAGGTATTTTCGCGGCGCTACTTTTTCCCGTTGTGCTCGGACTTTCCGTCCTACCGTGCATGCCAGCGTGACAACCTGGAACAGGCCGAACTCGCAGCTCGAGAGGTCCTTTGTCTTCCCATGTTCGGCGATCTCGGCGCGCGCGGCGCCGAGCGAATCGCGCAGATGATCCAGTATTTGCACCGGCGCGTACGCGGTGCCACAGGCCAGAGTTCCATGCCGTCATACACACCCTAGCCGCGAATGGCGTGCAGCCACGACTTCAAGCGCTGAACCGCGGCGAAGGGGAGCAGCGCCTCGATGGCAGTGGCCATTTGCCCCTTCAGGCCCGTGCGAATGAGGTCCCGCAACGGCGTGGCGGCAATGAAGTCACGATAGGCAGGGTGGTTGAACCCCTCAAGCTCGAAGGCCTCTTTCATTGCAGGCAGTCGCCCGGCCCAGCGGTGCATGGTCTCGATGGCAAAAAGGCGGTGCGGCAGCAGATCGCTCCGCGCTGCGTACAGCGCCAGGTAGAACTGGGTGAGATCGTCACTTGCTCGGTGCGAAGCCTGCAGGTCCGGAAAGATGCGACGCAGGAAATCAAGGGAGGAGACATCCCAGAACGCCTGCAGTACCTTCGTGGTTTCGAAAAGGTTGGCACTTCTCGCTCCGAAGCTCTGTGCGCTCATGTTGCTCCCAGCGCGGCTGACCCGGTAGCGCGTGAGGGGCTCCTCGACGAGGCCGAGTTCCCACCCGTTGAGGGCGAGACGAAGCCACATGTCGAGATCCTGCAACTGCATGAAATTGCTATGGACCCCGCCGATCCTCTCGAGAGCGCTCCTGCGAATCAACGCGCTGGATGCGCAAAAGGCATTGCCGTTCTGGAAGAAATGCCGAGCCCATGCACTGCGGTCGCGGCCGGCCACATTGAACAGTTCCATGTGCGGACTCGTGTCGTGGCGCCAGGGGACGTTGTGCTCATCGATGACCTGCACGTGGGTGAACACGGCCCCGCATTCGGGGTGTTCGTCGAAAAACGCCATCTGCCTCTGAAGCTTCTCGCGACCCCACACATCGTCGGAATTTAATATTGCTATATAGTCCCCGGTGCAATTTTCGAAGCCGAGGCGGGTGTTCGCGCCGCCAAGATTGCTGGGCTGCGCTAAGATTCGTATGCGCGGGTCAGTGACAGTGCGGGCGGCGGCCACCGAAGCGTCTGTCGAGGCATCGTCAATTACAACTATCTCAAACGGTGGAATGGATTGCGATAGCGCGCTTCGCAAGGTTTCGATGATGTATTTTTCATGGTTGTAGAGCGTAGTCAACACACTGATTTTTTGATTCATGTCATTGATTGGGCTGGTGGGCGGTGATCGCTGTGATCTCCGCGCCGGAGTTGATCGTTTGATTCGGGGCCGATGAGCGGCGAATCGAATCCAAGGAGCGTATCCTCATGAGCGATATGTTGGCGAGTTTCAAGAGGGATGGCTTTTGCGTGGCAAAGGGGCTGCTGGGCCTCGAAGATGTGCGGAAGGTCACTGAAGGGCTGTTGGGGGTGATCCGAGCCCAGTTGGCTCATCTTGGCGTCGCAGAGCAGCCCGCGGACCTCTTTCAAGCTTTCAAGCTGCTGCACGCTTCCGATATCGAGCGCTACAAGCGCGTTGTATCCGCTCTGTGGCGCCATGAGAGCGTTTTCAGTCTGACGATTCATCCGAGCATCGTGGGCTTCCTGCGTGAGAAATTCAACTGGCGCGATTATTTCGTCCCTGGAGGTCAGGTCGCGCTGATCATGTCCGACGACCTGAAGATTCCCAATGGCTATTTCGGATTGATCCCTCACCAGGATTTTCCTTCTGTACAGGGAAGTCTGGACGGAGTCGTGATATGGATTCCGCTGACGGACGTGGATGTCTCCAATTTTCCGATGGAGGTCATACCTGGTAGCCATGTCAAGGGGCTGCTGCCGATGATCGATCGGGGGGCATCGACATGGGAAGTTCCCGCGTCCGAGTATACCGAGGCGGACTTCCAACCGGTGTGTGTGCAGCGGGGTGATGTCGTGTTCATGTCGATGTTCACGGTTCATCGCAGTTCGACAAGCGGCGTCCCGGGCAGCTTCCGGCTGGCGGTGTCTACTCGACTGGACAATGCCTGCGAGCCAACGTTTGTCGAGCGAGCCTACCCGACAGCCTACCAGCGGAGCGTCCACCGCGAGCAGTACCACCCTGGATTTCCGGAGCGACAACAAGTTGAGCGAATTTTCAAACCGTAAATGCGGCGGCCGTGTATGCCTCCAGGAGGACCGTTGATGAGAGTGGCCATCATGCAGCCGTATTTTTTCCCGTATCCGGGATATTTTCGGCTTTTTGCCGCGGTGGATCTCTTTGTCGCGCTGGATTGCGTGCAGTTTCCGCGGCGTGGGTGGGTGCATCGCAATCGCATCGACGATCGCAGCGGTGAAAAACAATGGCTGACGCTTCCGCTGCGCAAGGGAGACCGCGACAGCACGCGCATCGTCGATCTGGAATACCAGGATGATGCTGAGTCGGCGTTGCGCCAGCAGGCGCGGAGGTTTCCGTCGCTGGATGCATTGGGCCAGACTGCTCCGGAACTGGAACGACGATTGTTCGATCTGGGTTCGCGGCCCGTCGACTACCTGTGCGCCACATTGGCTTGGCAGGCTGAGGTCCTGGGCCTGGCCCGGCCCATGTTGCGATCCAGCTCTCTAGCGATCGATCCCGAACTTCGCGCCCAGGACAGGATCATCGCCATCGCCAAGCAAGTGGGGGCGACCGAGTATGTCAACGCGCCCGGAGGGCGAGAACTCTACGCTGGGGGTGAGTTTGAAAGGGCGGGACTTGCCTTGCACTTTCTCCCGGAATACGGCGGTCGCTTTGAAAGCATGTTGCAGTGCCTGGCGCAAGATGATCCTGCCCGGATCGCGGCCGAGGTGGCACGGTTCACTACCTGGTAGTGGCGAGCGGGCACCGCTTTGTTTCACGATTTCGTTCCGAAAGCCGGCAAGCGCTCGATCTGGCGGAGGCTTCACGAGTCCGCGCGCTTGCGGCTGCTTCTGGACAGCACGCGGAATAGCGCTGCCTCGTTGAGCGGCGATGCCTCGCTGGCTGGTGCCTTCACCAATGAATGAGCCGGTATCTCGCCGGCGACGTTTGAGGCGTGACTTAGCCAGCAGAATTCACCAATCCTGGTGTTGTTCGCGAGCGTGGTGTTTACACCAAGAAAAGTGTTGTTGCCGATGGTGCACCATCCAGAGACCACGACATGCGATGTCAAAAAACAATTGTCGCCGATTTTCGAGTGATGGCCGATATGGTTGCCGCTCCATGCAATCACGTTTGAGCCTATTCGCACGAAAGGCTGGATGGTGTTATCCTCAAAAATGAAGCAGTGCTCGCCGAGCGCCACGTTGCGCCACACGAAAGCGCGCGAGCTGACATAGCTTGCGAGCTTGTAGCCTCTCTGCCGAACGCGCTCACAGACCGCTGCGCGCAGACGGTTGAGTTGCGCATACACGATGGCCACAAAGATTTCATGCGTGTTCGTGTCGAAATGCTGCTCGATCTCCTCGAAAGGCACGACGGGCAGTCCGAATTTCTCCTCTTCCTTCAGGTAGGCTGCATCGACCGTGAATGCAACCACTTCGTAGGCAGAATCGTGAGTGAAGTACTCGTAGGCTATGTCGGCAAAGTCCTCTGTTCCAAAGATGATGAGCTAGA
>JAJYTY010000111.1 GCA_021792835.1 Pseudomonadota bacterium
CCGGGTCGCGCGAGTCCGCCTCCAGCGGGCCCTCGAACAACATGCGCCCGGCCCCCAGCACGATCACCCGCGAGGTGATGCGGTTGAGAAAGTCCAGCAGGTGCTCCACCACGATCAGCGCGATGCCCCGCGCCGCCAGCCGCTGCAGCAGCGCCGCGATCGAGCCCAGCTCCGCCGGGTTCAGCCCCGCCCCGATCTCGTCCACCAGCAGCAGCTTCGGCCGCGTGGCCAGCGCACGCCCCAGGTCCAGCAGCTTTTGCTGGTTCACCGTCAGCGAGCCCGCCGAGCGCTCGGCCACCTCCAGCAGCTCGATGTCGCGCAGGATCTCCTGCACCCCCTCGGCCCCCATGTGCACCGTGCGCGCCGCCACCTCCACGTTCTCGCGCACCGTCATGTCGCGAAACACCTTGGGCACCTGGAACGTGCGGTTGATCCCCGCGCGCGCGCGCTTGAACATCGGCAGCCGGTTCACGTCGTGCCCCTGGAAGCGCACCCGCCCCGCGTCGGCGCGCAGCAGCCCCGAGATCACGTTGATGGTCGTCGTCTTGCCCGAGCCGTTGGGCCCCACCAGCCCCACGATCTCCCCCGGCGCCACCCGGAAGCCCACCTCGTTGAGCACCACGTGCGCTCCGAAGTGCTTGTGCACCCCGGCCAGCTCCAGCAAGGGACCAGCCGCAGGGCCGCCCCAAGGCTGGTCCCCCCCCTCGGGGGGTGGGACGGGCTTGCCCCGGCCCTGGGGGCCGTCACTGCGCGGACCAGCCGCAGCGTCATCCGTTTTAGAAGACATCGATGCCTCGGCGCTCGAACAACGACAACACCCCTCCGGGCAGGAACAGCACCAGCAGCACGATCAGCCCCCCGTAGATGAGCTGGAAGTACTGCGGCGTGGAAATCCCGATCACCGAGTACAGCGAGTACAGCAGCGCCGCCCCCACCATCGGCCCGATCACCGTGCCCACCCCGCCGAACAGCGCGAACACGATGGCGAACACCGACAGCTGCAGCGTGAACACCGCATCCGGGTAGAACACCGACAGGTTCCACGCATACACCCCCCCGGCCAGCCCCGCCACCCCCGCCGACAGCAGCCACACGATCAGCCGCGAGCGCACCACGTGGATCCCCGCCATCGCCGCGCTCACCGCATCCTGCTTGATCGCCCGCAGCGACATGCCGAAGCGCGACGCCCGCAGCCACGCCGCCAGCCCCACCGTCAGCAGCAGCACCCCCAGCATCACCCAGTAGCTCAGGTCCGGGTCGTACACCTGCTCGATCTTCAGCCCGTAGGGACCCCCGGTGATGTCCGACAGGTTCGGGTTGGACACCACGAAGTACAGAATCTGCGAGGCCGCCAGGTTGGCGATCGAGAAGTACGCCCCCGACAGCCTCAGCAGCGGCCCCAGCACCAGCCCCAGCAGCACCGACACCGCCGTGCCCCCGGCCACGCACGCCAGCACCGGCCAGTGCGCATGCAGCACCAGCAGCGAGGTCGCGTACGCCCCGCTGCCGAAAAACCCCACGTACCCGAACGGCAGGTACCCCGTGAACCCATACAGCAGGTTCAGCCCCTGCGCCAGCACGATGAACGTCATCAGCGTGAACAGCAGCGACTGGTTCGAGTACAGGTGCGGCGCCGCGATGAACGCCAGCGCCGTCACCCCCGCCACCATCAGCCCCGCGCGCACACCCCGCGCCCCACGGCTCGTTGTCTTCCGGTTCTCAGGCAACACGCACCGCCTTTCCCAGCAGCCCCGACGGGCGGATCAGCACAATGATCAACAGCAGCGCGTACGGCACCACGTTCGACCACGACGAGTAATAGGTCTGCATCAGCATCGTGCCCAGCCCGAACACCAGCCCCCCCACGATCGTGCCCAGCGCATTGCCCAGCGAGCCGATGATCACGATCGCGAACGCCGTCGTCGTCAGCCCGTCACCCAGGTCCGGCGACACCGAGCCCAGCAGGTACGGCACGAACACCCCCGCCATCCCCGCCAGCGCCAGCCCCGCCACGAAGGCGATCGTCGACACCTTGCGCACGTCGATCCCGGTGGCCACCGCCTCCTCCCGGTTGGCCATCACCGCGCGCGTCGCATAGCCCAGCCGCGTGTGCGAGAAATACCCCCACAGCGCCACCAGCGCCCCCACGCTCACCAGCGCCGCCACCCACCAGCTGTCCGGAAACTGCTGCCCCAGCACCCCCAGGTTGCCCGAGCCCAGCGCGTTCTGCGGCAGCGAGCGCTGGTCCGCCCCGAACCCCAGCTCCGTCAGCGACTCCAGGATCTGCCCCACCCCGAAGAACAGGATGAACGACAGCATCTCCGGGTCCCCGCTGCGCTGCAGCCGCGGCACCACCCCGCGGTACAGCGGCCACCCCACCACCACCGCCCCCAGCACCGACAGCGGCAGCGCCCACAGCGGGTTGAACCCGAAGTGCCTCGACACCACCCACGCGCAGTACCCCCCCAGCACGATGAACTGCCCGTGCGCCAGGTTGATGATGCGCATCACCCCGAAAATCAGGTTCAGCCCCAGACCCACCAGGGTGAAGAAAATGCCGTACAGGATTCCGCCGACGATGGCGTATTCGAGTAGTTCCACGCTAGCTCCGAAGCGACCCGGCGGCTGCCGGCGCCGCATGTCAAACCGGGCCCCGCGGGGCCCGGTCGTTCAGCCATGCATCAACGCTTGGGAGCCGGGTAGACGGCCTTGCCCGTCGCGTGCTCGGGCGGATACAGCACGGTGAACTTCAGGCCCTTGCCGTCCGGCACCATCTGCGCCACCGGCAACGGCTGGCCGAGCTGGGCGCCGTTGGCATTGATCTTGAACGGGCCGAGCAGGGTCGTGGTCTTGCCCGACATGTCCATCAGCGCCTGGTGGAAGTCCAACTGCGTGAACTTCGGCGACATATCGAGCATGTGCTGCACGATCAGCCCGGTGTTGTAGCCGGCCGCGTCTAGGAAGTTCGGCGCCTTGTGCTGCGCCCCCTCGAAGGCATTCTCGAACTGCGCGGTGTTCATCCCGTAGCTGACCTTGTCGTAGCGCACCAGCGGCGGCGTCGGGTAGGTGTAGGTGTAGGCCAGTCCGTCGACCCCGACGTTCTTCTCCATCAGCGCCAGCAACTGGCCCGGGAAGATGGTGAAGGTCATGTCGAAGTGCAGGCCGCTTTGCGACAGCGCGCGCAGGAAGGCGATGTCGTTGGGCGGGTAGCCGAATTCCAGCACCGCGTTCGGGTTCGCGGCCTTGATGGTGTGCAGCAGCACCGTGTAGTTGGACTCGGTGGTCGGCACCGCGTGGTAGTACACCGGAGTGACCCCGCCCTTGGCCAGCTGCTGCTTCATGGTCTCCGCCTGCGAGGCGTCGAAGTCGTTGCTGTCGTAGACGATCGCCACGCGCTTGATCTTCTCGTGCAGCAGGTACTGCGCCAGCGGGATCGGCCACACGGTGGAGGCCGGGATGCTGACGTCCGCCAGGTAGTCGGTCTTCTTGGTGAAGAAGTTGGCCCCCGAGCCGGTCGGGTCGATCAGCAGCATGTGGTGCTCGGCCGCCAGCGGCACCGCGACCGAGGTCAGCACCGAACCGAAGTCGGCCACCAGCACGTCCACCTTGTCCTGCGTGATCAGCTGGTTGTACAGCGTGGTCGCGGTCGAGGTCGAGCTCTGGTCGTCGTAGGCGACGATCTTCACCGGGATCTTCCTGCCGTAGGCCTTGACGTACACCCCGCCGTCCTTGTTGACCGCGTCGGCCCAGAACTTCAGGCCCTCGTACTGGCCCTGCGAGGCCACCGCGAAGGGACCGGTGGACGCGTACAGCGTGCCGATCTTGATCTGCGCCGGCGCGCCGGCGGCGTGCGCGGCGAAGCTGGCGGTGGCCAGCGCCACGGCGGCAACCGCGGCCTTCAGGGGTTTGAGGGACTTGCGGGCACGAGCTTGCATGCGAGGTCTCCGTGTGTAGTGTCGAACGAACCATGGGATCGACGCGGCGGGAGCCGGCGGGGCCGCCCCGCGGCGTCGAACGGCTGCGGGTTGAGCAAGCCGCGTGCCAGGCGCGCGCCACGCGGCGCGCCCTCTGGAAGCAAGGGCCGGGCAGCCCGCCCAGTGGCGGAAACGGTGACACACCGCTGCCTGAGGGCGGCGGAGTTCCGCCCATTTCCACGAACACGCAAATCCTGCCGCCCTGCTAATCTGCAGGACATGCCATCGCCGCAAGCCATCTCCCCCGAAACCCCGCCCGCCCAGGAGGTGCTGCGCATCTCGCAACTGGCCAAGACCTACGCCACGGGCTTCAGCGCCCTCAAGGGCGTGAACCTGTCGATCCGCAGGGGCGAGATCTTCGCGCTGCTCGGCCCCAACGGAGCCGGCAAGACCACGCTGATCAGCATCGTGTGCGGACTGGTCAACCCCACCGCGGGAAGCGTCAGCGTGGACGGGCACGACATCGCACGTGAGTACCGCCTGACCCGGTCCTTGATCGGCCTGGTGCCGCAGGAACTCACCATCGACAGCTTCGAGACGGTCTGGGACACCGTATCGTTCAGCCGCGGACTGTTCGGAAAGAGCCCCGACCCACGCCATATCGAGAAGGTGCTTCGCGATCTTTCCCTGTGGGACAAGAAGGACAACCGGCTGCGCACGCTGTCGGGGGGCATGAAGCGCAGGGTGCTGATCGCGAAGGCGCTGGCGCACGAGCCCCGGGTGCTGTTCCTCGACGAGCCCACCGCCGGGGTGGACGTCGAGCTGCGGCGCGACATGTGGGAACTGGTGCGCGGGCTGCGCGCATCGGGCGTCACGGTGATCCTGACCACGCACTACATCGAGGAAGCCGAGGAGATGGCCGACCGCATCGGCATCATCCACCACGGCGAGCTGATCCTGGTACGCGACAAGGTCGAGCTGATGCGCGAACTCGGGCGCAAGCGCCTGAGCCTGCAGTTGCAGCAGGCGCTGCCGCGCGTGCCCGATTCGCTGCAGGACCTGGGCCTGGAACTCTCGCCCGACGGCCGCGAACTGCACTACGGCTACGACACGCGCGACCAGGGGACGGGGATCGAGGACCTGCTCGAGCGCCTGCGCGCGGCCGGAGTCGCGTTCCGTGACCTGCACACCAGCGAGAGTTCGCTGGAGGACATCTTCGTCAGCCTGATCGAGGAGCGCCAGGCATGAACCTGTACGCCGTACGTTCGATCTATCGCCAGGAAATGGCCCGCACGCTGCGCACGATCATGCAAAGCGTGATCTCGCCGGTGATCTCCACCTCGCTGTACTTCATCGTGTTCGGCGCGGCGATCGGTTCGCGCATGCAGAAGGTCGACGGCGTCAGCTACGGGTCCTTCATCGTGCCGGGGCTGATCATGCTGTCGCTGCTGACGCAGAGCATTTCCAACGCATCGTTCGGGATCTACTTCCCCAAGTTCACCGGCACCATCTACGAGCTGCTGTCGGCCCCCGTGTCCTACCTGGAGATCGTGCTGAGCTTCGTCGGCGCGGCCGCGACCAAGTCGGTGGCGCTGGGGCTGATCATCCTGGTCACCGCCGGACTGTTCGTCCCGCTGCGCATCGAGCACCCGCTGTGGATGGTCGCGTTCCTGCTGCTGACCGCGGTGACCTTCAGCCTGGTCGGATTCATCATCGGAATCTGGGCCGACGGTTTCGAGAAACTGCAGGTGGTTCCGCTGCTGATCATCACGCCCCTGACTTTCCTCGGCGGCAGCTTCTACTCCATCGACATGCTGCCGGGAATCTGGCACACGGTCGCGCTGTTCAACCCGGTCGTCTACCTGATCAGCGGCTTTCGCTGGAGTTTCTACGGCAGCGCGGACGTCGGGGTGGGACTGAGCCTCGGGATGACCTTGAGCTTCCTGCTGATCGCACTCGGAATCGTGGCCTGGATCTTCAAGACCGGCTATCGGCTTCGCACCTGATTTCCATACGGGTTTTGGCGATCGAATACGGATTTATCACCGCTCCCTCGAAGTAGCAGCCACACGATGGACGACGGCTGCGCGGGCACGCGGATGGGCTGTCGCAAAAGTCCCGAAAACGCTATCTTTCGTCGAAGGCCTGCTCCGGATCGCAAGTCCACGGCCCATGGCCCCATGGCCCCGCCCAACCTTGCACCGGCCTCGCCGCCGCGCCCCGAGCCCGCATGAACCCCAGTGAACGCGCGCCTTCCGCCAGCGACCCGCAGCGTCGCGCCGACCCGCCGGGCACGTCGGACGCCGCCTACGGCGAACTCGCCGCGCAACGGCTGCGGGACATCGCTCCGGCCTTCGCGCATGCCGCGGACGAATTCGTCGACGCCTTCTACGAGTCCCTGCGCCGCAGCGAGGACACGCGCGACATCCTCGCCGCCCTCGACGACGAAGCGATGCGCATGCTCCGGCAGCAGCAGCGCACGCACCTGTGCTTCCTGCTCGATGCCGCGACCACCCGCGACGGCGTGCTGCAACGGGCCGGGCATGTGGGCCGCGTGCATGCGCTGGTGGGCGCCGGGTGTTCGCTGGTGGTGCGCGCGCAGTCGCTGTACCGTTCGCTGCTCGCCGCGGTGATCGAAGGCACCGGGCTCGACGCCCAGGAGCGCTACGAACTGTCGCGCATCGTCGAGCAGCGCCTGCAGGACGACATGCAGGGCCAGACCGAGGCCGCCGAACGCCTGGTCTCCACTTACTGGGCGGCGCTGGCGCGCCCGTTCGCGGCGCCCGGAACCGCCTGGGCCGACGCCTGCGCGGAGGAGCTTTCCGCGCTGGGCGCGCTGCCGGGAATCCGCGCCGCGCTGCTGCTGCGCCTGGCGCACGACGGCGTGCTGACGGTGGAGCGCAGCTCCGGCCCGGCGGCAGCGCAGATCACCGCGGTGATGCAGGCGCCGGACACCAGCGTGCTGATCGACCCGTCGCAGCCGCGCGGCCAGGGACTGGTCGCGCTGGCCTGGCGGACGCGGCAGCCGCAGAGCACGCCGAGCTATGCCACCGACCCGCGGCTGTCCTTCTGGAGCGCCCAGGCACGGCAGCTCGGGGTTGGCTCGACCTTCGCGTTGCCGGTGCTCGACGAGGATTCCCGGGTCGTGGCCTGCGTCTACCTGTACGGCGCGCACGTCAACCAGTTCGAGGCCGACTGGACGCGCGAGTTCGGCAGCGGCTTGCAGCGCCGCTGGGAACAGACCTGGCACCGCTGCCGCGGCGCCAGCGCCTTCGCGCTGTCCGAGGGCGTGGCCCAGGGCTACCGCAGCCTGCTGCTGGACGGCGGTCTGGCGATGTACGCGCAGCCGGTGATCGACCTGCGCAGCGGCGAGGTGCATTCGCTGGAAGCGCTGGCGCGGCTGGAGCTTCCCGACGGCCGGGTGATCGGACCCGCGAGTTTCCTGCCCCTGCTGGGCAACGCCGAGCTGGATCAGCTGTTCAGGCAGGGCCTGGCGCAGGTGCTGGACTGGCTGGCGCAGCAGGCTCCCCGGGAGTCCTGCCTGAGCGTGTCGCTGAACCTGGCGCCCTCGACCCTGCTGAACCCGGACTGCGTGCGATGGGTCGCGCAGGCGCTGGCCGATCGCGCGCTGGACCCACGGCGCCTGCACCTGGAAGTGCTGGAGACGCAGGAACTGGATTCGGCCGCGCAGCGGCATGCGCTGGATCAGCTGGCCGCGCTGGGGGTGCGGCTGTCGATGGACGACCTGGGCTCGGGCTACAGCAGCCTGGAGCGCCTGTCGCGACTGCCCTTCGACGTGATCAAGATCGACCAGGGACTGCTGGCCACCATCCGCACCCATCCCGCGCGCGTGGTCAGCCTGGTCGGCTCGCTGGTGCAGATGGCCCACGACCTGCACCGCGAGGCCGTGGTCGAAGGCCTGGAGGATGCCGACGCGGTGGAGGCGGTGACCCTGCTGGGCGCGCACTTCGGCCAGGGATTCGGACTGTGCCGTCCGATGCCCCTGCACGCCATCGGCCCCTGGCTGCGCGAATTCCGGCCCGCCACCGTCGCCGGGCCACAGGTCCGTACGCAGCTCGGCGCCCTCGCCTACCACTGGCGATTCGTGCGCACGCTGCACACGCCGGCCTCGCACACCGATCTCCAGACCTGCCCGTTGACCGACTACCTGCGCGAGGTCGCGCCGCACGACGACGAGGTCACGCGCTGGCACGTCGAACTGCACGACGGGGTCGATGTCGATGCCGCCAGCCAGCGCCTGAGCGACTGGCTGGTGCAGCGCATCACGTCGTCCTAGCGCTGGCTGCCGGGGCGCCCGCACCCGCCGGCGTCCCGGGCACGCCGAAGGTCTCGGCGAGGAAGGTCTCGCCGTGCTCGAGAATGAAGTTGCGGAAGGTCTCGGCCGCCGGCGACAGCAGCTTGGCCTGGCTGTTGACCGCGTACCAGCGGCGCAGCACCGGCATGCCCTCGATCCTCGGCACCACGAGCAGTCCGTCGCGCAGTTCCAGGCCCACCGTGTGCAGCGACAGGAAGCTGATCCCCATGCCGGCCATCACCGCCTGCTTGATGCTTTCATTGCTCTGCATCTCGGTCCAGGTCTGCAGTTCGACGTGGTGGCGCTGCAGGTATTCCTCGAAGGTCGCGCGCGTGCCCGAGCCCGGCTCGCGCACGATGAAATTGAACTGCGCCAGTCGTTCGGCGCGGTGCGGCCCGCCGCGCACCAGCGGATGGTCCGGAGGCGCCACCACGCCCATCGGGTGCACCGCGAAGGGTTCGGCGCGGGTGTCCACCTCCTTCGGCGGGCGCCCCATGATCGCCAGGTCGATCTCGCTGTTCTGCAGGTGGTTGAACAGCTGCTCGCGGTTGCCCACCGACAGCCGCAGGTCGAGGCTGGGATAGTCCTCGTGGAAACGCGCGAGCAGGCGCGGCACGAAATACTGCGCGGTGCTGACCATGCCGATGGTCAGGCGCCCGGCCTTGACCCCTCGCAGGCGCGCCATCGCGTCTTCCGCATCCTTGAGCATGGCCAGGATCTTGCGCGCGTAGACCACGAAGTACTCGCCGCTGAGGGTCAGGCTGACCGACTTGCCCTGGCGCTCGAACAACGGCAGCCCGACCTGCGACTCGAGTTCGCGGATCTGGATCGACACGGCCGGAGGCGTCAGGTGCATTTCCTGCGCCGCCTTGCCGAAGTTCAGGTGCCGGGCGGCGGCGCTGAACACGCGGAGCTGGCGCAGAGTGATGTTTTTCATGCAATTCCCCTAATGCTTGAGCGGGGAATAGTAAATTCCTTTTACCGTTGGCCTCAAGCCTTCCAGCGCCGCAGGTACAGCTGCACGAGTTCGAGCACCTGGTCGGACTTGAGCACCAGGCCGAGGTCGATCATCTCGGTGCCCAGTTCCAGCGAACGGTGGTTGGCGGGGATCGGCGCCGGAACCACGCGCCGCGCCTCCTCGCGGAAGAACACCGCGCTGACGACTCCGGCGAACAGCAGGTCGCGCGCGCCGTCGCGCCGCGTCAGCCGACGCTCGCCGCGTTCGATGAATACCGGGCTGCCGCTGGAGCCCGGGTACACGGCGGCGTCGATCAGGAAGGAAGTGAAAGTGAATGCGCGGCATCACCTTCGCTCCACATAACAGCAATCCTCACTCCATGCGTGGCACGTGCGCGTCGGTCAACGCGAACAGATGCCCCTACGGCACCACGCGCTCCAGCTCCGCCAAAGAATTTGACCTTGCAGGACTTAGGGTTTGTCTGGACCAAACCAAGGTCTGGTTGTTTCATGGGCACATGGTGCGGGCGGCATCGTCACGGCGCCAAGGGTACCGGGGTCTTTTGGCAACCAGTAGCAGCAAGTAGCAGCAAGCGCTCAGATCCTCCCCGGCCAAGGCATGGATATCGATATCGCACGATGAAGCCTTGAATCCACGCCTAAAACCGCACGAAGTTAAGGGTATTTGCAGCGCGCACTGGAAGCCACAAGAAATGGATGGAAATAGCGAAGCGTTAAAATTTTTGCGTTATTGTTACATGAACGTACGAATCCATACTTGAAAGATGGATTTGTAGCCGCCGTGCGCGGCGCGGCCATCGAACTTGGCGAGACGCCACCAAATCCAGCGATCCTCTGCGGATCAGAAATAACAAACCCCACGCCCATCACAAATCCATGAGAGATTTTAATGTCATATTTCTTCGAGGCATGCACGCATTTCCAGCGCGCCTTCCGCTCATCTTCATCATTATGGTCGCAATAGGAAGCACTCGAACCCAGGCTCACATAACGCCAGACAATTTTCACGTCTTCAGCCGCTCATGCGGGCCGGGATGGATGGTCGGCGTGCGCGAAACAATTACATGGTCTCCCGGCTTCGCGCGGGACTGGTTCTGGACCGTTTCGCATCACTATTCATTCGCCTCCATGAGATACATTTTTCTGCACTCTGTCAATACGTACGACAAGAGCCCAGGGACTGGTGGGTGGGAATTCACGTGGCGATCGTATGCCGGCCACAATGAGAGTGGCGTGTATTACGTTCAGGGTGACCATTATCGTCTTGCGAATAGAGAAGCCCTCCTTTTTTGGCGATCCGATGCTCATGATTGCAATCCCGGGGAGTTTTATTACGAGTAACAAATCCCCGAGAACGAAAAGCCGAAACACCACGAGAGGCCATCCAGAATCTTCGAAGCAAGGTCAGCCATGAGTTATGAAAAATCTGCCAGAGCCCTCTTGACGCTCGTAGTCTCGCCCTGCCTGTCATGCGCCCCGTCGTCGCACGCGGCCCCGACGGCGCTCGAGGAACCGCCGCCCATCGTGATTCCGGCTCCCGTGGACAGCGCGCCGGAACATGCGACCATGCCCTTTCCTGCCAGCGCCGACATGCTGGCCGGGCCGGGCACGCCCGGCCCTGGCGGCACGCTGCTGATCAAGCGGCTGTCGTTCATCCGCGCGCGGGACCTGCCGACGCCGCTGCGCGAGATGCTGGGTCAAAGGCTGCGCTCGGCGGATACGGCTCGGGTCGAGATCGACGAAGACGAAGGCGCATGGCCCGTCGACGCCTCGGCCCTTGTACCGACATGGAGCAGCCAGGGCATACGCGAGATCCAGCCACGTGACCTGGCAGGCACCGGCCTGGCCGCCCTGCGCTTCGTCGGCTGGGCGCCCGACGCGGCCGGCGCAGGGGAAACGGTGACCACGGCCGAACGCCATTTCCTTCGCGGTGACGGAGTCGTCGTGGTGCTTCAGGAGTGGAACTACGGCCATGGCTCGGCCGCGATCTTCATGGTGCGCGAACTGCTCAACGCGAAGGTCGGGGAGCACCCGGCGGTGCTGTCCATCGAAACCACGCCGAGCGGGCGCGTGCGCAGTTCGCTGCGCTGGCAGGATCCGCGCACCGACTATCGCATCACGGTACTCGACGACCTCGACCACCCGCGCGCGCCACGAGGCGGTGCCTACGGCCGCGCATGGCTGCTCGAGCTGGCGCGCAGCCTGGGCACCTGACCTGCGTCACTCGGGCCGGCGCGCCCGGCGCGAGGCCTCAAGCCTTCCAGCGTCGCAGGTACAGCTGCACGAGTTCGAGCACCTGGTCGGACTTGAGCACCAGGGCGACGGTG
>JAJYTY010000112.1 GCA_021792835.1 Pseudomonadota bacterium
AGGCGCTCGGCTGCGCCGGTCACCGAACCGGCGTCGCGCACGGCGACCAGCAGGCGCAGCAGCCGGCCGTCGATGTCCAAATGATCGATCTGGCTCATGGATGGATTCGATGACACCGCGTTGATCGACGCGACCGGTGCCGGGACACTGCAGGGGTCGACCCACACCCGTGAGACCCCGATGCCGATGCCTCCCAGCCCGCCGCCGCGCCCGATCGAAGGAACCACCGTGTTCGACGGTGTGCAAGCCCGCAAAGCATACGCGTTGAACAAGATGTGCTTTTCCTTCAACGATGCCGCCAATCGGGCCGAATTCCTGCGCGATCCGCAGGCCTACTGCGATCGCTACGGGCTGAGTCCGGAGCAGCGCGAGGTCGTGCTGCGCCGCGACGTGCCCGGCATGCTGGACGCCGGCGGCAACGTCTACTACCTGGCCAAGCTGGCCGGCATCTTCGGCCTCGACGTGCAGGACCTCGGCGCCGCGCAGACCGGCATGAGCAAGCAGCAATTCCAGGCCATGCTGAAGGCCGCGGGGAACTGAGCATGGCCACCATCGTCGGATGCGTCACCACCTCCCACGTGCCGGCCATCGGCGGCGCCATCGCCCGCGGGCTGCAGCAGGAGCCCTACTGGAAGCCCTTCTTCGACGGCTTCCCGCCGATCCGCGAGTGGCTGGACCGCTTGCGGCCCGACGCCGCGGTGGTCTTCTACAACGACCACGGCCTGAACTTCTTCCTCGACAAGATGCCGACCTTCGCGATCGGCGCGGCGCCGCAGTACCGCAACGCCGACGAAGGCTGGGGCATCCCGACGCTGCCGGCCTTCCCCGGCGATCCCGAGTTCTCGTGGCAACTGATCGAGCACCTGGTGGAGTCCGGCTTCGACATCACCACCTGCCAGGAAATGCTGGTCGACCACGCCTTCACGATGCCGATGAAGCTGCTGTGGCCCGATGCCGGAAGCAGCTGGCCGCTTCCCACCGTCCCGGTGTGCATCAACACCGTGCAGCACCCGCTGCCCAGCGCCGCGCGCTGCGTGGCACTCGGGCGAGCCGTCGGCGATGCCATCCGGCGCTGGCCTGCCGGGCGACGCGTGCTGCTGATCGGCAGCGGCGGGCTGTCGCACCAGCTCGACGGGCGACGTGCCGGGTTCATCAACAAGGAATTCGACCAGCGTTTCATGCAAAGCCTGGTCGACGACCCGGCATGGGCGGCGAAATATTCGATACGCGAGCTTGTCGAGCTCACCGGCACGCAAGGCGTGGAACTGCTGATGTGGATGGCCGCGCGCGCCGCCTTGGGCGACACCGCCGAGTTGCTGCACTCGAACTACCACATCCCGATCTCCAATACCGCCGCCGGGACCATGGCCTTCGCGCCGGGCGCCTGAGCCAGCGCCGGGGCGCCCGGCGCCCGCCCCGCTCAGTGGTTGGTCGCGGCCAGCACCTCGGACAGGTCGGTCTGCCCGGCCAGCATCTTCTCGACCCCGTCCTGCAGCAGCGTGGGCATGCCGCGCGACTGCGCCAGCGCGACGATGTCGCGTGCCGGCGCGCGACGCCGGACGAGCTCGCGCAGGCGTTCGTCGCTGCCGAGGAATTCGTGCAGCCCCATGCGCCCGTGGTAGCCGGACCCGTCGCAGCGCGCGCAACCCACGCGCCGGTAGCGCATCACGTGGCCGGCGTCGTCGCCATGCTCGCGGCGCCAGCGCTCCAGCAAGGCTTCGCGCGATTCCCCGGCTGCGCCGCCGCTGGCCACGTACAGCTCGGCCAGGTGCTGCAGCTCGTCGTCGGGCATCGGCTCGTGCACCCGGCAGTGCTCGCACAGACGGCGCACCAGGCGCTGCGCCAGGATCGCCAGCAGCGAGTCGGAGAAGGTGAAGGGGTCGAGCCCGATCTCCAGCAGCCTGGCGATGCTCTCGGCGGCCGAGTTGGTGTGCAGCGTCGACATCACCAGGTGTCCGGTCAGCGAGGCCTCGACGGCGATGCGCGCGGTCTCCTCGTCGCGCATCTCGCCGATCATGATGACGTCCGGATCGGCACGCAGGAAGGTGCGCATGGCGGCCGCGAAGGTCCAGCCGATGCGAGGGTTGACCTGGACCTGGCGTAGCCCGGCCTGCGTGATCTCCACCGGATCCTCGGCGGTCCAGATCTTGCGCTTGCCGTTGTTGATCTCCCGCATCACCGAGTGCAGGGTCGTCGTCTTGCCGCTGCCGGTGGGGCCGCAGATCAGGATCAGCCCGTAGGGCTTGACGATGACCTCGCGCAGCGCGGCGAGGGTGGCCGGGCGCAGGTCAATGCGGTCCAGCGGAATCGGCCGCAGCCCGCTGAGCAGGCGCAGCACCACGTCCTCCATTCCATGCGCGGTCGGGACCACCACCATGCGCAGTTCCACATGGGGGCCGCCGAAACGGGCGAAGTCGATCTTGCCGTCCTGCGGCTTGCGATGCTCGGCGATGTCCAGGTCGGCCATGATCTTGAGCCGGGAGATGATCGCGAAGCTGTAGCGCGCGGGCAGTTGGAGATGGTCGGCGAGGTCGCCGTCGATGCGCAGGCGGATTCGAACGGGGTCCGGCGCGGAACCGGTCTCGACGTGGATGTCCGACGCGCGCAGCCGGATGGCGTCGGCGATCAGCGAATTGATGAACAGCACCAGCGTGCTGTCGGACTCGTTGGCGGCGACGACGTCGTTGACCAGCGTTGGCTCGGGCTGGCGCGCCAGTTCCTCGGCCAGTTCGCGCACGCCGCGCTGCTGCGCGGCCTCGCCGCCCTCCAGCTCCCGATAGGCGCGCGCGATCGCCGGCGCCAGGGTCGCGGGCGCCGCCGCCACCGGAACGATCTCCAGGCTGGTCAGCAGGCGCAGTTCCTTCAGCACGTTGCGGTCGTTCCACGCGTCGGCCAGCGCCACCACGAGGTGGCCGTCGCGCAGCAGCAGCGGCAGCACCGATTCGCGCTCGGCGAAGTTGCGCGGCACGAGGCGCAGCGCCTGCGCTTGCGGACTCAGCACATGCAGGTCGACGACCCGCACGCCCAGCCAGTCCGAAATCGCCTCGTCCACCTGATGCTGGCGCAGGATGCCGTCGCCGACCAGCATCGCCCCCAGCGCGCGCCGGGGCCTCGCCCCGGCCTGCCGCGCCAGCGCCTGCGACAACTGCGAAGGCGTGATCAAGCCGCGCCGCACCAACGCCTCGCCGAGGTGCCGCGCCGGGTCGTCGGCGTCCGCGCGCAGCGAATCCCACAACGCGTCGAGCGTGGAGGCGGTGGACGCCGGCACGCCGGCAACTGGCGCCGACTCGCGCGCCGGCAGGGTATCGATCGCCATGGTGGACAGGAGCCTCCTGGACTCGGGTGGGCGGGCGGCGGCCCGATGCGACATCGGCACCAACCGCATGACATGAAAGCTAACAAAGCCGCGCGTCGACGCGAACCCGACCATCGCGATCAAACCCCCTGGAGTGTGAAATGGTTCACGCCCGGATGTCGCTTCGTCGCCCAGCCCGGCGCCGAAGCCCTCGCCTTGCGCGCACTGAACTCCGCACCGACTTGCGAGTCCAACCCCGCACACGCGCAAGCCGGGCCACGCGCGCAGCGACCGCTCCACTCGCCCCGGGGAATCCACATGCACGCTCTTCCTGTCCTGCTTCCTGTCCTTCGTCACCCCGGCATCCGCATGCTCTTGTGGACACTGCTGGCACCAGCGACCGCGGCCGCCGCCGCGGATCCGGGTTTCGCCAACCAGGTGCGGGCGCATCTCCAGGTCACCGGCAACGAGACGCACAGCCTGGGACCGCACATCGCGACCATCACCAACCGCGGCGACCGCGCGCTGGACTTCCGTCTGCTGCGCGTCGTGGACCGCCCCGCGCAGGGCAACGGCCTGCAGGCCGAGATCGGAGACTTCCGGCTCGCGCCGGCGGCGCAGCAGCAGATCCCCTACGTGGTCTTCACCAATGCCGAGCGGCAGGATCACCCCTTCGGCATGAGCAGGATCGCCACCTGGAAGGTCTCGCCGGCCGACTCGCCCGTCCCGGCGACCACGGTGACCCTGGTGCTGTCGGCCCACCTCGACGTCGGGGCCATCCTGCAGGTGGCCGTGCCGCGCACCGGCGAGGACGCAAGCTACACCTGCACGCCGGCCGAACTCGAGCACACGCCGCCGCGGCTGCGGCCCGTGCACTGCCGCAATGCACTGCCCGACGCCCAGGCGGGTGCGTACCCGCTGAACGTCTATCTCGCCCCACTCGATCCGCAGGACCAGCCGTACATACGCCCGCTGTGGGTCGACCGGCTCTATCGCACCCGCTACGTCGACGGCCGCGTGGAGCCGCTGAACTGTCCCTGCGAATGCGAGGTCGACTTCGGCAGCGGCAAGCGGGCCTACTCCTTCCTTCCCGCCAACCCGCGGCTGGGCTATGTGCTGGAGCCGGTCGTGCCGGGGCTGCCATGGATCGGTCGCCGCATGCATGGCGACGAACCCGACGTCGTGCTCGAAGTCGAGCGCCGGCCCGATCTGATGGATCCGCTGACCCGCGTCGACACCGTGCATGCAGCCTGCATCGGCGCCGACTGCGGCGCCGATGCAGGCATCGTGATCGACGACTTCGAGCTGGTCGACGACCTCGGCCATGGCTTCGCCACCCCGCCGCCGGGCGAACTCTGGCGCTACGCACCGGACGGAGCGCTGGCGGTCGGAATGACCCTGTCTCCCGCCGGGCCCCGGAACAAGGCCGAGGTGGTGTTTCGCATCACCGAGGCTTCGCAGGGCAGCTACGTCGAGTCGCACTACCGCATCCGCTACCACGGGCGCGACGGGGTCGCGCGCGAATTCACCAGCCAGGGCTTCGGCGGCGTGCTCGAGCCCGACACGCGACGCAAGCGCAGCGCGCAACAGCCAGCGGGCCGCCTGCGCGCCGACCCGCCGCCATGGGTCCACGACCAGCTTCCCGGCCCCTTCGTGCGCCTGCGGATCGCGGACGCATTCCTGCGGCCCGGCAAGGTGGACTGGGCGACCCCGCCGCTGCAAAGCCAGTTGCGCCTGATCAGCGTGATGACCTCCAGCCCCTACGGTGGCAGCGGCTCGGTCATCGGCATGCCGGCGCTGCGCGGCGACGGCTCGCTCGACAGCTTCAGGGTCCTGACGGCGCTGCACCTGCTGGTTCCGCTGTTCCACAACGGCTTGAGCGCCGAGGAATACACCCGGCGCTACACGGCACCGATCGAGGTGGTGCTGTCGCAGTCCTGGTTCGACGACGCGGTCGACTGGTACGACCCGGCCGAGGTGCAATGGGCCGGCTCGCCGATCCTCGGGCACGCCTTCGGCAACCAGGTCAACGCCCGCATCGACGTCAGCGCGCTGCCGCTGGCGGACCAGTTGGGAATGCGCATCCCCGACATCCTGGTCTATACGGTTCACCCCGACGAACATCTGCGGGTCACGGCGGCGGCCTTCACCGGGCTGCCCGTGCTGGACTACGCGATCGCGCCCAGCCGCGACAACCTGGAGGTCCCGACCACCATGGTCGGCTACCCGGGTTCCACCGAATACCGGCTGGACCCGCAGGATCCGTCATCGCCCGCAGTCATGCCGATGGTCAGCGCGCAGTTCCCGGTCCTGCGTTACGCACCCGACCCTCCCTACCCGATGAACAGCCGCCCGCTGGTGCTCGCGATCCCCGGGGCGTTTCGCTATTCGATCCTCGATCCGCACACCACGGCGCCGATCGCCGACGGCGACGACCTGCTGGTGTTCCACGGCTTCTCGGGCGCGCCGGTGCTCACCAACCTGCAGTGGATGGACGATGCCTTGCTGAGCGCCACGGTGCACGGCGTGCTGGCGAGCGTCGGCACCGCGCTGTTCACGCAGGAGAGCTACCTCAACTACACCGGACTCGACGTCGACATGAGCAGCCTGGATGCGCAGATCTACTACGAGTGGCTCAACGCCAAGCTGTCATGAGCGCTCGCAAGGAGCCCCGCGGGGCCGGGCCGCGCCTGCTTCACGCCGGCTCCATGCCGTGCGCGCGCTTGATCGCCGCGGTCCGGGGCGATGCCAGGTAGGCGACCAGCGCGCGCGCCGCCTGCTGCCGGCGCGACACGGTGCACACGCCGGCGGTGAAGCGGGTCACGATCTCGCAGCCGGCCGGCAACTCGCCGAGCACGCGTACCCCGTCCAGCCCCAGCAGTTCGCTGGTCTGCTGGAAACCCAGCGTGGCCTGGCCCTGTTCGAGCAGGCGGCCCACCGGAACCCCGGGCGGCGCCTGCACCAGCCTGTCGCGCACCGCATCGAGCACGCCCCAGCGCTGCAGCAGCCCCAGCACGGCCGTTCCGCTGGGCCCGGTCGAATGACCGATCGCGCGGGCCTCGAGCACCGCCTGCCGCAGGGCCTGCTCGGTGGAGACGTCGAAGCCCTGCGAATCCCGCGGCACCGCCACCACCGTCTTCGATACCACGAGGTCGGCGCGGCTGTCGGCCAGCACGCTGCCGGCGGCGATCAGCTTGTCGATCGCATCTCCCGCCAGCACCACCACGTCGAAGGCCTCGCCTTCCCGCACGCGTCGCGCCGCGTCGACACCGCCCACCGATTCGAAGTGCGCATCCACGGCGCACTCGAGCGGACAGCTTCGAGCCAGTTCGGCGAGCATCGCCCGCGTGGCCATCGAGGAGATCCCCTGCAGGGTCGTGAGTTCTGTGGTCATCGAAGGTTCCATGGCAAGACAGGGCCCGCGGCATCGCCCCACGCCCGCGCGCAGCCGGCAGCCGGTCACGCGCGGCGGTCATGCCGATGCTAGCGGGACATCGCGTGCGCTGCCGGCGTCCCCCCCGCGCCGTGGCGTGCCGCGCATGCATGAGGCGCACACGAAAACGGGGCCCTGCATGGCTGCAGGGCCCCGTTCCCGGAGCATCCTTTGCGCCGGCGCACGGCCGGCACCATCACGGTCGGGCTTCGCGCCCGGCCGCGAGGCTGTCGCGTCAGAGCGCGCGAATGTTCGTGGCCTGCGGGCCCTTGGGGCCGTCCTTGACCTCGAACTCCACCTGCGCGCCTTCGGCCAGCGTGCGGAAGCCGCCGTTGTTGCGGATCTCGCTGTGGTGGGCGAACAGGTCCTTGCCGCCGTTGCTCGGGGCGATGAAGCCGAAGCCCTTGCCGTCGTTGAACCACTTCACGGTACCGGTCTGAATCGTCATGATGTTTCCTTGGGAAATGAAAGATTGGGCAAATGCCCTTCGCACACGGCACAACCGCGTGCGAAGACAGAAACACTCAAGAGCAATCAGCAGGGGGTGAAGCTGAAGCGAGCCGCCCGCGAAACTGGGCCCTGGAAGGGCCGGCGGGGCTGCAGACGAGACCTTGGAAGAACAGTCTTGCGCGAATCTATCCGAAAAGTATAGCACGATGACGGGCCGCGCCCGGCGGCGGGAACTCGCCAGATGCCACGGAGTCCAAGCCCTGGCACGCGCACCCCTGACATGCCCGCTCGCCATGACCTTCCTGCATGGCGCCCGGTCATGCAGGTCTCGGCCGAAGACTCGAAATGTCATTCCCTCGCATCGCTCTTGGCTGCTGCTTGTGCCTGTTGCTGTCGACGCTGCAGCCCCCCACCGCCAGGTCCGCGGAACTCGACTCCGGCTTTGCCAACAAGGTGCGCGCGCACCTCGAAACCGACGACGCCGACACGGACTTCCTGGGGCCCCACTTCACGTACCTCATCAACACCAGCGGCATGAGCTTGCACTTCGAACCGATCCAGGTCGAGGACTGGCCCACGACGGGCAACGGCATCGAGGCCGATATCGGCTCCTTCGACGTGGCTCCGCGCTCGGCGCGAGTCATCCACTACACGATCCACACCAACTCCAACCCCTACGCCAACCCCTTCGTGATGAGCCGCAAGTTCCGCATGCTGGTATGGGAACAGGGCAAGCCGGAGCTTCGGGTTCCATGGACCCTGACGCTGATGGCCCACGTGGACGTCACGCGGGTGCTGCGCGTGTCGCTTCCCGCAGTGGGCGATGACGGCAGCTACACCTGCGCCACCGCCCAGCTCGAGCACATGCCGCCGCATCTGCAGCCCGTGCACTGCCGCAACGCGCGCGACGACGCGCGGGCCGACTCCCATCCGCTGATCCTGACCCTCGACCTGGTCGATCCGTCGGATGGTCGCTACATCCAGCCGCTGCTCATGCAGGCGCTGTACCGCGTGCGCGACGCGGCCCCTTGCGCCGCCGCGCCGATCGACGCGGGCGCCGACAGCCGCGACCCCCAGCGCCCCGATGCCGACCGGATCGATCTGGCGCAAGGCAGCCAGACGTGGTCGGTGACTCCGCAGCCAGGGCGCAGCTTCGTGCTCGAGCCGGTCGTGCCGGGGCTTCCCCGCATCGATCGGCGCAGGCATGGCGAGGAAGGCGACGTCGTGCTCGAGCTCGTGCGCAGACCCGACCTGATGGACCCGCGGACCCGCGTCGATACGGTGCAGGCCGCCTGCATCGGCACCGACTGCGCGGAGGACAACGCCCTCGAGATCGACGCGATCGAGCGGGTCGACGACATCGGTCACGGCTTCGACGCCCCTCCTCCCGACGATGCGTCGCGCTACGCGCCCGACGGAGAACTGCGCCCCGGCATGCGGCTGTCGCCGGGCAGCGCGCAGGGCAAGGCCGAAGTGGCCTGGCGCATCACCGACGGATCGCAGGGCCGCTACGTCGAGTCGCATTACGTGGTCCGCTACCACGACCGCGACGGCCACCGCTTCAGTCTGGTCAGTTCACCGTTCGGGGGCATACTCGAGCCCTCGCCAGGCAGTGCCGGCGCCGCCGCTGCGGTGCTGCGGACCGACCCGCCATGGTGGGTACATGAGCAGTTGCCGGGGCCATTCATGAACCTTTCGCTGCCGGATGCGTCCGGGCAGCGAAAGTCGGTCGCGCTGGCAGCACCTGCGCTTGACAGCCAGATCCGGCTGATCAGCGCGATGCAGGTCGCGCCGAACCTGGGCAGTGCCTCGATCGTCGGCATGCCGCGGCTGAACGTCGACGGCACGGTGCACACCATCAAGGTGCTGGGCGCGCTCCACGTGCTGATGCCGTTGTTCTACAACGGGCTGAGCCGCGTGGAATACATGGTCACCTACCACGGGCCGATCGAACTGGCGGTGTCCGGGGCCTGGTTCGACCGCAACGTCGACTGGAACGACCCGGTGCGTGCAAGCCTCAACGGATGGGCCACCGTCGGGCATACGTTCCGCACCCGCCGCAACGCCCGGATCGTGTTCCACACCATGGCGCTGGCGGGGGCGACACCCACCCGCATCCCGGACGTCGCGGTCTATACGATCTTCCCGGACGAAGAGCTGCGACTCGACCCCCTCGCCCTGGTCCGCGCGCCCACGCTGACGTACGGGATCACGCCCATGCTGCAGACCCAGCCGCGGCCGCTGGCGCTGGGAATGGCCGGCTACCCGCAAGGCGCGGCCTACGAGGCCAGGGCCCATGGCACGGTTCCCATCGCCTGGATGCCGATGGTCTGGACCCCGCTGCCCGCACTGGACGTGGGCTTCAGCCCCGGCCTGCCGATCAACTCCCACCTGCTGCGCCTGGGCCGCGGCGCCGACTTCAGCTACGACCAGCTCGATCCCTCCAGCGGTGCGGTGATGCACACCGGAAACGACCTGAAGCCGCTGCACGGCATCGCGGGAGCTGCGATGCTGGGCGAACCGGAGTGGAGCAGCAGCGGAGCCTTGGCCTCGGCCACGGTTCATGGCGTGGCCTCCAGCACCTACGAGATCGGGCCCGGCGGCGACAAGCTGCTGAACTACGTCGGCTTCGATGTCGACGTCAGCAACCCGGGCGGTGCGTTGCTCTACGAATGGCTGAACATGCAGTTGCTCTGAGCGCCCCGTCACGGCGCAGGCTCAGGTTTCGTCGCCCAGCAGGTCGACCGCGTATTCGTGGCGGTCGGTGCACACGTAGGAATGACGCAGCTCCACCGGGCGCTCCTTGAAGGAGCGCGCGATGCGCATGACCAGCAGCAGCGGGTGGCCGGCGGCCACGTGCAGCAGGCGCGCGCGGGTCGCGTCGGCCTTGGTCGCGCGCACCCGCTCGCGGGTGCGGATCACGCTGATCCCGGCCAGTTCCTGGTAGAGCTGGTAGATGGTGCTGCGGCGCTCGCGCAGCACGCGCTCGCTGAGCCGCGGAAACAGGGCCGCCGGGACCGTGATCTCGTCGAGCATCACCGGCTGCCCCTGCAGGCTGAGCCGGTTGGTGAAATGCAGCACCTTTGCTCCCATCCCGATGTCCAGCGCCGCCGCTGTCGCCTGGTCGGCCTGGCTGCGTTCGAAGTCGACCAGCTCCACGCTGGGATACTCGCGCAGCCCGTCCTGGCGAACGACGTGGAAGAACGAGAAAAAGTAGCGCCCGCGCCCGTGCGACGCGACATAGGTTCCCCGCCCCTGGTGGCGGATCAGCACGTTCTCCGCGCTGAGCTCGTCCACCGCCTTGCGCAGCGTGCCGATGCTCACACCGAAGCGCTCGCCCAGCTTCTTCTCCGATGGGATCGCCTCGCCGGGTTTCCATTCGCCCGTGCGCAGGGATTCGAGGATCCGGTGCTTGACTTCCTTGTACAGGTGGCTGCCGGGTCCCGGCGGATCGGATAGTTGCGGGTTCATCGAGGTCGAGACGGGCGCTGGGGTCGCGGTTCGTGCCGGGCGCGGGCTGCGTCCCGAAATCCATTCATGCATTCTATCCGTCTATTCATCTAGGTCATCTAGTTGACCCGGATGATCTGCATGTCTATGCTGCGCCCTGACAACCACGTCGCTGCGCACCGGCGAGGTTGGTCCCCTATCGAGGAGCAAAAATGATTCACTTCGTGCAACACGATGCAAAGGATTCGGTGGCCGTGGTCGTCGTCGAGGGCGTCAAGGCCGGCATGGATCTGAACGGCTGGATCATGGACGAGGACCGCATGACCAGCGTGAAGGCGACCCAGGACATCCCGATCGGCCACAAGGTGGCGCTGCGGGACATGGCGGCGGGCGACACGGTCTGGAAGTACGCGGTGGACATCGGCAAGGTGGTGGCGCCGATCCGTGCCGGCGAGCACGCCCACGTGCACAACATCAAGACCAAGCGCTGGTAGGCAAGCTGCCGCAGCCGGCGCCCCCCAAGTTCCGTCCCGGAGACCATCCATGTCCGTCATCACCCAAGACACCACCATCCTCGGCTACCGTCGCGAGAACGGCCGCGTCGGGGTTCGCAACCACGTCATCATCCTGCCGCTGGACGACCTGTCGAACGCCGCGGCCGAGGCCGTCGCGCACAACATCAAGGGCGCGCTGGCGATTCCCCACCCCTACGGACGCCTGCAATTCGGCGCCGACCTCGACCTGCATTTCCGTACCCTGATCGGCACCGGCTGCAACCCCAACGTCGCCGCCGTCGTGGTCATCGGCATCGAGGAAGGCTGGACCAGCAAGGTGGTCGAGGGCATCAAGACCACGGGCAAGCCGGTGATCGGCTTCGGCATCGAGGGGCATGGCGACCAC
>JAJYTY010000113.1 GCA_021792835.1 Pseudomonadota bacterium
TGCGCTGCGCGCCCAGCACCTCGATGCGCGCATGCGCCTCGAAGCCCTCGGCGCGCACCACCGGCGAGTCGGCGCGCAGCACCACCACGGGCTCGTGGTGGGTGTCGATGCCCAGGCGCCGGGGCTGCAGCGAGAAGCCCGGCGGCGATACAGCTTGCCGTGGTTCGTCCATCACACCCCCCGGGGTAGTCGGTGCGCACCAGCATAGCAAGCGCCGCAGCGCCGCGCCTTGACCTGGGACCGGGTGGGATCAGTCGGTCTGAGCGAACAGCAGCCGCGCCACGGTCTGGTTGTCGATGGGCTCGTCGAACAGCGAACGCACCAGCAGGTCGCTGCCCAGCAGCTGCGGCGCGAACAGCATGTCCGGCTGCACGCGGCGGATCTTCGCGACGTGGCGCGCGTCGTTGACCCCGGCGATGGTGCGCACGCCGGGGGCGAGCTCCTTCACCGCGAGCACCGCGAAGGCGTTCTCGGCGTCGTCGTCTCGCAGGGTCAGCACGGCGCGCGCATGCGGCACGCCGGCCTGCTCCAGCACCTCGTTGCTGGTGGCGTCGCCGACCACGACGTCTGCCTCGGGCGGGAACGGCGAGGCTACGTCGGCGGCCACCACCACGGTCACCGGCACGCCACGCTGGCGCAAGGCCTGCCAGGTCGTCAGCGCCAGCGCCGAGCGTCCCAGGATCACATAATGGTTGCGTCGTTGCTGCTTGTGCATGCGTCCCTCCAGTGCGCGCTTGATGCTGCCGCCGACGACCGGGCCGATGACCACCGACAACGTGGTGGCGAACACCGTGATGCCCAGCACGATCAATGACACGGTGAACATGCGCGCATCCAGCGTGCGCGGAACGATGTCCCCGTAACCTACCGTGGACATGGTCTCGATGGCGTAGTACAGCGCGGTACCGAGATCGCGGATCGGCGGAGCGTAGCCGCCGCCGAACCACAGCGAGCCGAGCATGCCGTACACCAGCAGGCTGCCGATGCTGAGCAGCGCGAACAGCGAGCCGGCGGCGAGGCTGCTGCGGTCGAAGCGCCGCGCATACACCAGCAGCACCAGCAGCAGCAGCGCGCTGGCGACCAGGCCCGCGAGTCCGGCGGGAAGCGCCACCAGCGCCAGCCCGAGGTCGAGCAGGCCCAGCAACAGCGACATCACCCAGGCCAGGCGCGAGCGCGCCAGCAGTCCGAACGCCATCAGCACCAGGCCGATGGCCAGCAGCATGCGCGGCAGCACCATCACGTCGGCCAGCTGCACGACCTGATCGGGAGTGTTGAGCGCCCGCAGCGAGCGGCCCAGATAGGCGAACTGCGGGCGCATCAGCAGCGCGCCGGCGAGCGCGGCCAGCAGCGCGGCCAGCGCCTGCGGCCCGGAGTGGTTCCATGCTGCGCGCACGCGCGCCATCCCGCGCGCGAAGGCCTCGCGAACGGAGTTGCCGAAGCCTTGCTGCGCCGCCATCGCCGTCGCCTAGTCCCGCGGCGCAGGCGGCTGCCGCGGCAGCAGCTTGCCCGGGTTGAACAGGCCGCGCGGATCCAGCGCCGCCTTGACGGCACGCATCATGTCCAGCGCGACCGGGCTCTTGTAGCGCAGCAGCTCGGGGGTCTTGAGCTGGCCGATCCCGTGCTCGGCGGAGAAGCTGCCCCCGCAGGCGGCGGCCGCGTCATGCACGATGCGATTGCAGGCCTCCTGGTGGTGCGCCAGGAACTGCGCGCCGTCGGCTCCCGCCGGGGCCTGCACGTTGTAGTGCAGGTTGCCGTCGCCCAGGTGCCCGAACACGATCAGGCGTGCTCCGGGCAGCGCCTGCAGCACCAGCTCGGCGGTGCTCTCGACGAAGGCGGCCATGCGCGAGATCGGCACCGCGATGTCGTGCTTGATGTTGAGCCCCTCGCTGGCCTGCGCCAGCGGGATGTGCTCGCGCAGCGCCCACATCGCCTGCGCCTGCGCCACCGACTGCGCCACCGCGGCGTCGCGCAGCAGCCCGGACTCGAGGGCTCCGCCCAGCACATGCTCGAGGCGCTGCTGCGCATGCTCCTCGCCCTCGTTGTCGGACAGCTCCAGCAGCACGCACCAGGGCGCCTCGATCCCGAAGCCGCGCATCAGCTGCGGGAAATGCTGGCGCACCAGGCGCAGGCTGTGCGCGCTCATCAACTCGAAGCCGGTCAGGCCGGCGCCCAGGGCGCCGCGCGCGCGCTCGAACAGGCGCACGGCATCGCGCACATGCGCCAGCTGTGCCAGCGCGGTGCGCTGGGCCGCCGGCCGAGCGAACAGCTGCAGGCTGGCCGCGGTGATCAGCCCCAGCGTGCCCTCCGCGCCGATGAACAAGTCGCGCAAGTCGTAGCCGGTGTTGTCCTTGCGCAGGCTCGACAGGCCGTTCCAGACCTCGCCGCGCGGCGTCACCACCTCCAGCCCCAGGCACAGCGCGCGTGCGTTGCCATAGCGCAGCACGGCGGTGCCGCCGGCGTTGGTCGACAGCACCCCGCCGATGGTCGCGCTGCCCTCGGCGGCCAGGCTGAGGGGAAACAGCATGCCGTGCCCGGCAGCCGCCTGCTGTACCTCCTGCAGGATGCAGCCGGCCTCGGCGACGATCACGCCGTCGGCCACCGAGATGTCGCGGATGCGCCGCAGACGTCGCAGCGACAGCAGCAGCTGCGAGCCACCGGAGTCGGGGGTGGCGCCGCCGACCAGTCCGGTGTTGCCGCCCTGCGGCACGATCGCGATGTCGTGCGCCGCGCACAACTGCACGACCTCGGCCACCTGCGCGGTATCGGCCGGCGCCGCCAGCGCCAGCGCACGCCCCTGGTAGCGCCCGCGCCAGTCGCGCGTCCACGGCGCCAGGTCCTCGTCGCGCTGCAGCACGTGCCCGGCGCCGAGCAGCGCGTGCAGCGCGTCGAGAAAGTGCTGGGTGTTGCGTGCCGGACTCACGACGCGGCCTCCGCGCCCCCCCTGGGCAGCTCGGCGCACAGGCGTTGCGCCGCGCGCGCCAGGCGCCGCCCCAGCGCCTGCGCCAGGTGCAGTTCCTCCGCGGTGACCGGCAGCGCGCCGTCGGAGCCGCCATGGTGGCTGGCACCGTAGGGCGTACCGCCGCTGCGCGTGGCTCCCAGCTGTGCCTCGGTGAAGGGAATGCCCACCAGCAGCATGCCGTGGTGGAGCAGCGGCAGCATCATCGACAACAGCGTGCTCTCCTGGCCGCCATGCAGGCTGGCGCTGGACGTGAACACGGCCGCCGGCTTGCCCTCCAGCGCGCCGGACAGCCACAGCGGCGCAGTCTGGTCGAGAAAATGCTTCATCGGCGCGGCCATGTTGCCGAAGCGCGTGGGCGAACCCAGCGCCAGCCCGACGCAGTCCTGCAGGTCGGACAGCTCCGCGTACGGCGGCCCGTCGGACGGAATCGCCGGTTCCGGGGTCTCGACGCGCGATGTCACGCGCGGCACGGTGCGTACGCGCGGCAACATGCCGGGAACTTCGGCCACGCCGCGCGCGATGGCTTCGGCCAGTTGTCGCGTGCCGCCGTGTACGCTGTAGTACAGGATCAGAATTTCTCGCATGACCCAATCGTATGCGCCCGCGCGTCGTCCGGCCTGAAGTCCTCCGCATGCTGCGCCCGTTGCGCGAGCGCTTCGAGCATTGCCGCCTCGCGCAGACCGCCGGCAGCCTGACCTTCACGACGCTGATCTCCCTCGTGCCGCTGCTTGCCGTGGGGCTGTCGCTGTTCACGGCCTTCCCGGCCTTCCAGCAACTGGAGCAGCACCTGCAGCAGCGCTTCACCGCCGCGCTGCTGCCGCCGCGCATCGCGGCCACGGTGCTGGGCTACCTGAATGCCTTCGCGCAGCGCGCTGCCGGGCTTGGCGCGGCGGGAATCGCCGGGCTGGCGCTCAGCGCGATCTCGCTGATGCTGACCGTCGATCGCGCGCTCAACACCATCTGGTACACGGCGCGCCCGCGCCCGCTGGGCCAGCGCGTGCTGCTGTACTGGGCCGCGCTGACCCTCGGGCCGCTGGTGCTGGGGGCGGCGCTGGCCGGCTCGGCGGCCGCGCTGGCTTCGCAGCACGGCTGGCTGCACCATGTGCCGGGCGGCGCGGGGGCGCTGCTGACCCTGCTGTCGTGGATGCTGCTGGCGCTGGCGCTGGGCGCGCTGTACCGGCTGGCCCCGAACGCCGACGTGCGCTGGAGCGACGCGCTGGGCGGCGGCACCGTGGCCGCGCTGGGATTCGGGCTGGCCGGGCGCGTGTTCGCGTGGTACGTGGGCAGCGCGGCGAACTTCACCGCGGTGTATGGCACCTTCGCCGCGTTGCCGGTGTTCCTGCTGTGGATCTACTGCAGCTGGATGGTCGTGCTGCTGGGCGCGATGCTGGCCGCGCACCTGCCACTGCTGCGCCTGCGCGCGCTGCCGCGCCAGCATGCGCCGGGGGCCGACCTGCTGCTGGCGCTGCGCCTGCTGCGCGTGCTGCAGGGCGCGCGCGGTGCGGCCGACGTCGGGCGGGACATCCTCGGGCTGAGCGCCGAACTGCGTTGCGACCCGCTGCACCTGCGTCCCCTGCTGGACCTGCTGGAGCGCCTGAACTGGGTGGGTCGGGTGGTGCCGGCGCCGCGCCACCCGACACCCCGCTGGGCGCTGCTGATCGACCCGCAGCAGGTGCCAGCCACTGCGCTGCTCGATGCGCTGGTGCTGGACCACCGCGCGGCCGCCGCGGCCTCGCCGCGACTGGCACAGGCGCTGCTGCCGCTGTGGCGGGGACTGAGCCTGCACGAATTGCTGCAGCGCGACGCGGCCGCCGGCGAGGCCCCTGCCTCCTGAGGTCGAACCCGTGGCCCCGGGCCCCCGGGAAGCATTCCCCTGGAAACCGTCGGGACACAGGCTGGTCTCGCGGCACACGCTCGGTGCACAATGGATCGCATGTCCCGCACGGCCGGCAGGCGCTGCCGCCACGCGGACGTCGAGCCGGGAACACAGGAGACGCGAGCATGCAGATCACCGTCCACCGCGGCCCCGAGGTCTGGCGCGAACGCCGCAGCATGCCCGCGGCGACCTACAACCTTGCGCGCACGCTGCAGATGCGCAGCCCCAACGGCGTGGCCTTCGTGCCGATCCGCAGCCTGCAGGTGCTGGCGATCGTCGATCGCCATGAATTCGTGTTCGTCGACAGCGAACAGCGCGCATGGGCCCTGCTTGCCTGGGAACGCCTGCGCCCGGACGCCCGCAGCGCGCTGGACGAGGCCGTCGACTACGACGTGGTCGGCTACGGCGACCCGGCACGCGAGGCCATGCGCCGCCTTCCGCGCGAGTTCCACGATGCGCTGTGCGCGCTGGCCGCACGCCAGCGCCATGACCAACCCGCCCGGCTGCTTGCGTTCGCGCCGCGTGAACGGCGCAACGGCCGGGCCGGTTGAGCGCGACGTCGCACACGCGCCCACGCGGCAGCCCGGGGGCGGCCTATTCGTCCTCGTCGAGCTCGGGGTTCCAGCCGAGCGCGCGTGCCTGCTGGATGGCTTGTTCGTAGATGTGCTGGTGACGCTGCAGCAGTTCCGGGGGAAGCCGGCTCGGCAGGTTGCCGTGGCGGTCCCAGGCCTGCTCGACGCGCTGCGTCAGCTCCTGCATGCGCGACAGCGTCCAGCCGGCGCAGTCCTCGTCGTCGGCGATGAGCCCGAACACGCGGGCGTCCAGCACGATACGCCCGAGCTGGGTGAGGCCGTGGCGGTCGCCGCGCAGGCCCGGGTAGGTCAGTGGCTGGTTCATCGCGGGGTGGTTCCGTGGTCGATCGACTCCAGTGCGCGGGCGAAGCTGTCGGCAGCGCCGCGCGCATCGCCCGCCACCAGCCCGAGGTCGCGCAGCAGTCCGTCCTTCAGTCCGTAGACGCAGGCGTGCACGACCACCTGCTGGCCCCGCGTCCAGGCATCCTGCAGCACCGTGGTGCGGCACACGTTGTGCGCCTGCTCGAGGGCATTGAGCTCGCACAGCCGGTCCCAGCGATCCTGGCCCGACAGGCCGCTCAGGCGCGTGGCGTGGCGCTCGAGCACGTCACCGACATGGCCGAGCCAGTTGTCGACGAGGCCCACGCGCGCACCCTCCAGCACCGCCCTGACCCCGCCGCAGCCGTAGTGCCCGACCACGAGGATGTGCTCGACCCGCAGCACGTCGACGGCGAACTGCAGCGTGGACATCGAATTCATGTCCGAGTGCGGCATCACGTTGGCGACGTTGCGGTGCACGAACACCTCGCCCGGAGCCAGGTCGATGACCTCGTTGGCGGGCACCCGCGAATCGGCGCAGCCGATCCAGAAGAACTTCGGCGCCTGCTGGCGCGCCAGCGTCGGGAAGAAGTCCGGGCGCGTCTCGTTGACGCGGTGCACCCAGCGACGGTTGTTGTCGAAGAGCGCGGCGTAATCGGAATGCGGGGGCATCGGGGACGGCAGGGACAGGGGCGACGATCCCGCCATCCTAGTCCACGCCCGCGGTCGGGGCGGCGCCGGGGGTACCCGGCTGCGTCAGGCCGCGCGGGGCTGCCGGCAAAGGCGCTCGCGAGCCGCCTCGTACTCGGCCTGCAGGCGCTGCACCAGCGCGCGCGCCGGCTGCACCACGTGCACCGCACCGATGCCCTGGCCGCAGCCCCAGATGTCCTTCCAGGCCTTGGCGCCGCCGATGGCGGCGGCGAAATCCATCTGGCTCGGGTCGCCGGCGGGAAGCTTGTCGGGGTCGAGCCCGGCGGCGACGATGGAGCCGCGCAGGTAGTTGCCCAGCACGCCGGTGAACAGGCTGGAATAGACGATGTCGCGCGCGCTGCTGTCGACCACCATCTGCTTGTAGGCGGGCACCGCGCGTGCCTCCTCGGTGGCGATGAAGGCGCTGCCGATGTAGGCCAGGTCGGCCCCCATGGCCTGCGCGGCGAGGATGGATTCGCCGCGCGCGATCGCGCCCGACAGCACCAGCGGGCCGTCGAACCAGGCGCGGATCTCCTGCACCAGCGCGAACGGCGACAGCGTACCGGCGTGGCCGCCCGCGCCGGCGGCCACCGCGATCAGCCCGTCGGCGCCCTTTTCCACGGCCTTGCGCGCGAAGCGGTCGTCGATCACGTCGTGCAGCACGATGCCGCCCCAGCCGTGCACCGCCTGGTTGACCTCGGGGCGTGCCCCCAGCGACGTGATGACCAGCGGCACGCGGTAGCGCGCGCACAGCTCCATGTCGTGTTCCAGACGGTCGTTGCTGCGGTGCACGATCTGGTTCACCGCGAAGGGCGCAGCGGGCTGCCCGGGATGGGCGCGATCCCAGGCGGCCAGCGCCTCGGTGACCTGCGCCAGCCATTCGTCGAGTTGCGAGGCCGGACGCGCGTTGAGCGCCGGAAAGCTTCCGACGATGCCGGCGGTGCACTGCGCGATCACCAGCTCGGGATTGGACAGGATGAACAGCGGCGAGCCGATGACCGGCAGGCGCAGGCGGGACAGCACGGAAGGCAGGGACATGGGCTCGGCTCGGGGAACGGGCAAACGCGCGTGGCATGGCGCGGCCGGACGGGCCGCGCCACGGGCTGCGAGGTTCAGAAGGCTTCGGCGGGCAGCGCCATCACGCTGTCGGAGCCATCGAGCACCGCGTCGCGCAACGCGCCGCAGCGCGGCAGCAGGTGGGAGCAGAAGAACTCCGCGGTGGCCCGCTTGGCGCCGGCGAAGTCCTGCTGATCGGGCGGCAGTTCGCCGGCGGCCAGCCACGCGCGTCCCATCTGCCACGCAGCCAGCAGGTAGCCGCTCAGCATCAGGTAGGGAACGCTGCCGGCATAGGCCGCCGCGGGAGACTCCGCGCCGACGCGCACGATGAAACCCACCACGTCGTCGAACGCGCCCAGTGCCTGTTCCAGGCGTTGCGCCATGATCCGCGCCCCGGGCTGCGGCTGGCGTGCCAGCTGCTGCTGCGTGTCGCGCACCCGCGCGGCGAATCGCCGGGCCAGCGCCCCGGCATCGCGCAGGGTCTTGCGGCCGACCAGATCGTTGGCCTGGATCGCCGTCGTGCCCTCGTAGATCGGCAGGATGCGGGCGTCGCGGTAATACTGCGCGGCGCCGGTCTCCTCGATGAAGCCCATTCCGCCATGCACCTGCACCCCCAGCGACGACGCCTCCAGGCTGATCTCGGTGCTGAAGCCCTTGACGATCGGCACCAGGAACTCGTAGTCGGCGGTGTGCCCGGCGCGCACCTCGGGGTCGGCCTCGCCGATGCCCAGGTCATGCAGCCCGGCCGCGTACAGGGCCAGCGCGCGCGACCCCTCGGCCAGCGCACGCATGCCCATGAGCATGCGCCGCACGTCGGGGTGGTGCACGATGGGCATCGACTGCCTGGCGCCGGGCGGGCGCGACTGCACGCGCTGGCGCGCGTAGGCGGCGGCGTGCTGGTAGGCGCGCTCGGCCAGGCCCACGCCCTGCATGCCCACGGCGTAGCGCGCCGCGTTCATCATGATGAACATGAACTCCAGGCCGCGCCCGGCTTCGCCCACCATCTCGGCCACCGCGCCGGGACCGACCTCGCCCTTGTCCTCGCCGTACAGCAGCACCGCCGTCGGGCTGGCCTTGATGCCCAGCTTGTGCTCGATGGACGCGCACCACACATCGTTGCGACGCCCGTCGTCGAGGAACTTGGGCGCGATGAACAGCGAGATGCCCTTCACGCCGGGAGGCGCGTCGGGCAGGCGCGCGAGCACCAGGTGGACGATGTTGTCCGCCATGTCGTGCTCGCCGTAGGTAATGAAGATCTTCTGCCCGAACAGGCGGTAGGTGCCGTCATCCTGCGGGACCGCGCGGGTGCGCACCAGCGCCAGGTCCGAGCCGGCCTGCGGCTCGGTCAGGTTCATCGTGCCGGTCCATTCGCCGCTCACCAGGCGCGGCAGGTAGCGCGACCTCTGCTCCTGCGAACCTGCAGTCAGCAAGGCTTCGATGGCACCGTCGGTGAGCAGCGGACACAGCGCGAAACTCAGGTTGGAGCTGTTGAGCATCTCGTTGCAGGCCGCGCCGATGATCTTCGGCAGGCCCTGGCCGCCGTACTCCTGCGGGTGCTGCAGCCCCTGCCAGCCGCCCTGCGTGAACTGCGCGTAGGCCTCGCGAAATCCCGGCGTGGTGCTCACCGCCCCCTGCTTCCAGGTCGACGGGCTGGTGTCGCCGCTGCGATCCAGCGGCGCCAGCACCTCGCGCGTGAAGCGGGCGCATTCGTCGAGCACGGCGGCGGCCGTCTCGGCATCGGCGCCGGCGTCACGGTAGGCCGGCAGCGCGGCGACTGCGTCGAGCCCTGCGAGGTGCTCGAGCACGAACATCATGTCCCTCACGGGGGCGTTGTAGTCGCTCATCGTCGTGTCCTGACGGTCAGAGGTCGCGCACCATCTCCGGTACCGCGGTGAACAGGTCGGCCACCAGGCCGTAGTCGGCGACGCCGAAGATCGGCGCCTCCTCGTCCTTGTTGATGGCCACGATCACCTTCGAGTCCTTCATGCCGGCCAGGTGCTGGATGGCGCCGGAGATGCCGACCGCGACGTACAGCTGCGGAGCGACGATCTTGCCGGTCTGCCCGACCTGCCAGTCGTTGGGCGCGTAGCCGGCGTCCACCGCGGCGCGGCTGGCGCCCAGCGCCGCTCCCAGCTTGTCGGCCAGCGGGGTCAGCACGGCGTCGAAGTTCTCCTTGCTGCCCAGGCCGCGGCCGCCGGAGACGATGATCTTCGCGGCGCCCAGCTCGGGACGCTCGCTCTTCGTCTGCTCGCGTCCGACCAGCGCGCTCAGTGCGGTGTCGGGCTCGGGTTGCAGCGCCTGCACCTCGGCCTTGCCGCCGTCGGCCGCGGCGGCGTCGAAGCCGGTGGTGCGCACGGTGATCACCTTCACCGTGTCGCTGCTCTGCACGGTGGCGATGGCGTTGCCGGCGTAGATCGGGCGGTCGAAGGTGTCGGGCGACAGCACGTGGATGACGTCGGACACCTGCATCACGTCGAGCAGCGCGGCCAGGCGCGGCGCCAGGTTCTTGCCATAGGCGCTGGCCGGCAACAGCACATGCGTGTAGCCGCCGGCGCGCACCAGCGCCAGGGCCTGCGCGGCCAGGTTCTCGGCCAGACCATCGTCCAGGTGCGGCGCGTCGGCGCACAGCACGCAGGCCACGCCGGCCACCGCGGCGGCGGCCTGCGCCGCCTTCGCGCAGCTGTTTCCGGCCACCAGCACATGCACCTGCGGGTCGCAGGCCAGCGCGGCGGTGATGGTATTGAGGGTCGCGGCCTTCAGGCCGGCGTTGTCGTGTTCGGCAATGACGAGTGCGCTCATCTCAGAGGACCTTGGCTTCGTTCTTCAGCTTGGCCACCAGCGCGGCCACGTCGGGCACCTTCACACCGGCGCCGCGCTTGGGCGGCTCGGCGACCTTCAGGGTCTTCAGGCGCGGCGAAACGTCCACCCCGAGCTGCTCGGGCGTGCAGGTGTCGAGCTGCTTCTTCTTCGCCTTCATGATGTTGGGCAGGGTCACGTAGCGCGGCTCGTTCAGGCGCAGGTCGGTGGTCATCACCAGCGGCAGCGCCAGCCCGAGCGTCTCCAGCCCGCCGTCGACCTCGCGCGTGACACGCGCCTTGTCGCCATCGATCTCCAGCTTCGATGCGAAGGTGGCCTGGCCCCAGCCCAGCAGCGCGGCCAGCATCTGCCCGGTCTGGTTGCAGTCGTCGTCGATCGCCTGCTTGCCCAGGATCACCAGCTGCGGCTGCTCCTTGTCGATCACCGCCTTGAGCAGCTTGGCCACGGCCAGCGGCTGCAGTTCGGCGTCGGTCTGCACCAGCACGCCGCGGTCCGCGCCGATCGCCAGCGCCGTGCGCAAGGTCTCCTGGCAGGCGGCCACGCCGGCGCTGAACGCCACGATCTCGGTGACGGCGCCCTTTTCCTTCAGGCGCACCGCCTCCTCCACCGCGATCTCGTCGAAGGGGTTCATGCTCATCTTCACCCCGGCGGTGTCCACACCACTGCCGTCGGACTTCACGCGGACCTTGACGTTGTAGTCCACCACGCGCTTGACGGCGACCAGAACCTTCATGCCTTTCACTCCTGTCGGAAACGCGGCCCGAGCCTCGCGCTGGGCGCGGTCCGGGCCGGTGGATGCGCCCGGGCGGCGCCCGGGGCACAAAAGCGAACGATCGTTCTATTTTTGCCAGTGTATCGGCACCCGCGGCGCGGAATCAAGCCCCGGCCGTCTCCCCCGGTGGCGCTACGCCGGGCGCGGGCACGCAAGGGCCGGCCCAGTGCACCACGCGCTGGGGATAGGGAATGTCGATCCCGGCATCGCGCAGTGCGCGCCACAACGCCAGGTTGACTGCGCCGCGCACGTTCAGGGTACCGTTTTCCGGATCGGCGATCCAGAAACCCACGGTGATCTCGAGTCCGTCCGCGCCGAAATTGCTCAGCACCGCCGATGGCGCCGGCTGCGCCACCACGCGCGCCACGCTGCCGGCGGCGCGCGCCAGCAAGGGCAGCGCCTGGTCCAGGTCGGTGGCGTAGCCCAC
>JAJYTY010000114.1 GCA_021792835.1 Pseudomonadota bacterium
GATCCGCCGCGGCCTGCTGCTGCAGTTCCTCGACCCGGCGCACCACCAGGCGCGCGGCTTCGCCTTCGGCGCCGGCGCGCAGCTCGAACACCTGGCGGTGGAAGCGCACCACCCCGCTGCGGTGCGCGACGCTGACCAGCGTGGTCTCGGGCAGCTGCTGCTGCAGCAGCCGGTACATGTCCGACTCCAGGGACTCGTCCAGCGCGCTGGTGGCCTCGTCGAGGAACAGCCACTGCGGCTGCGCCAGCAGCGCACGCGCGATGGCCAGGCGCTGCTGCTCGCCGGGGGACAGGCGCTGCATCCAGCCATCGTCGAGATCGAGCAGCTGCACCAGCTGCGGCAGGCGCGCCAGTTCCAGCACCTGGCGCAGGCGTGCATCGTCGAAGGCCTCGGTGGGCATCGGGTAGCACAGCACCTCGCGCAGCCTGCCCATTGGCAGGTAGGGCTTTTGCGGCAGGAACAGCACGCGCCCGCCCGGCAGGCTGTGATGGCGCCCCTGCGCGTAGGGCCAGATGCCGGCCAGCCAGCGCATCAGCGTGCTCTTGCCCAGCCCCGAGGACCCGACGATCAACGTGTGCTGCCCGGGCTCGATGCGCTCGCCGGCGGCCTGCAGCAGCGGCCGCCCGTCCGGCGTGTCGATACGCAGGTCGCCCAGTGCCACGCCGCCCGGAGGCGGCGAGCCCGGCTGCGGTTGCGGCAGCGGCTGCGCGGCGGCAGCCGGCGGGGTGGCCGACTTGACCGAATCGAGGAAAGTGCTCAGACGCTGCAGCGTGGCCAGCCAGCCGACGATGTCGCCATAGGCCGAGATGAACCATGACAGCGAACCCTGCACCTGGCCGAAGGCGTTGGTGGTCTGGGTCAGGCCGCCCAGCTGGATCTGCCCGGCGAAGTAACGCGGCGCGGCCACCAGGATCGGGAAGATGATCGCCAGCTGGCCGTAGAAGGAGCTGTACCAGGTGAACAGCTTCTGGCGCTTCATGATGCCCCACCAGTTGTCCCAGACGCGTGAGAACCGCTGGCGGTGACCCTCCAGCTCGCGCGACTCGCCGCGGTACAGCGCGATGCCTTCGTTGTGCTCGCGCGTGCGCGCCAGCCCGAAGCGAAAGTCCGCCTCGTAGCGCTGCTGGTCGAAGTTCAGGCGGATCAGCGGCTTGCCCACGCGGTGCGCCAGCCAGCTGCCCACGCCCGAGTACACCAGCGCCGCCCACACCATGTAGCCGGGGATGTGCAGGCCCCACAGCGTGTAGGCGCCCGACAGCTGCCACAGCACGAACAGGAAGGACAACAGGGTCACCACCGACGACACCACCCCGAAGAACAGGTTCAGCGTGGTGTTGACGAAGGAGCGGATGTCGTCGGAGATCCGCTGGTCCGGGTTGTCCTCCTGGCCGCGGCGCAACGCCATCCGGTAGTGCGTGCCGCCCTCCAGCCAGTCGCGCAGGAACACCTCGGTGACCCAGCGACGCCAGCGTATCTGCAGCATCTGCTGCAGATACTGCGAATACACCGCGAGCACGATGTAGATGAACGCCAGCACGGTGAACACCAGCAGCAGGTGCTTGAAACGGGCGAAGGCGTGCGCCTGCAGCGCGTTGAAGAAATCCCGGTTCCAGAAGTTCAGTCGTACGTTGATCCAGATCAGCGCCAGGTTCATCCCCAGCACCGTCACCAGCAGCAGCCAGCCCATGCGCCGGTCCTCCGACACCCAGTAGGGGCGGGCGATCTGCAGGAACCTGCGAAAGGAGAAGCGGTAGGGCCGCGAAGCGGGAACTGGACTGGACATGGCTGGACGATGCGACTGCGCGAACGGAGCTCCGGCCCCGCGGCAGGAGCCCGGGCGACGGCAGGCGCCATTGTGCCCGCAACCCGCCGCGCGATGGGGCTGCTGCGCCGTAAAATGAAAATTTCCACTGCCACCTGCTTCTGGAGATCTCCATGGCCTTGCCGACGCCCGCGTCCATGTCCGACCGCGACGGGAAAATCTGGATGGACGGCCAGCTCGTCGAATGGCGCGACGCCAAGATCCACGTGCTGACCCACACGCTGCACTACGGCTGCGGGGCCTTCGAGGGCGTGCGTGCCTACGAAACCACCCAGGGCACGGCGATCTTCCGCTTGCGCGAGCACACGCAGCGCCTGTACGACAGCGCCAAGATCCTGCGCATGGAGATCCCCTTCACGCTGGAGCAGGCGATGCAGGCGCAGCTCGACGTCGTGCGTGCCAACGGCTTCTCGTCGTGCTACATCCGGCCGCTGGTGTGGATCGGCGACAAGAAGCTCGGCGTCTCGCCGCGCGGCAACACCATCCACCTGATGGTGGCGGCGTGGCCGTGGGGCGCCTACCTCGGCGAGGAAGGCATGGCCAGGGGCATCCGCGTGAAGACCAGCAGCTACACCCGGCACCACGTGAACATCACGATGTGCAACGCGAAGACGGTGAGCAACTACACCAACAGCATCCTGGCCAACCTCGAGGTCACGGCCGACGGCTACGACGAGGCACTGCTGCTGGACCCGCAGGGATTCGTCAGCGAAGGCGCCGGCGAGAACGTGTTCGTGGTGCGCGACGGCGTGGTCTACACGCCCGATGCCTCCTCCGGCGCGCTCAACGGGATCACGCGGCGCACGGTGTTCTCGATCTGCGAGGACCTGGGGCTGCAGGTGGTTCCCAAGCGCATCCCGCGCGACGAGATCTACATCGCCGACGAGGCCTTCTTCAGCGGCACCGCGGCAGAGATCACGCCGATCCGCGAACTCGACGGCGTGAGCATCGGCGCGGGCCGCCGCGGCCCCATCACCGAGCGCATCCAGAGCGCCTTTTTCGACATTGTCGGCGGACGCAACCCCAAGTACGCCGACTGGCTGGCGCGCGTGTGAGCGCGCCCTGCGTGGAGACCCGACCCTCATGAGCGCCATTCCCAAACCCGACATGCCGGTGGTCGAACTCAAGGCCGCCGACCTTCCCGCCTTCTGCCCGAATCCCGCGATGCCGATCTGGAGCGCGCACCCGCGCGTGTTCCTCGACGTCACGCACGGCGAGGCGGCGTGCCCGTACTGCGGGACGCGCTATCGCCTGGCCGAAGGCGAAGTCGTCCACGGGCACTGATTGGCCACGCCGGCGACACCGCCGCGCGACCGCGCCGTGCGCAGCCTGCTGGTCGCGCCGCAGTGGATCGGCGACGCGGTGATGGCGCAGCCGCTGGCGGCGCTGCTGGCCGCGCGCGGCGAACGCATCACCGCGCTTGCACTGCCGGGCGTGGCCGCGGTGCTGCGTGCCATGCCGGGCATCGAACAGGTCGTCGAGGCGCCGCTGCGCCACGGGCACCTGGACCTGCGACAACGCTTTCGCCTGGCGCGCGAACTGCGTGCGCGGGACTTCGCGCGCGCCTACGTGCTGGGCAACAACCTGAAGTCGCGGCTGGTGCCGTGGCTGGCACGCATCCCGGAGCGAATCGGCTGGAGCGGCGAAGCCGCCGGCGCCCTGCTCACGCGGGCGCTGCCGGCGCAGCGCGGCTCGATGCGCGCCGACATGCGCACGCACTACGCGGCGCTTGCGGCAAGCGACGCACACGCCGGGGCGGCCGCCGAGCCGTCCCAGCCGCTGCTGCGCGTGGACCCCGCGAGCGCCGCCGCGACGGCTGCGCAGTGGGGGCTGCAGGGTGAATTCGTGGCGCTGTGCCCGGGGGCCGAGTACGGGCCCGCCAAGCAGTGGCCGACCGCGCATTACGCGTCGCTGGCCCGCATGGCGCATGGCGCCGGGCTGCGCGTGGCGGTGCTCGGCAGCGCGCGCGAGCACGACGCTGCCGCGGCCATCGCGCGCGACGCCGACGATGCCGAAGTGCTGGACCTGTGCGGGCGCACGTCGATGGCGCAGGCCGTCGAGCTGCTGGCGGCCGCGGCGGGCGTGGTCAGCAACGATTCGGGATTGATGCACGTGGCGGCCGCGCTCGGCCGCCCGACGGTGGGTGTCTACGGATCCACCGACCCGCGCCACACCCCGCCTGCCGCGCATCGCAGCGCCACGCTGTGGCTGCACCTGGAGTGCAGCCCCTGCTTTCGTCGCGAGTGCCCGCTGGGGCACCTGAACTGCCTGCGCGCTCTCGACCCGCAATGGGCGTGGAGCGTGCTGCGCGAGCTCATGCAGCGGCCCGCGACGGACTGACGCGGCGCCGCGCGGGCGCCGCGTCGGGGTTTCAGCCGTCGGTGCCGTTGCGACGCGCCGGCGGCGCACCGCGCCGCGTGTTGCGTGCGCCGTCGCGGCGCGGCTGCGCATGGCCCGCGCCCTGCTCGCCACGGCCGTGACCGCCCCCCTGCGGGCGCGGCGCGTCGGCCCGGCGGGCCCCCGCGGAGCGGCCGCCGCCGCCACCGGAGGAACGGCCGTTGCCGCCTCCCGAGGAGCGGCCGCCGCCGATCACCGTGCGTCCGACACGGATCGGTTGCGCCCGCTCCTGCGGGTCGGGTTCGAAGCCGGCCACCAGCACGCGCTCGATGGGACGCGCGATGAGATTCTCGATGTCGCGCAGGAAGCGCAGTTCGTCGACGCACACCAGCGACATCGCCTGGCCCTCGGCGCCGGCGCGCCCGGTGCGCCCGATGCGGTGCACGTAGTCCTCGGGGACGTTCGGAAGCTCGTAGTTGACGACCAGCGGAAGCTGGTCGATGTCGATTCCGCGCGCCGCGATGTCGGTGGCCACCAGCACCTGCAGCTTGCCGCTCTTGAAATCCGACAGCGCACGCGTGCGCGCACCCTGGCTCTTGTTGCCGTGGATTGCATCCGCGCCGATGCCGTCGCCGCGCAGTTGCTCGGCGAGCCGGTTGGCGCCGTGCTTGGTGCGCATGAACACCAGCACCTGCCACCAGTTGCTCTCCCGGATCAGATGGGTCAGCAGCTCGCGCTTGCGGTCGCGGCCCACCGGATGCACGGTCTGGCGCACCGTGGTGGCAGCGGTGTTGCGGCGCGCCACTTCGATCACCTTCGGCTTGTTCAGCAGGGTGTTGGCCAGCGCCTTGATGTCGTCGGAGAAGGTGGCCGAGAACAGCAGGTTCTGTCGCTTCGGCGGCAGCAGCGCAAGCACCTTGCGGATGTCGTGGATGAAGCCCATGTCGAGCATGCGGTCGGCCTCGTCGAGCACCAGCGTGTCGACTCCCGACAGGTCCAGCGTGCGCTGGCCGTGGTGGTCGAGCATGCGCCCCGGCGTGGCGACGACGATGTCGACGCCGCGCTTGAGCGCGTCGAACTGCGGCTGCATGCCGACTCCGCCGTACATGACCATGCTGCGCAGCTTCAGGTGCTTGCCATAGTCGCGCACGTTGTCGGCGACCTGGGCCGCCAGTTCGCGCGTCGGCACCAGTACCAGCACGCGGGGAATGACCTGGCCGCGCGCGTTGCGCGCCGGCTGCGACTGGCTCAGGCGCTGCAGCAGCGGCAGCGTGAACGCGGCGGTCTTGCCGGTCCCGGTCTGCGCCGCGGCCAGCAGGTCGCCGCCTGCCAGCACCGCGGGAATCGCCTGCGCCTGGATCGGAGTGGGCGTGGAGTAGCCCTGCTCGCCCACGGCAAGCATGATGGGCTCGCTGAGCCCCAGAGATGCAAAAGTCATGGATTCTTTCGGAACCCGCGCGCCAGGATCATGGACAGGGCGCCCGGGGAAGCGCGACGACCGTTTCCCGTGTCGGAGCCGCCGGGCCCTGGGGCCTTCGTGCTCCGCCCCGGTCACGCCGGGGAGAAACGCCAGTTTGTCGTCGCAGCCGACGGCCGGCGGGTGCCGGCGGGAGTCGAATTGTTCGACAGCCGGCGCAGCAAACTGTCAACGCGCCGGCAAGATTCACAGTGTAACCCATGCGGCGAGCATTGGCCGGCGCGTGCCAGCGACCCATTGGCTATGCTGCGGGGATGGCGGTGCCCCGGCGCCGCATCCCCGAACCCGAAGAGGAAGCCCCCCACCATGTCCGTCTACGACACCCTGCAAAGCCTGGGAATCACCTTGCCCGCGGTGGCCACGCCGGCCGCCGCCTACCTGCCCTACGTGCAAAGCGGCGATCTGCTGTTCGTGTCCGGGCACATCAGCAAGCGCGACGGCAAGGTGCTGACGGGCCAGCTCGGCCGCAATCTCGGCACCGGGCAGGGGCGCGACGCCGCGCGACTCGTCGCCATCGACCTGCTGGGCACGCTGCACGCCGCCTGCGGCGACCTCGGGCGCGTGCAGCGCATCGTCAAGCTGCTGGGCCTGGTCAACTCGAGCGCCGACTACACCGAGCAGCACCTGGTGATCAACGGTGCATCGGAACTGTTCGGCGAGGTGTTCGGCGCCGCCGGGCAGCATGCGCGCAGCGCCTTCGGCGTGGCGCAACTGCCGCTGGGGGCGGCGGTGGAGATCGAGCTGATCGTGCAGCTGCGCGCCTGAACCCGCGCGCGCCGGGTCGCCCCGGGTCGCCCCGGTTGGCCTTCAGGCGGCGCGGCGCATCGATTCGGCCTTGAAACCCGCCACCGGCTTGCCGCGGCGGGCTCGCCTGCCCACGAACTCCTGCAGCGCGCGCGCGCTCAGCAGCTGGCTGCGCGGCTTGCCGCCGCGGCCGCTGCCGCCGAACTCCAGCGCGTCGCCATCGAACAGCGCAATCGCCGCCACCACCGCCTGCCCGGGCTGCAGCGCCATCAACTGCAGGCCCCGCCCGCCGCGCGGCAGCTCGCGCAACTCGTCGAGCCCGAACACCAGCAGCCGCCCCTCGCTGTCCAGCACCGCGAGCTGTCGCGCCTGCGCCTGCGCACCCTGCGCGTCGACGCGGCGCAGCGCCTGCGGGGCCAGCGGCGCCTCGCCCGGCTCCAGCGTGACGAAGGTCTTGCCGGCGCGCTGCCGGCTGCTCAGGCCCTCGGCCGCGGCGATGAAGCCGTAGCCCCCGCTGCCCACCAGCAGCAAGGGGGTGTCGGCGGCGCCGCACCAGTAGTGCGCCGGCGCGGTGCCGGCCGGCGGCTCGATGAAACGGGTCACCGGCAGGCCGTCGCCGCGCCCGCCGGGAAGCTGCGCCACGGCCAGGCTGTACGCGCGGCCGTCGCTGCCCAGCACCCACAGCGTGTCGGTGCTGCGGCAGGCGAAGGCCTCGAGCAGCGCATCACCCGGCTTGAAACCCAGCGTCGCCAGGTCCAGTCCGTGCCCTTTCATCGCGCGCAGCCAGCCCATGCGCGAGACGACCACCGTGACCGGCTCGTCCGGAACGCGCAACTCCAGCGAGGCGCGGCTTTGCTCCTGCAGCAGGGTGCGCCGCTCGTCGCCATGCTGGCGTGCGTCGGCCTCGATCTCCTTGATGACGCGCCGGCGCAGCGCCTTCTCGTCGTCGAGCAGGGTGCGCAGCTCCGTGCGCTCGTCCTGCAGGCGCGCGATCTCCTGCTCGATGCGGATCGCCTCCAGGCGCGCCAGCTGGCGCAGCCGGATCTCCAGGATGTCCTCGGCCTGGCGCTCGCTGAGCCGGAAGTGCTGCATCAGCGCCGGCTTCGGCTCGTCGCTCTCGCGGATGATGCGGATCACCTCGTCGATGTTGAGCAGCACCGCGCGCCGGCCTTCGAGGATATGCAGGCGCTCGTCCACCTGCTGCAGGCGGTGCGCGCTGCGCCGGCGCACCGTGAGCAGCCGGAAGCCGGTCCATTCGTGCACGATGTCGAGCAGCGACTTCTGCCGCGGCTTGCCGTCGGCGCCGATCATCACCAGGTTCAGCGCGACGCTGGTCTCCAGGCTGGTGGTCGACAGCAGCACCGCGACCAGCTCGTCCACCGCGGTGCGCGAGCTCTTGGGCTCGAACACCAGGCGCACCGAGGCCTCGCGCCCGGACTCGTCGCGCACGCCGTCGAGCACCGCCAGCACGGTCTGGCGCAGTTGCTGCTGCTCGGCGCTGACCGACTTGCGGCCCGCCTTGGGCTTCGGGTCGGTGAGTTCGTCGATCTCCTGCAGCACGCGCTGCGCCGAGCTGCCCGGAGGCAATTCGTGCACCACCAGCTGCCATTGCCCGCGCGCCAGTTCCTCGACCTTCCAGCGTGCCCGCACCTTCAGGCTGCCGCGACCGCCGGCGTACGCGGCGCGCAATTCGGCGGCGCTGCTGATCACCTGCCCGCCGGTGGCGAAATCGGGCCCCGGCATCAGCTGCAGGAGTTCGTCGAGCGTGGTCGACGGCTTCTTCAGCAGCGCCACGCAGGCCTGCGCGACCTCGCGCAGGTTGTGCGACGGGATCTCGGTGGCCATGCCGACGGCGATCCCGCTGGCGCCGTTGAGCAGCAGCATCGGCAGACGCGCCGGCAGCAGCCGCGGCTCCAGCGTGGAGCCGTCGTAGTTGGGCTGGAAGTCCACCGTGCCCTGGTCGACTTCCTCCAGCAGCAGACGCGCGATGGGGGTCAGCCGCGCCTCGGTGTAGCGCATCGCGGCGGCGCCGTCGCCGTCGCGCGAGCCGAAGTTGCCCTGGCCGTCGATCAGCGGATAGCGTTGCGCGAAATCCTGCGCGAGCCTGACCAGCGCGTCGTAGGCGGCCTGGTCGCCATGCGGGTGGAACTTGCCCAGCACGTCGCCGACCACGCGCGCCGATTTCACCGGGCGCGAGCCGGCACCCAGGCCCATGCGGTCCATCGCGTACAGGATGCGACGCTGCACCGGCTTGAGGCCGTCGCACACGTCGGGCAGCGCGCGCCCCTTGACCACCGAGATGGCGTAATCCAGGTAGGCCTGGCGCGCGTAATCGGCCAGCGCCAGCGCGTCGCCGTCCTCCACCGCGGCGGCGGCGAACAGGTCGGCGGTGTCGGAACCCGGCTCGCGGCCGGGCGTCTGCGATTCGGAAGGGGTCATCGACTCGTACTCGGAGATTCAGGGCGACAGGCGCGCGGCGCGGCGACCCGCCGAGGGGCTGCGCCGCGCGTGGTGCCGCATCAGACGTCGACCTCGATGCGGTCGCCGAAGGTTTCCATCAGTTCGCGCCGCGCCTGCGCCTCGCCCTTGCCCATCAGGTGCGTGAACAGCTCGGCCGTGGCCTCGCTGCCGAAGGAACCGAAGCCCACCTGCGGCAGGCGCCGCGTGTCGGGGTTCAGCGTGGTCTCCCACAACTGCTCGGCGCTCATTTCGCCCAGGCCCTTGAAGCGCGACACGCTCCAGGCCCCGTCGCGCACGCCGTCCTTGCGCAGGCGGTCGCAGATGGCCTGCAACTCGCCGTCGTCCAGCGCATACAGCTTGGCCGCCGGCTTCCTGCCGCGCGCCGGCGCGTCCACCCGGTACAGCGGCGGGCGCGCGACATACACGTGGCCGCGTTGCACGAGTTGCGGGAAATGCCGCAGGAACAGGGTCAGCAGCAGCACCTGGATGTGCGAGCCGTCGACGTCGGCGTCGCTGAGGATGCAGATCTTGCCGTAGCGCAGCCCGGACAGATCGACTTCGTCGTGCAGCCCGTGCGGGTCCAGCCCGATGGCTACCGCGATATCGTGGATCTCCTGGTTCGCGAACAGGCGGTCGCGTTCGACCTCCCACGAATTGAGCACCTTGCCGCGCAGCGGCAGCACCGCCTGGAACTCCTTGTCGCGCCCCATCTTCGCCGAGCCGCCGGCCGAATCCCCCTCGACCAGGAACAGCTCGTTGCGCGAGGTGTCGCGACTCTCGCAATCGGTGAGCTTGCCGGGCAGCACCGCGATGCCCGAACCCTTGCGCCGCTCGACGCGCTGCGCTGCGCGCTGGCGGCTTTGCGCCTGCGCGATCACCAGCTCGGCCAGCGCGCGGCCCTGCTCGACATGCCGGCCCAGCCACAATTCCAGCGCGGGCCGCACGAAGCCCGAGACCAGGCGCACCGCGTCGCGGCTGTTCAGGCGCTCCTTCATCTGCCCCTGGAACTGCGGGTCCAGCACCTTCGCCGACAACACGAAGGAGGCGCGCGAGAACACGTCCTCCGGCAGCAGGCGCAGCCCCTTCGGCGCCAGCGCGTGCAATTCGATGAAGCCCTTGACGGCCTGGAACAGGCCCTCGCGCAACCCCGCCTCGTGGGTGCCGCCGGCCGGGGTCGGGATCAGGTTCACGTAGGACTCGCGCAGCACGCTGCCCTCGCTGCTGAAGGCCACGCACCAGTCCGCGCCCTCGCCGGCCGCGAAACCCTCGGTCTGCTCCTGGGCGGCGCCCTGCCCCTCGAACTCGAGCAGCACCGGCGTGTCGCCCAGCGCCTGCTGCAGATAGCCGCGCAGCCCCAGTTCATAGCGCCACTCCTGGGTCTCGCCGGTCTTTTCCACGTGCATGCGCACGCTGAGCCCGGGAAGCAGCACCGCCTTGCTGCGCAGCAGGTGCGCCAGCTCGGCCAGCGGCAACTGCGGCGACTCGAAATAGCGCGGGTCGGGCCACGCGCGCACCCGCGTGCCGTTGCGCGCCTCGCCGCGCGCCAGCGCCCTGCTGTGCAGGGCCTTCACCGGCGCGCCGTCGGCGAAGCCCAGTACGCTGGCCTGGCCGTCGCGATGCACCTCGACCTCCAGGCGGCTCGACAACGCGTTGGTGACGCTGACGCCGACGCCGTGCAGTCCGCCGGAGAAGCGGTAGGCCGCGCCCGCCTCGAGCTTGTCGAACTTGCCGCCCGCGTGCAACTGCGTGAACACCAGCTCGACCACCGCAATGCCCTCTTCGGGATGCAGTCCCACCGGGATGCCCCGCCCGTCGTCCTGCACGGTGACACTGCCGTCGGAATGCACGATGACGTCGATGCGTGTGGCATGACCAGCCAGCGCCTCGTCGGCGCAGTTGTCGATCACTTCCTGGATGATGTGCAGCGGGTTCGCGGTGGAGGTGTACATGCCGGGCCGTTGCCTCACCGGCTCCAACCCCTTGAGCACGCGGATCGACGCTTCGCTGTAGCTCGCTCGCTTGGATGTTCCCATCGGCGCTTGTGGATAAGACTCGAGAAATGTGGACAACCCGCGGCCCTCGCGTACAGCTCGCGAAGCCGGCTCATTTATCCCCACCGGATGGGGAAAGCCTGCCCCGCGAGCGCTGCCGAACCCAGGTTTCATGCGGCCCGGATCACCGATGCCCAAAAAGCGGGCAGGGCATGCGACGAGGTCGCGGACCTTGACAGGACGCGCGCGGCATGCGATCCGCGCGGCAGCCGGTGATTCTAGAGCGCGGCGCCGGCTCGGCCGGGTGCAAGCCCGCAATCGCGAACGCGGGACTCACGCGCAGCGCGCGCCTGTGCTTGAATCCGCATTGCCGCACCAGTGCCCCATGCCGACATTGCCTCCGCAATCACCCGGGCTGCGAAGCCCCTCGCCCGACGCCGCGCGGCCGGCGCAAGCCTCGCCGTGGGTGATGCGCTTCGCGCCGCTGCTGCGCGCCCACGCGCAGGTCCTGGACCTGGCCTGCGGGCGCGGACGTCATGCGCGCGCGCTGTCCGCGCTGGGCCATCGGGTACTGACC
>JAJYTY010000115.1:0-9038 GCA_021792835.1 Pseudomonadota bacterium
GGCCGCGTCGATGCCGCCGTCGCTGCGCCTGCGCGAGGGCGGCAAGTATCCGCTGAAGGCGGTTGCGCGCGGACTCATCCCCGACGCGGTGATCGACCGCCCGAAGGGCTACTTCCCGGTGCCGGCGCTGCACCGCGTGCAGGGGCCCTTCCTGGATCTGATGCGCGAGCTGCTGCACAGCCGGGCCTGCCGCGAGCGCGGGCTGTACCAGGCCGATTACCTCGGCGAACTGCTGCGGCGCCCGCAGGCTAGCGAGCACTTCACGCGCATTCGCGGCTCCAAGCTGTGGCATGCCGCCTTGTTCGAATGGTGGCTGCAGGTGCATGTCGATGGCGCCCCATCCTGAAACCCTGCCCGGCATGCTGGAGTGGAACCGCGACTGCGCCTGCCTCAGCCTGGATACGCGCCGCCTGCGCCACGCGCTGGAAGTCGAGCTGGGCGAGCCGGGGTTGTACGAACTGGTGCGCGAGCGCAACCCGCACCTGTTCTCGGCGCTGCCGGTGTTCGTCGACGCGACGTGGCTGCAGCGCATGCGCGAGGTCGCCGCGGCGCTGCACGCGACGAGCCGGCTGCCGGCGTGGCAGCAGTGCGTGCTGCGCTATGCGCCGCCCGCCGCGCGGCATGAGGTGGCGCAGCCGGGGTTGTTCCTCGGGCTGGACTTTCATCTGGAGGCGGGGGCGCTGCACCTGATCGAGGTCAACACCAATCCGGGCGGCGCCCTGCTGTCGTCGGCGCTGGCGCGTGCGCAGCAGGCCTGCTGCGAGGCGATGCGCGAGCTGGTGCCGGGCGCCGAGTCCGCCGCGGCCTTCGAGGACGAGGTGCTGCGCATGTTCCTGCAGGAATGGCACGCTGCCGGGCGCGGCGGGCTCCCGCGCCTGATCGCCATCGTCGACGAACATCCGATGCAGCAGTACCTGTACGCGGAGTTCCGGCTGTACATCAGGCTGCTCGAACGCGCAGGGCTGCACGCGCGCATCGCCGATCCGCGCGAACTGCGCTGCGAGGGCGGGAGGCTGTGGCTGCACGACGAGGTGGTGGACATGGTCTACAACCGGCTCACGGATTTCGCGCTCGAAGGCGAGTCGCAGCGCGCCTTGCGCCAGGCCTGGGAGCAGGACCTGGCGGTGCTCACGCCGCATCCGCGCGCGCATGCGCTGCTGGCCGACAAGCGCAACCTGGCGCTGCTGTGCGACGCGCCGCAACTGCGCGCGATGGGTCTGGACGAGTCCGCCGCACGACTGCTGCAGCAGCACGTCCCACGGACCCTGGTGGTCGGCCCCGACAACGCGCAGGCCTTGTGGGAGCAGCGACGCGACTGGTTCTTCAAGCCCTGGGGCGGCTTCGGCGCGCGCGCAGCGTACCGCGGAGCCAAGCTCACCCGCGCGGTATGGGAGCACATTCGCGGCGGCGGCTTCGTCGCACAGCGCCTGCAACCACCGGGGCTGCGGCATCTCGGCGCCCAGCAGGCCCCGCTGAAGTTCGACCTGCGTGCCTACGCCTATGAAGGCCGCGTGCAGTGGTTCAGCGCGCGCCTGTACCAGGGCCAGACGACGAACTTCCGCACCCCGGGCGGGGGCTTCGCGCCGGTACTGAGCGTGCCGCACGGCCCACTCGAGGGGTAGCGCGCAGCGCCTGGGCTCCCCTGCACACGCACCGCACGGCCGTGCCGAAGGTGTGCCTCAGCCGCGGCCGATGCCGTAATACTGCAGGCCGGCGGCGCGCACGGCGCTCGGGTCCCAGAGGTTGCGCCCGTCGAACACGACGCGCGCCTTCAGGCGCTGCGCCAGCTGCTCGAAGTCCGGCGACCGGAAGGCCAGCCACTCGGTGACCACGACCAGCGCGTCGGCGCCGTCGAGCGCGGCTTGCGTGTCGCCCACCAGCTGCAGGCCCTCGCGCGCGGACCACAGGCGGCGCGCCGATTCCATGGCCACCGGGTCGAAGGCGCGCACCCGCGCGCCGGCCGCCAGCAGCGCCTCGACGAGATCGATGGAGGGTGCGTCGCGCATGTCGTCGGTGTTGGGCTTGAAGGCCAGGCCCCACACGGCGAAGGTCTTGCCGCGCAGTCCGTCGGCGGCGAAGTGCGCGGCGATCTTCTCGAACAGGCGCTGCTTCTGGCGCTGGTTCACCGCATCCACGGCCTCGGTCAGCTCGGCGTGCAGCCCGGCCTCGCGGGCCATGAAGGCCAGCGCCTTGACGTCCTTCGGAAAGCACGACCCCCCGTAGCCGGCGCCGGCATACAGGAAGTGGCTGCCGATGCGGTGGTCCACCCCCATGCCCAGGCGCACCTGCTCGATGTCGGCACCCACCGCCTCCGCCAGACGCGCCAGCTCGTTCATGAACGAGATGCGCGTGGCCAGCATGGTGTTGGCGGCGTACTTGGTCAGTTCGGAACTGGCCGGATCCATCACCATGATCTTTTCATGGTTTCGGTTGAAGGGGCGGTACAGCTCGCGCATCACGGCCACCGCGCGTTCGTCGCGACTGCCCAGCACGATGCGGTCACCGCGCGTGAAGTCCTCGATCGCCGAGCCTTCCTTGAGGAATTCGGGATTGCTGACCACGCGCACCCAGTGCTGCGCGCCGCGCGCGGCCATCTCCTGGTCGATGACCCCCTGCACCATGGCCACCGTGCCGACCGGCGCGGTGGACTTCTGCACCACCACCAGCGGCCCGCTGACGCAGCGCCCGATCTGCGCTGCGGCCTCGCGCACCTGGCTCATGTCGGCCTGGCCGGTGGGCAGCGGCGGCGTGCCGACGGCGATGAAGCACACCTGCGCGCCGTCGAGCCCCTGCTGCAGCTCCGGCACGAAACGCATGCGCCCGGCCTGCGCGTTGCGTTCCACCAGATCACTCAGGCCCGGCTCGTAGAAAGGCACCTGCGCCCGGCGCAGCGCGTCGATGCGGCCGGAGTCGCGCTCCACGCACACGACGGTGTTGCCCACGTCGGCAAAGCAGGCCGCTGTGACGAGGCCGACATAGCCCGCGCCGATGACGGTGATTCGCATGAACGATTCCCTGGAGATGAATGGAGCCGCGGGGCGCGGCGCACAGGCCTGCGCGGGCCGGGCTCCTGGCAACCCGCTATTGTGCATGCACGCGAGGTCCGCCGGGCAGCCCTTCGCCGGCCCTGCCCCGGTGCCGCCGTCGCTGCCCCGGCGGGCACCGGCTTGATGCGCATCAAGCCGCCTGGCGCGGCGCAGCATTACAAATACGGCATGTCTGGGCCAGCCGGCCCGGGGAGAGCGCGATGAACCCTCAGTCCTCGGATCCCGGGCGTGCGCGTCGCGTGGCGCAGGCCTCCCCCACGACGCCGGCACGCCGCGGGCGCGGCGCTGCGGGGACGAATCCGGATCCTGCCGCCGTCGCGGCGATGTCCACCCCCGCGGCGGCGCCTGCGGCACAGTCCGTGGCGCCGCCCGGCCAGACCCTGGCGCGCCCGTCGCCGAAGCCCCCGCCGCGTCCCGATGCCGGCATCGCCACGCTGATCGATCGTGCCGCGCACGCGCTACAGGCGCGGCGCACGCTGGGGCTGTCGCCCGCCTCGCTGGGACTGGCGGCGGCCGATTGGTGGGGCCATCTGATGTCCTCCCCCGGCAAGCGCCTGGAACTCGCCGGCGAAGCCGCGCGCATGGCGGGCCTGTATGTCAATTACGTCGCGCAGGCCATGCAGCACCACCGTGGCGAGGCCGACCCTGCGTGCTGCGTCCCCACCGAGGACCGCGACCGGCGCTTTCGTGACCCGGGCTGGCAGCGCATGCCCTTCAACCTCTTGCAGCAGGCCTTCCTGTTGCAGCAGGCGTGGTGGCAGCAGGCGACCACGGGCGTGCGCGGAGTGTCGAAGCACCACGAACAGGTGGTCTCCTTCACCGCGCGCCAGCTGCTGGACACGATGGCGCCGAACAACCTGCTGCTCACCAACCCCGAGGTGCTGGACCTCACGCTGCAGAGCGCCGGCAACAACCTGCTGCAGGGCATGGGCTACCTGCGCGACGATCTCCAGCGTCTGGCCAGCGGGGCCGCGCCTGCCGGGACCGAGGGCTTCGTGCCGGGGCAGCAGGTCGCAGCGACCCCGGGCCGGGTGGTGATGCGCAACCACCTGGCCGAACTGATCCAGTACGCGCCGAGCACCGGCGCCGTGCACCCCGAGCCGGTGCTCATCGTCCCGGCGTGGATCATGAAGTACTACATCCTGGACCTGTCGCCGCACAACTCGCTGGTGCGTTACCTGGTCGGCCAGGGCCACACCGTGTTCATGATCTCGTGGAAGAACCCGGGTGGCGAGGACCGCGACCTGGGCATGCACGACTACCTGGAGCACGGCCCGCTGGCGGCGCTGGAGATGGTGCAGCGCATCTGCGGTCCGGTGCCGGTGCACGCGGCCGGCTACTGCCTTGGCGGCACGCTGCTGGCGATCGCCGCGGCGGTGCTGGGTGCGCGCGGGGACCGCCGGCTGGCCACGCTGAGCCTGCTGGCCTCGCAGGTGGACTTCACGGAGCCGGGCGAGTTGTCGCTGTTCATCGACGACAGCCAGGTCAGCTTCCTCGAGGACATGATGTGGGCGCAGGGCTACCTGGACACGACGCAGATGGCTGGCGCCTTCCAGATGCTGCGCTCCTACGACCTGATCTGGTCGCGCATCACGCGCGACTACCTGATGGGGCAGCGCCGCCCCCCGAACGACCTGATGGCGTGGAATGCCGACGCCACGCGCATGCCCTACCGCATGCACAGCGAGTACCTGCGCGGCATGTACCTGAACAACGACCTCGCCGAGGGTCGCTGGCGGGTCGACGGCCAGGCGGTGAGCGTGGAGGACGCGCCGCAGCCGTGGTTCGTCGTCGGTACCGAGACCGATCACGTCGCGCCGTGGAGCTCGGTGTACAAGATCCACCTGTTGGCGCACACGGAAATCACCTTCGTGCTGACCACCGGAGGGCACAATGCCGGAATCGTCAGCGAACCCGGACACGCCGGGCGCCATTACCACTGGGCCATACGCCAACCCGGCAGGCCCTATCTCGACCCGCAGCACTGGCTGCAGCAGGCGCAGCGGGAGGAAGGCTCGTGGTGGCCGCGCTGGTCGGCCTGGCTGGCCGCGCACAGCTCGCCACCCCGGGATCCGCCGCAGCTGGGCGTGCGCGGCGCCGCAGGGCTGGGCGAGGCGCCCGGTGAATATGTGCTGCAGCGCTGAACCCGCCACGGAGCCCTGGAAGTGAACGGACCCCTCACGCAGCCCCTCCCGTCCGGCAATGCCCTGCTGAGCATCAACGCGGGCTCGTCGAGCTTGAAGTTCGCCTGCTTCGAGCGCGACGCCGGCTGGGACTACGGCAGCCTGCCGGTGCCGCTGCTACGCGGTGAGATCGAGCTGCACGACGGACACCCGCGGATGCGCTACGAGCTCGCCGGGCAGGCGCCTCGCGACCTCACCCCGGGAGCGGCGCGAGGCGACATCGGAGCCGAGACGGCGTGGCTGATCGAATGGATCCAGCGCGACCTCGGCCTGGACAGGCCGGCCATCGTCGCCCATCGCATCGTGCACGGCGGGCTGCGGCACACGCGCGCGGTGCGCATCGACGATCGTGTGGAGACCGAACTCAAGCGCCTGGCCTCGCTGGCGCCGCTGCACCAGGGCCCCGGACTCGACGGAGTACGCGCAGCCCGCCAGGCGCTGCCGGACGCGGCGCAGGTGGCGTGCTTCGACACCGCCTTCCACGCCGGACACGCCGATGCCGAGCGGCGCTACGCGATCCCCCGGCGCTGGCATGACCGCGGCTACCAGCACTACGGCTTCCACGGGCTGTCCTTCGACGCGGTGGCGCGGCGCCTGCCCGCGCTGCTCGGGCAGCGCGCGCAGGCTTGCGTGGTGGTCGCGCACCTCGGCAGCGGCGCGAGCCTGTGCGGGATGCGCGAGCTGCGCAGCGTCAGCACCTCGATGGGTTTCACCGCGCTCGACGGGCTGGTGATGTCCACGCGCTGCGGCACCATCGACCCCGGGTTGCTGCTGCGCTGGATGCAGCATGACCGGCTCACCGCGCGCCAGATCTCCGACATGCTCTACCACGAGAGCGGGCTGCTCGGGGTCTCCGAGACCAGCTCCGACATGCGCGACCTGCTGGGCAGCACCGACGAGCGCGCGCGCCAGGCGGTGGACCTGTTCGTCGCGTCGGTGGTGCGCCATGTCGGCGCCACCGCGGCGAGCATCGGCGGACTCGACGCGCTGGTGTTCACCGGCGGCATCGGCACGCACCAGGCGCCGATCCGCGCCGCCATCGCGCAACGCCTGGGCTGGCTGGGCGTGGAACTCGACGCCGCGGCCAACGAGTCCGGCCAGGGACTGGTGTCCGGTACCGCCAGCCGCGTACCGGTGCTGGTGCTGCCGACCGACGAGGAAGCCGTGATGGCGCTGCAGGCGCTGCAAGCCTGCGACGCGTCGGCGCAAGCCGCCGCGGCCGGCATGGAGGCGGCGTGAAGCCGGCCGGCGCACGATGAACGGGGCCGTTCCGGCGCTGCTGCTGCAGTTCGGCGCGACCACGGTGCTGTCCTTCGTGCTCGGGCTGGAACTGCACAGCTACCGCCGTGCGCAGGACGAGGGCGTGGGCTTCGGCACCACGCGCACGCTGACCCTGATCGGCGCCGCGGGCTTCGTGCTGTGGCTGCTCGACGGTTCACGGCCGCGCGGCCTGTACCTCGGCGGCCTGCTCGCGCTGGCTGTCTGGCTGGCGGTCGACCTGGCGCGCGGCGAGCACGCGGGCAGCGGCGGTGGCGCGCTGCTTCCGGGCATGATCGCGCTGCTGGCCTACGCGCTCGGACCGCTGGTGCAGACACAGCCGCAGTGGATGCCCGCGGCGGTGCTGATCGTCGCCATCGCGATGCTGGCCGAGAAACCCCTGATCCGCCGCATCTCCGATGCGATGCCGGTATCCGAGGGCGTCACGCTGGCCAAGTTCCTGATCATCGCCGGGCTCGTGCTGCCGTTGCTGCCGGACACTCCGATCCCCGGGCTGCGCCAGATCACCTACTCCAAGGTGTGGATGGCGGTGGTGCTGATCTCGGCGATCTCCTATGCCGGCTACCTCGCCCACAATTACCTGTTCCCGAAGGCCTCCACGCTGCTCACCGGGCTGCTCGGCGGGGTGTACTCGAGCACCGCGGCGACGGTGGTGCTGGCGCGCCAGGCGCGGCAGGACGCCGCACTGGCCGCGCAGGCTCCGGCCGCGACGGTGCTGGCCACGGCGATGATGTACCTGCGCCTGTGGCTGCTGATCGCACTGCTCGGGCACCTCGACGCAGCGCTGCGCCTGGCGGCGCCCTTCGGCGTGCTGTGCGCGCTGAGCCTGGCGGTGACCTGGGCGCTGTGGCGCCGCCGTGGCGACTCCGCCGCCGCGGCGGCACCTCGACTGGACTCGCGCAACCCGCTGGACCTGCCGGTGGCCTTCGTGTTCGCCGCGCTGTTCGTGTTCTTCGCCGCGCTGACGGATTTCGTGACCACGCGCTTCGGTGTGGGCGGGCTCAACGCGCTGGCCTTCCTCGTGGGCTTCAGCGACATCGACCCCTTCGTGCTGTCGCTGCTCGCAGGACATTTCCAGGTGAGCGACACGGCCGTGATCCACGCGGTGCTGATCGCCTCCGGCAGCAACAACCTGTTGAAGGCGGGCTACGCGCTGGCGCTGTCGCGCCGCCGCTCGATGCTGCCGGCGGCGGGCTGGCTGGGCTTGAGCCTGTTGCTGTCGCTGGCCTGGGTCGCGCTGCGGGGCTGAGCACCGCCGGCGCTGCCCGCCGCGAGCGCATCACTGCCGGCGGCGCCTGAAAAGCCAGGTCGCGGTGCCCAGACCGACGCCGGCGATCAGCGCCAGCGGCAGGTACTGCGGAAGCAGCTGTGCAACCCCCGCGCCCTGCAGGAAGCTGCCGCGCACGATGACCAGGAAGTAGCGCATCGGGTTGAGCAGTGTGAGCCACTGCACCGCGACCGGCATGTTCGCGATGGGCGTGGCGAAGCCGGACAGGATGACCGCCGGCACCATGAACAGGAACACCCCAAGCAGCGCCTGCTGCTGGGTGCGCGCGACCGACGAGATGCTCAGGCCCACGCCGACCGCCGCGAGCAGGAACACGAACATGCCCAGGCCCAGTGCCAGCACGCTGCCGGTGAACGGCACGTGGAACCAGTACACCGCCAGCATGGCCGTGACGCCGCCTTCGAAGCCCCCGATCAGCACCCCGGGGATCGACTTGCCCAGCAGGATCTCGGCCGACCCCAGCGGGGTCACCAGCAACTGGTCGAAGGTGCCGAGCTCGCGCTCGCGCGCCACCGACAGGCCGGTGACCAGCAAGGTGATCACCAGCATCAGCAGCGCCACGATCCCGGGCACGATGAACCACCTCGACTGCAGATCCGGGTTGAACCAGGATCGCATGCGCAGTCGCGCGGGGCTGGCCGGCCAGCCGTGCGTGGCAGCCCATTCGTCGTCGAATTCCTGCAGCACGCCGTTGACGTCTGCCTGCACGATGGCCGCGGTGTTGGAGTCGCGCCCGTCGATCAGCACCTGCAACTGCGCGCCGCGCCCGGACAGCAGGCGGCTGGAGAAGTCCGGGCCGACGTGCAGCACCAGCAGGACGCGGCGCTCGTCGATCCAGCGGCGCACCTGCAGCGGTGATTGCAGCGTGCCCACGCGCACGAATTCGCCGCTGCCGTCGAAGCGCGCCAACAGCTGGCGCGCGGCGCGACCGCCGTCCTGGTCGTACACCGCGTACCGGACGTGGTTCAGGTCGAAGGTGGCCGCGTAGCCGAACACCATCAGCTGCACCAGCGGCGGACCGATCAGCACCGCGCGGCTGGCCGCGTCGCGCAACAGCGCGAGGAATTCCTTCCTGATGAGGGCGGCGATGCGTTCGAACATGGAAGCTTCAGTCCAGGCGCTTGCGCGAGCGCAATCGGGCGGCGCCGAAGAACAGCGCGGCCATCGCCGCGAGCGCGGCGCTGTTGCCCAGCAGCACCCCCTGGATGTCCCCGGCCAGGAACAGGGTGTGCAATATGGACA
>JAJYTY010000115.1:9048-11385 GCA_021792835.1 Pseudomonadota bacterium
CGTGGGTGATCAGCTGCACGATCGGTGGCATCGATCCGATGTCGAAAATGAACCCCGACAACAGGAAGGCCGGGAGGAAGGTGGAGATCACCGCGACCTGCGCGACCACGAACTGGCTGCGCGACAAGGTCGAGATCAACAGGCCCATGCCCAGCGCGCTCAGCAGGAACAGGGCCGCGCACGCCACCAGCAGCAGCACGCTGCCGCGCAGCGGCACCAGGAACATCCAGCGCGCCATCGCCACCGACAGCAGCATGCCGCCCATGCCCAGCACGAAATACGGCAGCAGCTTGCCCAGCAGGATCTCGTCCATGGTGACGGGGGTCGCCATCAGCGCCTCCATGGTGCCGCGCTCCCATTCGCGCGCGACCACCAGGGCCGTCAGCAGCGCTCCGATCAGGGTCATGATGACGGCGATCAGCCCGGGCACCAGGAAGTCGCGGCTGCGCAGCGCCGGGTTGAACCAGATGCGCTCCTGCGCACTCACCGGCTGGCGCAGGCTGCCTCCCCGGGATTGCGCCTGCAGGCGCAACCAGTTCTGCCACATGCCCTGCAGGTAGCCTTGCACGATGCGCGCGGTGTTGGCGTCGACCCCGTCGATCCACACTCCGACCTCGGCGCCGCGGCCGTCGAGCACGCGACGGCCGAAGTCCGTGCGCAGCTGCACGATGGCACGCACGCGTCCGGCCAGCAGCGCACGCCGGGCTTGCCCGGCGTCGGCGTATTCACGCGGAGCGAACTGCGCCGAGCCGCGCAGCCCGGCGACGAAGGATTCGGTCTGCGGGCTCGGCCGCTCCACCACCACCGCCACCGGGACGTGTCGCGCATCCAGCGAGACTCCGTAGCCGAAGATCAGCAGCAGCACCACCGGCAGCACGAAGGCGATGGCGATGGCCGAGGGGTCGCGCAGGATCTGCAGCGCCTCCTTGCGCATCAGTCCGGCCAGGCGTCGGCGATTCACCGCGACCTCCGCAGCCCGGCCTCGTGGGCCTGCACGAGCTCGATGAAGGCTTCCGACATGTCCGGCATCGGCTGCCTCGGCGTGCCGGCGAGCCGCCGGATCTCCAGCGGGGTGCCGCTGGCCAGGATCTCGCCCAGCGACATCAGCACCAGGCGGTCGCAATACTCGGCCTCGTCCATGAAGTGGGTCGTCACCAGCACCGTCACGCCCTCGTCGGCCAGCGCATTGATGCGCTGCCAGAACTCGCGCCGCGCCAGTGGGTCGACCCCCGAGGTCGGTTCGTCGAGAAACAGCACGTCCGGCCTGTGCATCAGCGCGCAGGCCAGCGCGAGACGCTGGCGGTAGCCCTGCGCCAGCTCGGCGGCGCCGCTGCGCGCCACCGCATCCAGCTCGAATTGTTCGCGCGCCCAGCGCAGGCGCTCGCGGCGCTCCGGGCCGCGCAGGCCGTAGGCCGAGGCGAAGAATTCCAGGTTCTGCGAGACCGTCAGGTTCGCGTACAGGGCGAAACGCTGTGCGACGTAGCCGATGCGCTGGCGCGCCCGCGCCGACGCGTGCAGCATGTCCTCGCCGGCCACGCGCAAGCTGCCGGCGCTGGGCGACAACAGTCCGCACAGCATGCGAAAGGTGGTGCTCTTGCCGGCGCCGTTGGCGCCGAGCAGCCCGAACACCTCGCCGCGGCGAACCTCGAAGTCGATGTCGCGCACGGCGACGAAGTCGCCGAAGCTGCGCCGCAGCCCATGCACTTCGATCACGGTCGGCGCAGGCGCCGCGGCCGCCGTGGCCCCAGGCGGCTGCGCGGGGACTGGCGCGGGTGCCGGCTGCTGCGGCGGCGGCGCGTCGCGCTGGCGCCGCAGCGCCACGACGAAGGCGTCCTCGAACACCGGCTCGCGCGGCGCCCAGGCGTGGCCGTCGCCGCCGGGGCTGGCCCCGGGCTCCAGCACCACGCGAACGCCGTCGTCGGCGAGCAGCGCGTCGATCACCCCGGGACGCTGCTGCAGCTCGCGCTGCAGGCGCCGGCGTGCGGCCGGGTCGCTGCGCACGAAGTGGCAGCGACCGCGCAGCGGGGCCTCGAAGTCGTGTGGCGCGCCCTGCCCCAGCAGCCGTCCCTGCTGCAGCAGCACGATGTGATCGCACCACCGTGCCTCGTCCAGGTAGGCGGTGCTCACCAGCACGCTGGTGCCGCGCCCGCGCATGTCGCGGATGATCTGCCACAGCTCGCGGCGCGAGATCGGGTCCACGCCCACCGTCGGCTCGTCGAGCAGCAGCAGCCGCGGCTGGCGCAGCAAGGCGCAGGCCAGCCCGAGCTTCTGGCGCATGCCGCCCGACAGGTCGCCGGCGCGGCGCGCGCCGAAGGGGCCCAGCGCGGTCAGCCGCAG